>JBKDOR010000025.1:0-18407 GCA_046342775.1 Synechococcaceae cyanobacterium
ATCCAGCTCCATCTTGAAGGCAACGAAAACGGGACAATGGAACAGTGAAATAAGGCCACGGGGAGAGACATCAGACGCGCCGTGGAGGACTTGAACCCCCGACATCAGGTTTTGGAGACCTGCGTTCTACCAACTGAACTAACGGCGCAGTGGTGATGCCCCTCTGACTGGATGCAGTGCAGGTCGGCGATAACCGCCCTGTCCGTGCAGTCACTCAGCGATCGAAACGCTGCTTGACACGGGTGGCCTTACCTACGCGGTCGCGTAGGTAAAACAGCTTAGCCCGGCGCACTTTACCGCGCCGCTCGACCTTGACGGAAGCCACCTGTGGGCTATGCAACATAAACACCCGCTCCACGCCGATGCCCTGGAAGATGCGTCGCACCGTGATTGTGGCGTTCAGGCCACCGTGACGTTTGGCGATCACAACCCCCTCATAAGGCTGAACCCGCTCCTTGTTGCCTTCTCGGATGCGAACGCCCACCCGCACCGTGTCTCCCACAAAGATCTCCGGCAGGTCGTCCCGCAGCTGGGAGGATTCGAAAGCTGTGATCAGCGCTTCGGCACTGAGACGGGCCTTCCGGTTGGAGGCGGACACCGCAGGGGTTGCCGTGGTGGCCACGCTGCTCACAGCCTCCTCATCAGCGGCCGGGGCCTCCGCTGTCGCTGTGGTAATGCTGCTGGCCTCGCTGGATTCAACATTGTCCTGCTGAGGTTCTGTCTGGTCGCTGGTTTCCGCTGACATCCCTGGGGCTCCGCCGCACCTGGCCAAACAGTCAGTGTACCCGTTCGTGGTCCCTCTAACCCCTTAGGACCGCCGGGTCCGCAGCCGTTGCCACAGCAGACCGGCGCCGCTGATCAGCATCCACAACACCCCCAGTCCGTTGAGCAGCACGTACAACGTTTCTGCATTGGCGCCCAGCCAGGGCTTGAGCCATTCCCCCTCGTGCAGCTCCATCAGGATGTGGGCCGCGTCCCGCCCCACGCCACCCCAATCGCGCAGCAGGCGGTAGCTCATCCCGGTGCAGACGGTGATCAGCAAAGGCGCCAGCACAAACGGGGCCAGGCCGGCATGCAGCTGGCGCAGGCGGGCCGCTGCCGCGGCAGGGCTTGGCTTGCGGGCCGCCGGCTTCTGGGGTGGAGCCGGGGGGTCCGGCACTGGATTCGGGTCGGCCATGGCGTTCTGTCAGTGCTCCGGCGCGATTGGTAGCTTGTGACCAAAGAGGCCTTACCGCCGGAGAATTCTCCCGTGAATCTGTTCGCCGAACTGCTGGCCACCACGCAAAAGGACAAGGCGGCCAAGGGTGCGCAGGTCCCCTCTGGCGCCAGTGGTCCCTCGATCCAGAAAACCCGCCGCGGCGTGGAGATCAAATCGGCTCGGGAGATCGCCACGATGCGTCGCGCCAGCCGCATCGTGGCCACGGTGTTGCGGGAGATCCAGCAATTCGCGGCGCCTGGGCTGAGCACCGGCGATCTCGATCGCCACGCCGAGCGGCGCATCCGCGAACTGGGTGCCGTGCCCAGTTTCAAGGGCTATCACGGCTTCCCCTCCAGCATTTGCGCCAGCATCACCAACGAGGTGGTGCACGGCATCCCCAGCACCCGCAGGGTGATCCAGGCCGGCGACCTGCTCAAGGTGGACACTGGCGCCTGCTTCGAGGGCTACCACGGCGACAGCTGCATCACCATTTGCGTTGGTGAGTCGGTGGATCCCCAAGCCGAGAGCCTCAGCCGCGTCGCCCAGGAATCGCTGATGAAGGGTCTGGCGACGATCCGGGCCGGCAGCACCCTCTACGACCTCGCCTCAGCGGTGCAGGACCACGTGGTGGCCCACGGGTACGCCGTTGTGGAGGACTACACCGGCCATGGCGTTGGCCGCAATCTGCATGAGGAACCCTCAGTGTTCAACTACCGCACCCGAGACCTGCCCAACCTCACCCTGCGGGCCGGCATGACCCTGGCGGTGGAGCCGATCCTCAACGCCGGCAGCAAGGCCTGCCGCACCCTGCGCGATCGCTGGACCGTCGTCACCGTCGACGGCAGCCTCTCGGCCCAGTGGGAGCACACCATCGTCGTGACCAGCGACGGCTGCGAGATTCTCACGGATCGCGATTTCTGAGGGATCGATCTCGGACGTCACCCCGCTGCAACCACGCCGCTGCACCTCCGCCGCTGCACCCCCGCCATCGTGGAGGGGTCAACAGCGTCGAACCGGAGTCGTCGTCGTCGGCCGCCAAAGGCCATCGGCGCCGCCAGCACCACCAAGCCCGCCAGCACCAACAAGCGCCGCCAGGGTGGGCCTCGGAGCCCATGGTCTGCGCCTGCAGCAGGCACGGGATGGCTGCAGCAGCCCAGTTCAGCTCCAGCCAGCGGCAGGCTCAGCCTGGGTCGCCATCGCGACACAGGAGGCTGGCGTACAGCCAGCGGCCAAGAGCCACCAGGGGCATCACGATGTAAGTGAGCGGGTTGGGCGTGACCACAATCAGGTCCCAGCCCCAGTCGGCCTGGAGCAGGATCGCGGCGGCCACGAAATCGGCCCCCATCAGGCCGATCGGATTGAGTGCGGAGCGAAACGGGCCGAGTACAAGCCGGCGCAGCCGCATTCGCCGGTTCAACAGCGGCGCCCGCAGGCTCAGCAGCTGGCCGATCAGGCGCTTGCTGATCTCGTAGAGAGGGCTGAGGGCGGGTTGGATCTCCGCTTCGGAGGTGTTGACCCAGACCTCCGGCAAGGGCCGCGGAGCGATCGTCTCGCCCTCGGACACGGGGCTCCCGGCGACCTGGCGTTCGGCCACCACCTCGGCGAAGAGCTCCAGCAATCGCCAGGTGCTGAGCGCGTTCACCTCCAGCGACAGCAGGGTGGCCTCGGCGCTGCGCTCGCCATGGACGTTGACGCCATGGTTGAGCACGAGAACATCCACCTCCCCCAGAAGCTGCCGCAGGGCCTCCTCCTCGCCCACCTGCCAGCGCTGCTGGAGCAGCGGAATCAGCTGGCCCCGGGCATCGTTCAGGCGCAAGGGGCGATCGCCATGGCAAAGGGCAATCAACCGGGCACCGCGGTCATGCCAACGGCGCAGCAGGGCCTGCCCCAGGGCGCCGCTGGCTCCGGTGATCGCCACCGTTCGGCCGCCAGCGCGGTCGTCCTGGCCGGGACGGGGTCCCGAGCCCGCGGAGGCTGGGCCCCGGCTGTCAGGGGTCGCGTTCACGGCAGGCTGAATCCGTAGTGAATCCAGCATGGCCGCCAGACGTTGCTGCCTAGATTGGCCGCCAGCCTGAAGGCTCCGGCCAGCACGACCCATGCCCGTTCCGTTGCTGATCGGCTCCTGTGAACCCTCCAGCGGCAAATCGGCCCTGGTGCTCGGGTTGGCGCGGCAGTTGGCCCTCCACGGGGTGAGCCTGGCCTTCGGCAAACCCCTCGCCACCTGTTTGCAGGCCGAGATCCGCCAGCCGGGCGATCCGCTGTTCGACGCCGATGTGCGCTTCGTCGGCGCCACCCTCGGGCTGCCCGACACCCAGTTGATCCCCTCCCTGCAAAGCCTCGATCCCGACTCCCTGCAGCAGCGCCTGCTGGCCGGGCAGCTGGATGCCGGAGAGGGTCTCGCCGCCTTGCGGCGTCAGCTGGAGAGCTATAGCGATCACCTGGTGCTGCTCGAGGCCGCCGGCCAGCTCTGGGAAGGCCAGCTGCATGGCCTGGGCCTGGTGCCGCTGGCCCAGGGTCTGCAGGCGCCGGTGCTGCTGGTGCATCCCTGGAGTGACGCCCGCAGCGTCGATGCCTTGCTGGACGCCCGCCGCCAGTTGGGGGACCTGCTGGCCGGAGTGGTGCTCAACGGCGTGTTGCCAGAGGAGTTGGCCGCTGTGCGCGGCGACCTCAAGCCGGCGTTGCAGCGCCTCGGCCTGCCGATGCTGGGCATCTTGCCCCGCAGCCCCCTGCTTCGCAGCGTCACCGTCGATGAGTTGGCCCGTCGCCTCGGGGCTCGGGTGCTGTGTTGCCGCGATCGGCTGGATCTGCTGGTCGAGACCCTCTCGATCGGCGCCATGAATGTGAATTCGGCGATGGAGTTCTTCCGCCGCCGCCGCAATATGGCCGTCGTCACCGGCGCGGACCGCACCGACATTCAGTTGGCGGCGCTAGAGGCCTCCACCCAGTGTTTGATCCTCACCGGCGCGGGCGAACCGCTGTCCCAGTTGCTCAATCGCGCCGAGGAGTTGGAGGTGCCCGTTCTCAAGGTCGACCATGACACGCTCACCACGGTGGAGGTGATTGAGGCGGCGATCGGTCATGTGCGCCTCAACGAAGCGGTCAAGGCCACCTACGCAATCCGCCTCGTCGAGGAGCACTGCCACTTTGAACCGTTGCTGGAGCGGCTATGTCTGCCGATTGCCTCCTGATCCACTCGCGGGACGACACTGCTAGGTTCAACACCAGACGGCGGCCAGCGGGTGACCCGGTCTCTTGATTTTCCGGCGATCGACCGGATCGATACGCTTGCTCAGGAACTGGCCATGCTCCAGGACCGAGGCAAGCGGCGCATCGCTATTCTTGGTAGCCGCCATGTGCCGGTGGTTTCGATTCATCTGGTGGAGCTGGTGGCCCGCTCGCTGGCGCAGGAGGGCCATAGCTTGATCACCTCCGGAGCCCAGGGAGTCAACTCCGCTGTGATCCGCGGCGTGCTGGAGGTGGATCCCGGCCAGCTCACGGTGTTGCTGCCCCAGAGCCTGGAGCGCCAGCCACCGGAATCCCGCGAGCAGTTGGAGCGAGTGCTGCACCTGGTGGCTCGGCCTGAGCACGACGAGCTGCCGTTGCCGATGGCCAGCAGCCTCTGCAACCAGGAGATCATCAGCCGCTGTGATCAGTTGATCTGCTATGCGTTCCACGACAGCGAAACGCTGCTGGCCAGCTGTCGCAGCGCCGAGGACATGGGCAAGGTGGTCAGCCTGATGTTTTTCGACTGAGGTCGAAGGACTCAGCGCTGGGGTAGCACCTGCAATCGCGTGCCCTCTCGACCCAGCACTGTGACCCGGCTACCGGGCGGAAGATCCTGAAGGGGTTCCATGTTGAGGGCCGCCCAGCTCTGACCCTGCCAGCGCACCCGCCCCTCGCCGCGGCTGTCGAAGGCTTCGATCACCTCGGCCAGCTCAGCTCCCGCAGCCGGACGAATCGCTTGCTCGCGGCGATTGCGAGACGAGGCCCGCAACCAGCCGTAGCCCGCGGCGGCCAGGAGGCCGTACAGCAGCAGTTGGGCGGGTCCCGGCAACGCCAGCAGGCTGCTGGCCACGACCAGCAGCAGCGCCGCCAGCCCACCGATCAGTAGCAGGCCGTCGCTGTCGGCGCCGATCAGCACAACCATGAGCAGAAGGCACGCCAGGCCAAGCCAGAGGAAGGGAGGCGAGAGCAAGGGCGCAGCGTCTCAAGCTTCCCCATCTTGCCTAGGGTTCAAGGGCGTCGTGTTCAGTTGATGGAACTTGTCGTGCCGGTGTTGGTCCTGCTGGCGGCGCTGACCGTCAGCGGCGTCAAGGTCACCAGCAGCAGCCGCTCGCGGCTGGTGGAGCGCCTCGGCAAGTACGACCGCGAGCTGGGGCCTGGGCTGTCGCTGGTGCTGCCCGGCCTGGAGCGGGTGGTGAGCCATGAATCGCTGAAGGAACGGGTGCTGGATATCCCGCCGCAGCAATGCATCACCCGCGACAACGTCAGCATCGAAGTCGACGCGGTGGTGTACTGGCAGTTGTTGGAGCATTCCCGCGCCTATTACGCGGTCGATAACTTGCAGTCGGCGATGGTGAATGTGGTGCTCACCCAGATACGGGCCGAGATGGGCAAACTCGATCTGGACCAGACCTTCACCACCCGGAGCGAAATCAATGAGGTGCTGCTCAAGGAGTTGGACCAGGCGACCGATCCCTGGGGCGTCAAGGTGACGCGGGTGGAACTGCGCGACATCCGACCGTCCCTGGGCGTGCAGCAGGCGATGGAGCAGCAGATGACCGCCGAACGGGAGAAGCGGGCCGCGATTCTGCGCTCGGAGGGCGAGCGGGAGGCCCAGGTGAACGCGGCCCGGGGCCGGGCCGAGGCCCTGGTGCTCGATGCCCGCGCCAAGCAGGAAGCGCTGCTGCTTGATGCCGATGCCCGGGCCCAGCAGCAGAAGCTGATGGCCAAGGCCCGGGCCGAAGCGGCCAGCGAGCTGGCCCGGGTGATCGAGGCCCATCCGGCCGCAGCGGAAGGGTTGCGGCTGCTGTTGGCCGGCGACTGGATGGGCATGGGCCAGGAGCTGGCCAAGGCGCCAGGCGGCAGCGTGCTGATGGTGGATCCCCAGAGTCCAGCCAGCCTGCTGGCCGCGCTGCGGGGCCTCCAGAACGGCAGCACCGAGGCCGCGGCGGCCCAGCCCAGCCCCCTGGAGCGCAGCGGCCTCCAGCCCCCCCGCCATCGGGCTGAGGCATGACCACCGCCGCCCCGGCTGATCGCCTGATCCTCGCCCTCGATCGCGGCGATGCCGCCTCGGCCTTGGCCCTGGCCCAGGCCATCGCGGGGCTGCGCTGGGTGAAGGTGGGGCTGGAGCTGTTCCTGGCGGGTGGCCCCGCGATCGTGGTGGAGCTGCGCCAGCGCGGCCTGCGGGTGTTCCTCGATCTCAAGTTCCACGACATCCCGGCGACGATGGCGGCCGCCTGCCGCCAAGCCTCCGGCCTGGGAGCCGAGCTGCTCACCGTGCATGCCGCCGCTGGCGTCGAGGGCCTCACGGCGGCCCTTGACGGCGCCGCGGAGGGGGCCGCCAGCGCCGGTTTGCCCGCCCCCTGCCTGCTGGCGGTCACGGTGCTCACCAGCTGGGATCCGGTGCGCTTCGCCAGGGAGCTGGCGATCCCCACACCCCTGGCCGACTACGTGCCCCAGCTGGCCAGCCTGGCGGCAGAGGCGGGTGTGGGCGGGGTGGTCTGCTCCCCGCAGGAGGTGGCGGCGCTGCGGCGCCGCCTGCCCGCGTCGTTCGAGCTGGTCACCCCGGGCATCCGCCCGAGCGGCAGTCCCCTGGGCGATCAGGCGCGGGTGATGACTCCGGCTCAAGCCTTGGCGGCCGGCGCCACCCGGCTGGTGATCGGCCGGCCGATCAGCGCCGCCGCCGATCCAGCCCAGGCCTTCGACCGTTGCTGCGCTGAGCTGGCCGGCAACGGCTGAGCCGGCCCATCCATTCCGTGGTGTTGGATCTTTTTAACCTGGCCCCCGTTGGTTGCGCGACCGTGGATCACCCCCGCCTGCAGCGGCTGGATCAGGACCTCTTCAACGCGGTGGCCGCCGCCGCCAGCGCCGCGCCGCGCCGGCGCCTCAACCACAACCTCCACGCCGAGCCCGACCTGGTGCAGCGTTTTCTGAACGTGCTCCAGCCCGGCACCTACATCAGGCCTCACCGCCATCAACGGCAGATCCCCGGCGCCGGTTTCGAGTGCTTCCTGGTGCTGCAGGGGTCCATCGGCCTGTTGCTGTTCGATGACGCCGGCCAGCTGATCGGCCGAGAGCGGCTCGATAGTGCCGGCCCGCTGAAGGGCATTGAGCTGGCCGAAGGCTGTTACCACGCCCTGGTGGCCCTCAGCCCCGACGCGGTGATGTTCGAGCTCAAGCAGGGGCCCTATCAGCCCACCGCAGACAAGGATTTCCTGCCGGGCTTCCCGCTGGAGGGCACCGCCGAGGCCAGGGACCAGGAACGCCAGTGGCGCGAGTTGTTCCCTGTGGAGCCCCACGCTGCTGACGCCGCCTTCGCCCCCATCTCCGAGGAGTTCCAGCCAGGCGCCACCGCACGGGCCAGCTGCGCACGGGCCACCAGCGCAGGGACCGCCGCTTCAGCCGCTGTTGTGGGGCATCAGCTGTGAGAGCGCGACCAGTTGCGTTGAGAAGGCTGCCAGCAGCAGTGATGTCGCGGCGAGCCGCCGGAGATCGCCTTCAGCACCGGCTGCTGCAGGGGGCCGTTGCGCTCGTGTCGGGGCTGGGGTCCATGGCGGCGCCCTCAGCCCGGGCCGCCGACCCCGGCGACTGGCCGGCCCTGGTGGCGATGTTCGCGCAGCGGGGCCTGAAGGTGGTCTTCGATGCGCCCCGCTGCCAGGAACGGGACCTGTTCGGGTTCTACGAACGCTCCCAGCGGCGGATCGTCGTCTGCCCCCGCGGCAATCGGCGGGAGACCCTGCTGCATGAGGGCTGGCATGGCGTGCAGTCGCTCTGCCTGCGGGGCCGGCCGCTGCTGCCCAAGGAGGTGCTGGATCGCGGCCTGACCGCCCGGGATCGCCGCGATCTGGATCGGCTTTACGGGCCCAGCGGCTGGAACCGGGAGGCGGAGGCGCGCGTGATGGCCAGCCTGCCGCTGCCGGCCTATCGCACCTGGCTGGAGGCCGCTTGCGGACCGTTGGACGAACCAGGGACCACCGCTCCCGCCCAGGGCGCTCAGTCCCCCGGGAGCAGTCCGCCGCCGGCCGGGCCCGGCTCCGGCAGGGGGACTTCCGCCGCTGGCGGCGGTCCCTGAGCGGCCAGATCAGCGCGGCGGCAAAAGCCACAGTGGCCCCAGCGGGCCATCTCCCCGGCCGGTGCCGGCCGCTGGCAGCGGGGGCAATCCGCCAGGCCATGGACGTCGATGCGGCTGGGGTGGCAAGCCCAGGTGGCGGCCGCATCGGCGCAGCTGGCCTCCGCCGCCGGACCGGGATGGTGTTGCTGAAAGCGGATCTCGCGGATGCGAAAGCCGGCGGCCCGCAGGGCGCCCAGCAGCTGGTGGCGGTTGTACTGCAGGGCCTGCAACCAGGGGCCCGGCGGCGCTCCGACGCTGAGCACGCCAGCGTGGAGTTGCAGCGGGCGGCAATGGGGCGCCAGCTGGGGGCCGGCGAGGTCGGGCCAGGCTTGCCAGAGGGCGGCCTCGTGCCCCTGCCGCTGCCACTCCTGGCGCAGTGTTTCGAGGCAGCCTTCCAGCGACTGCGCCGGTGCCGCCACGGGCGGCAGCAGCACCGCCAGGTTGCCGAAGCGCCGCATCCTGAAGCCGGGAGGTGCGGTCCGGCGGGAAGGGGGCTGGTCGGTGGCCATCGCACCGCGGCGGCCGCCCGATCCAGCGCCGCGCGAGCGGCCTCCGCCCCGCCCCGCCGCAGCGCTCTGCGCGCCCTGGGCGGCGCCACTGGCTTCGGCTTGCCGCTTCCCGATCGAAACCGGCAACGAAGCAGGCTCGGGGCTGATTCGAGAAGACGGTTCAGGCATGGTTGGACCCTACCCAGCCTGAGATCCCGCGCAAGCCCGTCCGTGAGTCCGGGGCTGGCCTTGGCATCGGGATCCGGCCCAGCCGTTGACCAGATGACTCGCCTCAGGCGGAACCTGTTCGCCGTCGGCCTTGGGCCTCCCCCGTCGAGATCGGCGGGGGAGGCATGATCGCCCCAACGGTTGGATCGCCCCAACAGCCTGACGACAGGGCGGCACCGCTAGAGGGCCGCGCAAGGTGGTGCCATGGCTGTTGGGCCAAGGGCGTGCTGCCGGGCCAAGGGCGTGCTGCTGGGCCAAGGACGTGACGCAGCGCCCTCCCGTCCAAGCTCCTTCCCCTGGCGCGTTCTCCTTGGAATCCCTCCCCGCAGCCCCTGCCGGGGTGGTTTGGCGGTTGGGGTGGTTTGGTCTTCATCCAACTTGTGGGGGCGGCAATCCGCTAGCGCGCCGAACTGACGGTTCGGCGGAAGCCGTTTAGGGTCGGGCATCGCCCCGACATTCCTCATGGGCTTCTTCGATCGGCTCAGCCGTCTGCTGCGCGCCAACCTCAACGATCTGGTCAGCAAGGCGGAGGATCCGGCCAAGATCCTCGACCAATCGGTCACCGACATGCAGGCCGATCTGGTGAAGCTGCGCCAGGCGGTGGCCACGGCGATCGCCGGCCAGAAACGGCTGCAGAACCAGGCCGAGCAGGCCGAATCCCAGGCCAAGGTGTGGTACGAGCGCGCCGAGCTGGCGCTCAAGAAAGGCGAGGAGGATCTGGCTCGGGAGGCCTTGTCCCGTCGCAAGACCTACACCGACACCGCTACAGCCCTCAACACCCAGCTGTCCTCCCAGGCTGGTCAGGTCGACACCCTCAAGCGCAGCCTCACGGCCCTCGAGGGCAAGATCGCTGAGGCCAAGACGAAAAAGGACATGCTCAAGGCCCGGGCCCAGGCGGCCCAGGCCCAGGAGCAGCTGCAGAACGCCGTCGGCAGCCTTGGCACCAACAACTCCATGGCGGCTTTCGACCAGATGGAGGAGAAGGTGCTGGCGATGGAGGCCCGCAGCCAGGCTGCCGCCGAACTGGCCGGCGCCGACCTGGAGAGTCAGTTCGCCGCCCTGCAGGGCACGGGAGTGGAGGACGAGTTGGAGGCTCTGAAGCAACGAATGGAAGGCCGCCCCCCGGCGATCGCCCTACCGGCCGAGGGGGCGCCGCTGCCGAAGCTGGAGCCGGCCAAGGCGGCCGAGGTGGATGCAGAGCTGCTGCAGCTCAAGCAGTCGATCGACAGGCTCTGAGCCGCGGCACCGGAGTTGATCGTGATCCCCTGGCTCCAAAGAGGACCTTCCTAGACTGGATTACCAGTCAAGAAAAACGCCGTGTCAAGTTCTGTTGAAGCCTCCGCCAGCCACGCCGTGCTGGATCTCAGCGACCGCGACTTCGATGCCACGATCGGGGCCGCCACCACCACCGTGTTGGTGGATATCTGGGCTTCCTGGTGCGGCCCCTGTCGGCTGATGGCTCCGCTGATGCAGTGGGCGGCCGAGACCTACGCCGGCCGGCTGCTGGTGGTGAAGCTGGAGGCGGACCCCAATCCGCTCAGCCGCGACTCCTGCGGCGTGCAGGGCCTGCCCACCCTGCTGCTTTTCCGCGACGGCAAAGAGATCGCCCGCCACGAAGGCGCCCTCCCCAAGGCCCAGCTGCAGGCCTTCCTGGATGCCCATCTCTGAGCGGGTCTCCAGACTCGGCAGCGGCGTTTTTGCCCGCAATGATCAGCGCAAGGCCGTCTATGAGGCCCTCCGCCTTGCGTCGGCCACCCCCGCACGGCCACCCCTGCTGGACCTCTCGCTGGGCTCCACCGATCTGCCACCGCCCGAGCCGGTGCTGGCCGCCATCGCCGCCCAGCTCCAGAACCCGGCCAGCGCCTCCTATTGCCTGCACGCTGGCACCCGGCCGTTTCGCGAGGCGGCCGCCTGCTGGGCGAAGGGGCGATTCGGTGTGGATGTCGATCCCGACACCGAGGTGATGCTGCTGGTGGGATCCCAGGAGGGCACAGCCCACCTGCCCCTGGCCGTGCTGGAACCCGGCGATCGGGCGGTGCTGCTGGATCCGGGCTACCCCTCCCATCGCGGTGGGCTGCTTCTGGCTTCCGCCACCCTGGAACCGCTGCGCCTGCAGGCCAGCGCTGGCTGGCGGCCGGACTTTGAATCCATCCCCACCGCTCGCTGGGCCGAAACGCGGCTGATGGTGCTCGGCTTTCCCCACAACCCCACCGCCATCACGGGTGAGCAGGCATGGCTGGAGGAGGCGATGGCCCTGGCCCTGCGCCACGGCTTCGTGCTCGCCCACGACAACCCCTACGTGGACCTGAGCCTGGAGGGCGAGGCGCCGGCCTTGCTGCGCCACCCCGATTGGCGCGCCTGCGGCATTGAGTTTTTCTCGCTCTCCAAGGGCTGGTGCCTCGGGGGCTATCGGCTGGGTTTCGCCATCGGCGCCCCCTGGCTGATCGGGGCGTTGCGGCAGCTCAAGGCGGTGGTGGATTTCAACCAGTCGTTGGCGCTGCAGGCCGGCGCCTGCGAGGCCCTACGGCACCACCCCCACTGGCCCGAGCAACTGCGCGCCGTCTACCGGCAGCGCCGTGATCGCCTGGCCACCGCCCTGGAGCGGGCGGGCTGGCCGGTACCCGTCGCCTCGATGGCCCTCTACCTCTGGCTGCCCACCCCACCCCAGGCCCGGGCCCGTGGCTTCGATTCCGAGGGTTTCTGCGCCGCCCTGCTGGAGGCCACCGGCGTCTGCCTCACCCCCGGCAATGGCTTCGGCGCAGCGGGGGAGGGCTGGCAGCGGCTCGCGCTCGTGCAGCCGATCGAGCGGCTGGAGGAGGGCGCGGCGCGGATCGCGGCCTGGCTGCGCGGCCTGTGAGCCCGGGGTTTGGTGCCGGCCGGTTGCTGGCGGAGCGGGCCCGGCTGGGGCCCGCTCCCGAGGCGTCGCCATTGACCTGGCGGCTGCGGCAGCTGGCGGTTTGCGCCAGCACCGAAACGGAACTGGACCGCTGGCTGGGGCGGCTGCCGGTCGGTGACGGCGATCCGCCGCTGCCCTTGGCGGTGATCGCCGACCGCCAGCGCTTCGGCCGCGGCCAGCGGGGGCGGCTCTGGAGTTCGCCGGTGGGTGGGGTGTGGCTGAGCCCCGCCCTGCCCTGGTCGGCGGACCCGAACCGGGCCGCTGCCCTGGGCTTGGCGGCGGCGGTGGGGCTGGCCCGAGAGCTGCAGGCCCTGCTGGATGGCCGCGCCGAGGCCCGCGTGGCTTTGAAATGGCCCAATGACCTGCTGCTGTTGCGGCCCGAGCGCCCGGTTCGCAAGCTGGCGGGCTTGCTGCCACGGCTGCGTCGTCGTGGGGCGCGGCTGCGCTGGGCGCGGTTGGGGGTGGGCCTCAATGGCTGCAACCCGGTACCACCCGGTGGAATCGCCCTCGCGGACCTCCCCGGCCTGGGGCCTGGCGGTGCGCGGCTGCGGCCGCCGCGGTTGGCGGCGCGGGTGTTGCGGGGGCTGGAGTGGGCGGCGGCCCAAGCCGATCAGGCCGAGGTGGTGCGGCAGGCCGCCGAGGCGTTGCTCTGGCCCGGGCCACCCCTGGAGATCGAGGGCCAGCTTTGGCAGCCCGTGGGACTGGCCGCCGATGGCCGCTTGCGGTTGGCGCGCGGCAGCCAGGAACAATTCTTGGAGCGCCGTTTCTGAGGGCGTCACCGCCGGCACAGGCCCATCGCGCCATCGTTTGTAACATCATCAGCGCTGGTCTTGAGTTGATCACCAGTCCCCTCCATGGCCCTCCCGCCCAAGTCCGCCCAGCTCGCCCTCGCGGCCCTGCTCGTCACCCCGCTGCTGGGGGTGCCGCTGGTGCTGGCTCAGCAGGCGGCCCCCGAGGTGCCAGCAGGGAGTGACACACCGGCCGCCTCCCCATCAGCGTTGCCGGCGCCGCCACCTCCGGTGCCGCCGGTGCCAGCCGCCTCGGCCCCCGCGGCCACCCCGGCTCGCGCACCCAGCCCCGTGGAGCTGGCCAGCCCGGCGCCCTTGCGGCCCGGCGCTGATGCCCAAGGAACCCGCCCCGCCAGAACCTTTGACCGTTCCATCGACGCCCTGGTGAAGGACGGCACGATCGCGCCTCGGGAGGTGCGCTTCCGCGACAGCATCGAGGTGGCGCCGGCGCTTCGCCAGCAGCTCTGCCCCACCGGCGCCCTGTCGGCAGTCGAATGCCAAACCGGCGTGGCGTTCCGCTCCCGCAGAGGCATGGCCGCCATGCAGGAGCTGCCGGGCCAGGCCGGTGTCTCGGGTCCGCTCAGCGCCGCGGCTGGAGAGCGAATGGGCATCGACGCGGCGCCGTTGCCGCCGATCTCCGTGCCGGTTTCGGCCTTGCTGAGCGGCTCAGGCGGCAGCTTCCGGCTCACCGATGTGTTCAGGGTGACGCCGCGGCCGGCGCCGATCGGCGGCAACGGCAATGCCCAGCTCCTCTATCCGTTGATCGGTTCGGCCGTCACCACCAGCGGCTTCGGCTGGCGCCTGCATCCGCTGCTCGGCAGCTGGCTGATGCACAGCGGTCGCGACCTGGCGGCGCCGGAGGGCACGCCGGTGGTGGCGGCCCTGACGGGCCGCGTGGTGAGCAGCGGCCTGGCCGGCGGCTATGGCCTGGCGATCGAGATCGAGCACGACCGGCCGCTGCGCCGCACCCTCTACGGGCATCTATCTGAGCTTTACGTGAAAGAAGGCGACAGCGTGCGCCAAGGCGAGGTGATCGGCCGCGTGGGCAGCACCGGCATGAGCACTGGCCCGCACCTGCACTTTGAGCTGCGCCTCCCCCAGGACGGCGGTTGGGTGGCCACCGACCCCGGCGATCTGGACCCCGCCCGCTCGTTGATCGCCTTGCCCGGCATGGGCGTTGGCGGCCGCGGTGCCAGCGGCGATGCCGTCGCCTTGCTGATGGGCCAGTTGGTGCAGGCCTTGGAGCGCCGCCCGGCCAACGGCCGTGGGTCTGGCAACTTGAACCCTGGCGCGTTGAGGCCCGGCGCCGAGGGGGATTCGCCGCGGGCTGCGTTGCGCCAGGGCGCCGCAGGGTCGCAGCTTTCAACGCCACAGGGCGCGAGAGCACCCTCATGGCCAGCTCAAGCCCGGGAGACCCGCGGCTGAGGCAGCCACTTGCGGGGTGGCGCCCCGGCAGGAAGCCGGAGGGGATGCAGCCCCGTCATCCCCGCTCCAGAACCAAACGCATCAACGCTCCACAGCCTGATTGATGGCGCAACAACCATTCCACCTCTCTAAACGAGGCAGCGGTGACCAACTCGGGGGCAACTCTGGCGTGCTCAGTCGCTTGCACGTTTTCAAACCTGCTGGCTGACTGTTTGACTGACCCACTGTTCAACGATCGGGAGGGTCGAAGCCAAGAGCGTGGGGCCGGAGATCTCAGTCCTGTGAATCCGCCAGGCGACCATCGCGGAAGTGCACAACCCTCTGGGCCCGGGCGCCCACATCGTGTTCGTGAGTCACCAGCAGGATTGTGATCCCCTGGGCGTTCAGCTCGCTGAACAGGCTCAACACTTCCTCAGTGGTGTGGGAATCCAGGGCGCCGGTTGGTTCATCCGCCAGCAGCAGGGAAGGCTGGTTGATGATCGCCCGAGCGATGGCGACCCGCTGCTGTTGGCCGCCCGAGAGCTGATTGGGCCGGTTGTGCAGTCTGTGCCCCAACCCCACCCGCTCCAGCGCCTCCTGGGCCCGTTGGCGCCGCTCCTCCGGTCGCACGCCCGCATAAATCATCGGCAGGATCACATTCTCCAGGGCGGTCATCTGGGGCAGAAGATGGAACTGCTGGAAGACAAACCCCAACTCCTGGTTGCGTAAATCGGCCAGCTCATCGTCGCTGAGCCGCTCCACCGGGCAGCCGTGCAGCAGGTAGGTGCCGCTGGTGGGCCGATCCAAGCAGCCCAGGATGCTCATCGCCGTACTTTTCCCCGAGCCCGAAGCTCCCATCACCGCCAGGTAATCGCCTGATCGAATGCTCAGTGACAAATCATTAAGAGCCATCACCCGCGATTCTCCCTCCCCGTAGATCTTGCTGACGTGGCGCAACTCCGCCAGGGGCAACTCCTTCCGTTCCGACACCAGGCTGAACCCGGTGGGCCGAGGGGCTGGGGTGCTGGTTGACGATTGCATCAAGGCAAAGGGATCGAGGCAGTGGTGCGCATCGGCGAAGCGGACTGATGAAGACGGGTGGGATCAGCCAAGAGCAGCCGCGGCATTGGCGGAGTTGGCGATGGCCTGCTGCAGCAGCGGAGTACCGGTTACTGCACCGCTGGCCCAGGTGAATAGGGGACTGGAGAGGATGCCCCCCACGGAGGTCACCACCACGCAGCCGATCAGGGCAGCCCGGAGCGGTTGCATCCCCGGCAGGCTCCAGGTGATGGCCGGATAATCCTTCACAACATCCGAAGATTCTTGTGATTCCTTCACCACCATCATCTTGATCACCGAAATGTAGTAGTAGATCGAGACAACGGAGGTGATCAAGCCCACCACCACGAGCAGGTACTGATGATCAGCCCAACCAGCGAAGAAGAGATAGATCTTGCCGAAGAAACCGAGCATCGGAGGAATGCCCCCCAACGACAACAGGCAGAGGCTGAGACAGAGGGTGATCAGTGGATCTTTCTGATAGAGACCGGCATAGTCTGAGATTCGGTCGCTGCCGGTACGCAGAGAGAACAGGATCACACAGGCAAAGGCGCCCAAGTTCATGAACAGGTAGGCGGCCATGTACAACACCATGGCCGCATACCCATCTTCGGTGCCGCACACCAAGCCAATCATCACGAAACCTGCCTGACCAATCGAGCTGTAGGCCAGCATCCGCTTCATTGAGGTTTGGGCCAAAGCAACCACATTGCCCAACACCATGCTGAGCACCGCCAACACGGTGAAGAGGATCTTCCACTGGGTGTCGAAACCGTCGAAGCAGCCCACCAACAAACGGAGCGCCAAGGCAAATCCAGCAGCCTTGGAGCCCACGGACAAAAACGCCACGACGGGTGTCGGGGAGCCTTCATAGACGTCGGGGGTCCACTGATGGAAGGGGACAGCGGCGATCTTGAAGGCCACTGTGGCCAGGATCAGAACGAGGGAAAGTGCCGCTACGGGACTGCCAGCGGTGCGCAACGCCAGAGCGATGGATTCAAGGCCCGTGGCACCGCCGCTGACGCCATAGAGCAGCGAAGCACCATAAAGATAAACAGCAGCGGCCGCTGAACCCACCAACAAATACTTCAACGCCGCTTCGGAACTGCGGGCATCACGCTTCATGTAGCCGGCAAGCAGATAGCTCGCCACTGACAAAGTTTCGAGAGAGATGAAGATGCTCACCAGATCGGTGGCGCCACACAAGACCATGGCGCCCAGGGTGGCCGCCAGCAGGATCGCCGCGTATTCACCCATCGGTGTGCCGCTGCGTTCCACATATCTCCAGCTCATCAGCAGCGAGATCAGGGTGGAGGCGGCCACCACCGCGCGGAAGGCGATCGCCAGGTTGTCGGCCAGGAACGCCCCCAGGAAGGAGGGCTCCAGGGAGCCGTTCCACTGCAGCGCTAGGAGCACCAGGGCAGCCCCGAGGCCGCCGTAGCAGAGCGGTGGCACCCAGCGGCTGGCGGCCTTCTCGCCGAACAGGTCGACGATCAGGCAGGCCACCAAAGTAAGCAGCACGGCCGACTCAGGGGCGATGGCGCCAGCGTTCAGCTGCAGATTCAGGCTGCTTGTGGAGAGTCCGGCGGCGATGGCGGCGCCGGCAGCCTGGGAAGCGTCAACCACGTTGTGGCAATCATGCTTGGAGCGGGACTGTAGCCGCCATGGCCGAGCATTGGCTGCCAGCTCTTCGGCTGTCCAACCTGGCTGTCCAATCCGGTCATCCAACGTAGCCATCCAATGGGGCCGTCAACCGTGGCCATCCAACGGGGCCGTCCGCATGGGTTCGCCGAGCCATCGCGCCAGGCCGGCCCGCCAACCCGGTGCGGTGCCGCCCGCCCGGCTGGTCCGCGAGCCCAGAGCCGCGCAGCCCGCCATAACCAGCTGAGCAAGCTCCCAGCCTGGCAGCCCTCCAGGGGGCCCTGCCGATCGAATGCGCCAGGCTTGCCCGTTGATGCGATAAAGAAGGAAGCGGTTCACTGCCATCCCGTGGCCCACACCCTGGTCATCGTCGAGAGCCCCACCAAGGCCCGCACCATCCGGGGCTTCCTGCCAAAGGCCTTCCGGGTCGAGGCCTCCATGGGCCATGTGCGCGACCTGCCCAACAGCGCCAGCGAGATCCCCGCCGCCCACAAGGGAGAGAAGTGGGCCAACCTCGGCGTCAACACCGAGAACGACTTCGAGCCCCTCTACGTGGTGCCGAAGGAGAAGAAGAAGGTGGTCAAGGAGCTCAAGGACGCCCTTAAGGGAGCCGATCGCCTGCTGCTGGCCACGGACGAGGACCGCGAAGGCGAAAGCATCAGCTGGCACCTGCTCAAGCTCCTCTCCCCCAAGGTGCCGGTGCAGCGCATGGTGTTCCACGAGATCACCCAGGAGGCGATCAGCCGCGCCCTGGCATCGCCCCGCGATCTCGATATGGAGCTGGTCCACGCCCAGGAGACCCGCCGGATTTTGGACCGCCTGGTGGGCTACACCCTCTCCCCGTTGCTGTGGAAGAAGGTGGCCTGGGGCCTCTCCGCCGGCCGCGTGCAATCGGTGGCGGTGCGGTTGCTGGTGCAGCGCGAACGGGCCCGCCGCGCCTTCCGCAGCGGCAGCTATTGGGACCTCAAGGCCCGCCTCGAACAGGCGGGTGGCGGCTTCGACGCCAAACTCACCCACCTGCGCGGCGAACGCATCGCCGGTGGCGCCGACTTTGATGAGGCCACCGGTGCCCTGAAGGCCGGCAGCCGCGTGCATCTGCTGGAGGAGGAGGAGGCCCGCGCCCTGCGCCAGGCCGCCGCCGATGGCGCTTGGTCGGTGACCGCCGTCGAGGAGAAGCCCACCGTGCGCAAGCCGGTGCCGCCTTTCACCACCAGCACCCTGCAGCAGGAGGCGAACCGCAAGCTGCGCCTCTCCGCCCGGGAGACGATGCGCACGGCCCAGGGCCTCTATGAGCGCGGCTTCATCACCTACATGCGCACCGACTCGGTGCACCTTTCTGATCAGGCCATCCAAGCGGCCCGCAGCTGTGTGG
>JBKDOR010000026.1:0-4216 GCA_046342775.1 Synechococcaceae cyanobacterium
GCAGCACCACCAGGTCCGCCTCAGCCCAAAGCTGCGCAGGCAGCAGATGGGGCCCCATCGAATGGCCGATCAGCAACCGGAGTCCCTGGGGCCGCCAGCTGGGCTGGCGAGGCTCCAGCCGGCCGTAGCCGCGATCGCCACACTCCCAGCTCCAGCCCAGGGAGGCCGTGGCCTGGCGCCAGGGGCTCCAGCCACGGCTGTCGCCGCCCCAACCATGCATGGCGATCACCTGCACCGGTGGAGCTGGGGAGGTAGCGCTGGGGCTGGGCATCGGACGAGGGAGAAGGAGGCGGGGGGGGCTGCCGCGATCCGGGTTGCGGAACTGCTTTGAGGCGTTGGGCTGCGGAGCTGAGTTCAGCAACGCAGAACAGTTTGGTCCGGGGTTGAACAGCGTTGGGGGGATTGGCGCTGTTGGCCCGGGGTAACAGGAGGAATGCGGCTGGAACCCGCCCGAATCTTGAGGAGGAGATCCAGCCCAGCCATGGCCAGTCCTGGTAAGCCTCGGGCGCGTCGTGATGAAGAGGTGGGTTGTTGATTGGGCCCTGGAAGCAGTCACACAGCAGCACGAGCAGGGCAAAGTCGTCGAAGCTCAGGGACACGCCAAATGGGGTGTGCAGCGCTCGTGCCAGCCGATGCCGGCTGCCACCCCCTCGGCCAGGAACGATGAGGGTCACTACAGGCCGGGGGGTTGAGAGGCCAGAGCTGAATGCTTATGCGTGGCCGGGGCTCAGGCGCTTCCTGGGCTTTTGGTTCTGGTCCGCAAGCTGCGGCGGCGAGTCAGGCGGCAGCGCAGCCAAGGCCTAGCCGATGGGTACGGCCGTGTGCACTGGCCTGGATCGCGGCGCCGTAAAGACAAAGACCACCCTGCCGAGCGAGAGTGGAACAAGAAGTGGGGCTTCCCCAGAAACAACGCTGGAGCAACGACGAAAATGTAGTTGAACTAAGCCACTTGGCGGCAGATTCAACAACAAGGAAGCCTCTCACCGCTTAGAGTTTACCACTCCTCTATGAACAAAGATACAGCATGCGCCACAGCCGGCAACAGCCCGGTGCCTCCGATATTATTTTTACGCAGCCGTTGAGCATTGGGGCATGCATTTCTTCTCACCAGCCAGGCCAACTGTGAAGGATGCCTCAATAACGGCCGGACTTATCTGCAATAGGTCCGCCCCCTCCAGAGCTCCTGAGCAGCCGGCTTGTCCAGTTTTGAATAAGATCGTAGCGGCGCACGATCTTATTCAAACTTCTATTCAGAAGGAGTGCTCGTCATGAAAAAGCAGCCAAGAGGCCGCAAGTCTGGAACCGACTGGGAGTCGCGATTCAACTGCAAGCGCGAGCCCGTGGTAAAGGTGCTCGAGAAGGCTTTCGCCGGCATCCCCGCAGGCGACCGAATGCTGGTCGTCACCCCTTCGCTTGTCGACGCAGCGGTGGCTCAGATCCCGTCCGGTACGGTAATCGAGGCGGCAATCCTTCGTCGGGCGTTGGCAGCGTCTCACGGGGCCGACCACACGTGCCCTGTCACGACCGGGATTGCGCTGCGTGTGGTGGCTGAGCGAGCGTATCTACGCATGCAGGAGGGTGCGGACTCATTCACGCCGTTCTGGCGGGCAATTGACCCTGACAGCGAGCTGGCAGGCAAGCTCGCCTGCGGACGCGAGTTCCTGCGGCGGATGCGATCTGCGGAGAAAACCGAACAACGCAATTCAGCGGACTCGCAATAGAAGGCGGAGTGAATTGTCTCGCGATCTCGAGCCGCTGTTTGCAATTGCCAGGTGCCACACGTCACTACTCTCATGACCCCACTCTTCAAGACACTGAATCTCACCACTCAAAACGTGCTACACGTCCTCAACGCGCCCCCATCGTTCGAACTGGAGCTGGCTGCACTTGAGGGCGTTGCCATCAAGCGCACAGTTGCCGGCCGTAGCTCGTTCGCAATCGCCTTCGCCGTGACGCAAGCCGAACTCGACGCAGCTTCTACCGAGCTCGCCAAGGCGTGCGAGGGAGATGCTGTGCTTTGGATTGCATATCCGAAAGGCACGTCCAAGACATACAAGTGTGAGTTCAACCGCGACTCTGACTGGTCGGTTCTCGGCGCAGCAGGCTTCGAGCCGGTTCGCCAAGTCGCAATTGACGATGTTTGGTCTGCACTGCGCTTTCGCAGAGTTGAGCACATCAAGACCATGACGCGCAACACAAAAGGGAGCATTTCTGTCTCCAGCGCTGGCAAAGTCAAGGCGGCACGGCGCAGTAACACCTAACATCGATTTGGACAAAGCCGCTATACGGCAAAATGACGACCTTGACGGATCGCATTGCTTCAGACCTTCGGGTCAGGCATGCCTACACAGTTATAGAGTTTATTCCAGGACTGCATCCACGCAACATTGCCAATGCCATTACAGGGCCGCAGGATTATACTAAGTGCTTCTACTCACCAGCCACGCCGACAGAGAAGAAAATCGGAGATTCAGCTACGGAATGTGAAGCAGGCCCCGGTCCATGGCTAGCGAGTGGCAAGCTTATCCACCCGCAGATAAAATTGTCGGTGTCCACCATCTAGCCTCGGTGGGCGGCCCAATCGTCGGAGGAACAATCGTGATTGACAAAAAGAGATTTGGACGCGCGGGTGCGAGTGTAGGTCACTTGGGCTATGGCGCGATGGTTCTTGAAGGATATTACGGAGCATCTGATGACGAGCAAGCAATTGAGGCCATCCGCCGAGCGCTTGATGCCGGTATGACAATGATTGACACTGCTGATGCTTATGGCAATGGCCACAATGAATCTTTAGTGGGGCGTGCCATCGCGGACAGACGCGAAGATGCCTTCGTGGCCACAAAATTCGGAATCGTCTTCGACGAACGTGAGACCGGAACAGATTTACCGACGGGCTGGGGTTTCTCGCTCAAGATCAATGGCACGTCGCTTTACGTGCGCAAGGCTCTCAACGCGAGCCTGCATCGTCTGGGCGTCGACGTCATTGACCTATGGTACGCACACTACATTGACCCATCTACGCCTATTGAGGAAACAGTGCAAACGATGGCAGAAGGGGTCAAGGACGGAAGAGTTCGCTACATCGGCTTGAGCAATGTATCGGCCGAACAGGTGAGGCGTGCGCACAAAGTTCACCCGATTACTGCTGTGCAGTTTGAGTATTCCCTTTGGCGTCGCGAGGCCGAAGTGGATTTACTTCCCACACTTCGCGAACTTGGCATTGCCCTGGTCTGTTGGGCACCCCTAGGAAGTGGCTTCCTCAGCGGAACAGTTAGCAGCCTAAGCAAGGACGACTTCCGTCAAAACAATCCTCGCTTTGCTGGCGAGAATTTTCACATGAATAGGCATCGCTTCTTACCTCTTTTGAAGCTCGCAGAAGAACTCGGCGTGACTCCCGCGCAACTCGCCTTGGCATGGCTACTTCATCAAGGACAGGATATCTTTCCCATACCAGGAACCCGCCGCGCAGATCGGGTCGATGAAAATGCAAAAGCCGCCGATATCCAACTGACTTCTGACCTACTGAAACGAATCGATCAAATTGCACCACCTGGACTCGCAGAAGGTGTCACACTGATCTGAGATCCTGCCGTCCAACAACATCATTCACCCGACCCGGAACAAGGGTTTCGGCGTCGCCAGGGGATGTTTCGGCCAGGTAACGATGAGCGTTGGAAGGATCGGGGTTCAAGCCTAAGTTATAGCACTTTCCCCCGCTTTTTATATTCTTCTTGCTAAAACATGTATCCAACTACGTCAAGACCCTTGCTCTCCTGCATGTATTATGCAATAATCGGCAGACTAATCATATCGCCGGACTGCAAAGGCGAGGCAATCTGAAGTTCACTCGCACTAGCGGCTCAAAGCACTATTAGGCGTGCTCTATGATTTCTGAGCATGTTTGCATGCGGTCAATGATGATGCGCGCGTCCTCATTCATAGATCATCGAATGTCACCAGTCCGCCAGATTTCCTGTAAAGAAGTCGAAAAACTTAGCCGGCGATACCGGGTCCGTATAATATCCCCACGTACCTACCGTACAATTCCCCAGACCCATTGCAACGCATGCCCTTTGGAGTAAGTTGCCCGCTTTCCATCTGCTGCATAGGCCGACAACGGCACCCACCGCAGAGCGGATACCGGACCCGTCCATACAGCGTTAGATTGACCCATGACATACCCAGGGAGAGCGAACGGCAATGCATCGGCTAGGAG
>JBKDOR010000027.1:0-3682 GCA_046342775.1 Synechococcaceae cyanobacterium
CGCGTTCTTCGATCCGGCGTCGGTATCCATCTCCCGCATACGGGCTCTTGGATACCCGCCTGCCGGGTTATCCGGGTTCGCCCGAGCGCTCGCAACTGGGTTCACCCCACCAATCGCTCGCTGGGCGGAGGTCTTCACCCCCTCTACCCGTGGCGCTAACTCGTTACCCCTCCGCCCGTGGAGCTGAATTGCTACCCCTCCTCCCCCACCTCCGCCTGGCTGGCCATCAAGGCCCGGGCGCTGGCGAGGGTATCGGCCTCGTGGGCGGGTTTGTCGCGGCGCCAGCGGGCGATGCGGGGGAAACGCACGGCGATGCCGCATTTGTGGCGGCTGGAGGGTTGGATGCCCTCGAACGCCAGCTCAAACACCAGCAACGGCTGCACCGCCCGCACCGGCCCGAAGCGCTCGCTGGTGTGGCTCCGAATCCAGCGGTCGAGCTCGGCGATCTCCTGATCATTCAGGCCCGAATAAGCCTTGGCAAAGCTCACCAGTTTAGGTGCGGGCGCCTCAGCGCCGACCTCAGCGTTGGCCTCAGTTCCGGTCTCGGCTCCGGTCTCGGCGTCGGTCTCGCCTCCGGTCTCGGCGCCGGCCTCTCCGCCCGCCGGGCCCCCGGGCCTGGGCGGGGACTCCCACAGGCCGAAGGTGTAATCGGTGAACAGGTTGGCGCGGCGGCCGCTGCCGGCCTGGGCATAGAGCAGCACCGCATCGAGCCGCAGCGGTTCGAGCTTGTGCTTCCCCCAAGGGCCGCGGCGGCGGCCGGCCAGATAGGGCGCATTGGCGGCCTTGAGCATCAAGCCCTCCGCCCCCACCTTCCGCGCCTGCTCCCGCAGGCTGTCGAGTTCCGTCCAGGCATTGAGGGGCAACAGGCTGGACAGGCGCAGGCGCCCGGCCTCCGGGGTTGGTGTCGCCATTTGCAGCCATTGGTGCAGCGTTTCCAGGGCGGCGCGGCGTTGGCGCAAGGGCGTGGGGCGCAGGTCCTCGCCCCCCCGTTCCAGCAGGTCATAGGCCACGAACGCCGCCGGACAGTCCTGCAGCAGCATTCGGCCTGGCGCCTTGCGGCCGAGGCGCCGCTGCAACTGCTGAAACGGCTGCGGCCGCTCCGCCTGGGGCGGCCAGACCAGCAGCTCCCCATCGAGCACCGTGCCCTCGGGCAGCAGGTCCGCCAGGGCCAGCAGATCCGGGAAGGCGGCGTGGATCAGCTCCTCGCCGCGGCTCCACAGGAAGCTCTGGCCGGCGCGGCGGATCATCTGGCCGCGGATGCCATCCCACTTCCACTCCACCAGCCAGTCTTCGGCGGCGGATTCGACCAGCTGGCCCGGCTCCAGCGGCGAGGCCAGAAAAAACGGATAGGGCCGGCTGGGCACGGCCTCTCCTTCGGCCGGCTCCAACAGGGCCCGGAACGCCTCGGCGCTGGCCTTCCACTCTCCCATCAGCCGGTGGGCCACCTGCGCCTCCTCCAGGCCGCTCACCTGGGCCAGGGCCCGCACCACCAACCCCGGCCCCACCCCCACCCGGAAGCCTCCGGTGAGCAGCTTGTTCAACACCAGCAGCTGCCTCGCCTCCAACCCCCTCCACAGCCGCAGCACCGCCTCGGCCTGCTCCGCGCCGCTCAACGCCGCCGCCTCGGGCAGCAGCCGCTCCATCCAGTGGTGCAGGGGCCAGTCGGCGTTGGTGGGCCGCTCCGCGGGCGGGTTGGTCTCGGGTGGGGGCAGCTCTGCAGGCCTTGTTGGGCTTTGGGGGTCGGGGCCGCCTCCGAGCAGCAGCGCGATCGTTTCGGCCGAATCCCCCACCTGGCTGTAGCAGGCCTCGAACAGCCACTCCGGCAGGTCCAGATGATCCAGGCAGATCTGCCGCAGCCTCCGGCCGCTGATCAGCCTTCGCCGCTGCTTGCCCAGCAGGCACTGCAACGCCCAGGCCCCATCGGCGGCGTCGACGGCCTCGAAATAGCGGCGCAGCACCTCCACCCGGGCGGTGGTGCCGGTGGTTTGGTCGAGCTGCTCGAACAGGCCGCTGAAGGCGTGCATGCCGGCAGTATCGGCTTTCCGGTTGGCGGTTGGCGGGGGCCGGGTGCTGGTTGGCGGTTAGGGGGCTGTTGGTGGCTGGCGACCAGCGAGCCCTTACGAGGGCCGCCGCGGCTGGCGGCCGCGCGCCTTAGGAGGACGGTTCAGGTCCTGCTGCTCTCCCAGGTCCGCCCCCGCACCGGCCACTGGATCGGCGAGTGGCTCCGCGAGCGGTTCCGCCTCCGCGGGCGGTTCCGGCTCCGCGGGCAGGTCCGCCAGTGCATCCGCCTCCAGCTGGGCCTCCAGATCCGGCCGGGAGGCCAGTTCGCCGCGCAGCGGTTCGGCGGCCAGGCCCTCCACCTCGCGCAGGTAGCGGGCCAACACATCCTGCTGGCCATGGGTGAGATACACCTGCCGGGCGCTGCTGTCGCGCACGCTTTGCAGCAAGCCCGGCCAATCGGCGTGGTCGCTGAGCACGAAACCCCGCTCATGGCCCCGCCGCCGCCGCGCGCCGCGCACCGCCATCCAGCCGCTCAGGAAGGCGGTCTGGGGCGCTCGGAAACGCTTCATCCACACCGAGCGGTGCGCCGACGGCGGCGCGATCACCAACCGACCGGCCAGATCCTGGCTGCGGGGCAGCTCCGACACGGGCCGGGTGGGCGGCAGCGGCACCGCTTGGGCCCGGTAGGCCGGCATCAACGCCTGCACGGCGCCATGCAACAGGATTTCGTCCTCGACGCCATACAACGCCAACTCGGCCAGCAGCCGCTGCGCCTTGCCGAAGGCATAACAGAACAGAATCGTCGGCCGCTCCGGTGCCGCCCGCCACCAGGCGGCGATCTCCTCCACCACCTCCCGGGTCGGCCTCCAGCGGTAGATCGGCAATCCAAACGTGGCCTCGCTGATCAACACATCGGCCCTGACCGGCGCGAACGGCTCGCAGCTTGGATCGGCCTCGCGCTTGTAGTCGCCGCTCACCAGCCAGCTCTCGCCTCCCGCCTCCAGGCGGATCTGGGCCGAGCCGAGCACATGGCCGGCCGCATGGAACGACACGCGGGCATCCCCCAGCCGCAGCTCCTGGCCGTAGTCCAGCGTCTCCAGCGCAATCCCCGCCCCGAGCCGTTGGCGCAAAATCGCCTCGCTGCAGCCGATCGCCCAGTAACGGCCGCGGCCCGGGCGGGCATGGTCGGCGTGGGCGTGGGTGATCAGGGCCCGCGGCACGGGCCTCCAGGGATCGATCCAGGCCTCCGCCGCCGGGCAGTAGAGCCCCTCCGGGCTGAGCCGCAGCAGACCGTCGGCGGGAAGCATGGGGTGGAGCCGCTGGCTGGAGTCTGGCGGCCAGAGTCTGGCGCCGGCAGACAGTCGCTCACTGAGTGTCCTGCGGCGTGACAGATCCCCGCCGGCCAGCTCCACGCCGGCCAGCTCGCCTGCGGGAGGGATCGCTGCCCCAAAAAGCCGCACGCCGAGGCGCCAGCGCTAACCTCATTGCCACCAAAAGAGCGCTGCGTCATGGGGCCGAGTTCAGAGGGAGAGGCCCCCGACGCAGCCGAGGGCTCTCGCGCGGATGGAGGCGCTGACGATGGCTGGGAAACCCTGCCGTCCACGGCGGTGCGGTTCAGCGGCCGCACCGCTGAGTTTTACCAGATTTGGCTGGTGAATCTGGCCTTTACTGTGGCCAGCTG
>JBKDOR010000028.1:0-3470 GCA_046342775.1 Synechococcaceae cyanobacterium
CCACCTGCAGCACACGGCGGATCTCCACCAGGCCCGCCAGGGAGGGGTGGAGACCGCCTGCGGTGCCGTAGTTCACCACCAGCTTCGGCCGCCGCCGCTGCAGCTCGCGCGTGAGCGCATAAGCGGCGTTGAGCTTGCCGACGCCCGTGTGCAGCACGCCGGGATGGTCGAGTTCCTCTGGCAGGGCCGCCACGATCAGGATCGAGGCGAAGGGGTCCGGTTCCGTCGGGGTCGGCGTCAAGGACGAATGGCGGCTGGAGCTCACCCTTGCAGAGTGGCGGCAAGAGCCGCCTCACGATGCACGCGTACTGGCGCCGCCAGCTGCTGCACCTGGCCGCCGACCTGGCGGAGCTGGTGGACAACCCCAGCGACCTGCCCCACGGTGTTGACCTGCTCACCCGCAGCTCCACCACCCCGGCTGCCCGCCGAGCCCGGCCGGTGAGGCGGCCCTGAGCGCCATCAACGTGATGCAGCTGCGCTGGCCCGGCAGCGCCATGCTGCTGGGGGCCGACCTGCTGACCCAGCGCTGGGAGGAGGGCTGGCAGCGGCTGCTGGCGGAGTGGCGAGAGCAGTTGGGGATCGCGGCGCTGGTGGCGCGCCGTCCGTTTAAGGGGTTGGGGGGACGTTCGAGCGGGGGTGCTTGATCGACGGTTCGACCGTCACTCCTGCTGACGCCGACGCTGCCATTGCCCGACGAACACGACAAGGAATCCGCCGACGACAAGAGCTCCACCCATGGGGACGGAGCGATCGTGGTGGGAACGCTTGTCCCAAGGGATGAAGGGATGGTTCTTCTTGTGGTCGCACTGTCCGCGCCCATCGTCGTAGCTGCCTCCCTGATCGAGGCAGAAGCTGGCCGTCAGCAATTCCGCGACGCGCGGCTGGAGTGCGACAAATGCTCCGGCGAGCATGATCGCCACGCCGAGCAGCTGAAGCGGTTTATTGCGTCGCGTCATGGTCACATGATGGTCGGCCGCGCCCTCATGCCTGGTACGGAGCGGAGCATCAGCAAATGTTCAAGCGACTTGTTCAATCTTCAGCTTCTCATGAATGTACTTAGGGAGATCCTTGAGCATCTCATCAAACTCGGAACGAGGGATCCTGTTCGACTCAAAGTCGAATCTCACATCTTGGATCATCTTCTCAAAACCTGAATAAACAAGACATCAATCCTCCAAGTTGAGACATCAGCTTATCATCTTGCTTGATGTCGGCTGCGACAAGACACCCCTCATGAGCCCAAGATGAATTTGAAAGTGCTTGTAAAAACGATTCTGAATAGCCTGCCTTAATGATGCTTTTCTTGATTTCAAACGAGAATAAGCATAGAGAGTTATTGTCCGATAGTCGATTCAATTCGATCACATCGGGCCTCCAGTCATCCAATGGCAGGTAAAAACCGACCATGTCCGGGTGCACCCACTCGCTGCACCCAGATTTGAGCGACCTTTCATGATAAGTGGTCTTCGAAAAGATTGAGCGCCCTCGATTAAACGAAGGATTTGAATACACAGAATATGTCAGGACTGGATGGAGATTCCGCTCGTGATATCCAGCAGGCTTTTGCTGGTTACCTGACTACTTTTTACCTAACCTCTGGACGACATCTTGAGGAAGTGACTCTGCTCTAACTTTCAGGAAAAACCGCGCAGGTCTCTTCCCAACTTTGATGAACTCTGAATGCTGATTATCTCTAGCTTCCACATACATTTGAGCGCCAAGAGTCAGCCAGGGAGTCTTGACCTTCGAGGAAGTATTTGCCGTCAAGCCAGCCTCTTTTGCTGTTTGGCATGAAGTCTTGAAGGTTCTATTCAGGATAGATCGCGGTTTGGCATGAGAGGCAGCGATGGGCTTAACGGGTGAAGTCCTTTCGCTGGAAGGGCTAAGCATCGCTGCCCTTGGGTGGGGGAATCTCATGGAAGACGAAGCCTTCGCCTCTAGTTGGCAGGGCGCCCACAGCCACCACCAGAAAAAGGAGCGGCGCAAAGATGTACCAGGGTATATGCCCCGCTTGAAAAATGGAAAGAGTTACGGCAACAGCAATCGCAGCGATTGCCATACGCGCCCAAGTGGATTTCTTACGTATCCATTGAGTAGAAAAGCCATGAACAAAGGCCCCGTCTCGCCTTAACGTGCACTCAAGTTTTCCTTTTCTCAAATTCCGAGTTACGAGAGAGATGGTGTATTTATATGAACCCACTTCGACCGCATGAGTTGACGACAAGTTGATAGCCCGGCTTGATGATCTCAGTTCGCCGTCCACATAAAGCTCTTCTTTTCCCGTAAGCGCTGAGAGCCAGAGAGCTAGTGCATGTGATTCGTCTTTGAAGACGAACCACATACCTTCGCGAAAACCGAACTGTGAATGTGTTGGAACTGTGCGCATGCTTGGCAACGCCTCAACCTCCTGATCGTAAGCGAGCAGCAACCTCGACGTAGTCATACTCCGACGCCCACAGTTTTCTGCATCTGGTTATTAGCCAGGCCACTACACAGCGAACATCGCCCGCAAAACGCTGAGCACTTCCGCAAGCGCGTCATCGGAAACACATCCAAGCACTTAATCAACCGATCTCTATCGACGGCCCTGAGCTGATCAACAACCACGTTCCCATCCTTATCTTCAAAGTGGCAGCGTACGCGAAAAGGGAATGGATGCCCACCTGTTGTTAGCGGTGCGACCATAAACGTGCGGAGATGGGCATTCAACTCATCCGGTGAAACAACAACGCATGGCCTCGTTTTCCCAATCTCCGATCCACGCGTGGGATTAAGGGTAACAACATAGATCTCACCCCGCAAGACGGCTTCATCTGTCACCATGGCCACTCTTCGTCGTCAAAGGGAGTGCTGGTCATTTCTTTGAGAAGACCATCTGGGGCGGATGCTGCAGCCGCTTCTGCCCAGCCGGCTCTTGGATGTGTGGAGGGTCAGATCGTCAGTAGCCCAGGGGATGCCTCGATTTCAATCTCATCAGCAAGTCCCGCAACCTCAAGCAATGGCTTCGCGAGCCGGATGCCGCGAGAGTTCCCGATTTTGACAAGTTTGGCCCGAACCATCCCCGGCCCTCAAACATGCGTGATCGCATTGTAGACACTCGTTCTGGCGTCGGCAAATGCCGAAGCTTTGGCTAACGCCAGTACTAACCGGACCCGTGCCGCGCCATGACGGTACAACGGGCTACCAATGAGCACGTAGCGCGGCACCGGGGCCGGGTTTAGCCACACGTTAGCTCTATACCAGCCTGACGACATCGCTCAGAAAATAGCGTTAATGCGTAATGATACAAGTCCCAATCAGCCACATTTAATTCTTTCAGTGTGTCGAGAATGTCCTTTGAAATATCTTCGGTCTTTGGTCTTAATTTCGCACGTGTTGTATGCGTAATAGGGCTCTTATCCCAATGGAATCTTGAGCATAGCAATTTAATCGAATCCGCGTATCTCTCGGTGATGCCAAAGTCAAACTTG
>JBKDOR010000029.1:0-23836 GCA_046342775.1 Synechococcaceae cyanobacterium
AGCGAGTTCCGCCAAGCAATCGACAACCTGCTGGCCGTTCCAGCCTGATCAAAACGCTTGGGACCGGCTGAGCAACGGGCTCGGCTCAGGATTCGCTTCCACCGGCCCAGCCGATCGTTCAGCGTCGCCGTGGTCCGCCGGGACGGTTGCCGGCCGGACGGGGCGAGCCTGTGCCGACATTGCGCTCGCGATAGGTGATGCGACCGCGGGTGAGGTCGTAGGGGCTGATCTCCACGAGCACCTTGTCGCCAGCCAGCAGCTTGATACGGAACTTGGTGAGTTTGCCGGCGGCGCGGCAGAGGCACTGGTGACCCGCAGGCTGCTCCAGGGTCACCAGGTAAAAGCCATTTCCCTGTTCTTTCTCGATGACCCCGGACGTTTCGATCATGCGGTCGTAGTGGTTGTTCCTGAACGGCACTCCACACTAGTCGTCGGCATCGCGGGCCGAAAGCGGCCCGCACCAGCCCCTGCCCGGATCCTTCGCCCTCGTCTCCTGACCACCTTGCTGCTGCACAAGCCCTACGGGGTGCTGAGCCAGTTCACGAACGAGCCTGGCAGCCCATGGGCAAGCCTGGCCGCGTTCGTGAATTGCCCTGGGGTCTACCCGGTGGGTCGGCTGGACGCGGACAGCGAGGGATTGTTGTTGCTGAGCGATCACGGCGTGCTGCAACAGCGGCTGCTGGACCCGCGACGGGGTCACTGGCGTCGCTATCAGGTGCAGGTGGAAGGCCTGGTGGAAACCGGTCAGTTGGAGCCGCTGCGGGCGGGGTTGCTGGTGCAGGGACGTCGCACCCTGCCGGCCCGGGTGCGCCGGATTACTGATCCGGGCTGGCCCGAGCGGGATCCGCCGATCCGCCGGCGGCTCTCCATCCCCACCAGCTGGCTCGAGCTGGAGTTGCGCGAGGGGCGCAACCGCCAGGTGCGCCGCATGACGGCCGCGGTGGGGCTGCCGACATTGCGCCTCCTGCGTGTTGCCATTGATCTCATGGATGGCGGCCCGCCTCTTGATCTGCGGGGGCTGGCTCCTGGCCAGTGGCGTTCGGTGACCGAGGCCGAGGCGGACCGCCTGGAGGCCCTGGTGCGCAGACCGTTTCGGGCTGGCGCTCGCGAACTCACCCCTGACCGCCTGGCCGCCGACAGGCCACGGACCGGTCGGGCCCGCTGGGCGCGGCCGGCTGAGGGCGGACAGCGTTGCTGACGGTGAGGGCTCGGATCGGCTTGCTTCAGGTCGGCCTGGGCGTCCTCTGCCGATGCTCCCGGAACGGCGATCTCGCAGGGTTCAAGACGCCACGGGGTCCGACTCGGGTCCAGCCCGTTGGGGCCCCATGGCGGGCCTCGCTGCAGGGGCGCTGGCGACGGCTGCCGTTGCGTTCGGCAGCGCTTACGTCAAGGCCTCTTGGAGCTCACGCACCGTTTGCAGTTGCCCGTAGTAGTAGTTGGCCCTGGCACGCCTTTCGGGATCCTCCAGGCTGTCGAGCGCGTCGAACCCCAAGGTTTGCCACAGCCCATGGCCGCAGACCCTGGTGAGCTCCGCGCTGGCCTCCTCCTCCAGGTTGGCCAGGCGGCGTTGCAGATTTTTGATCTGGGCGATCGCCATCGAAAGCGGGGTGAATGGACAGCAGCTGAAATAGTACAGCTGAATCAATACCAACACCAACCCTGGGCGAGGCGATGCTTGCGGCGGATGAGCGTCCCCTCAACTGCGAACAGTCACCTCAGGTGTGCTGCCGTTGCCCGTCTCCAGAGCTGCAAGGGCTACGGAGGCGAGGCGGCTGAGCTGGGGCTTCGAGGCAGGCGCCGGACTGGCTGGACAGGAGCCTGTGCGAGCCTTGGCTGCCAGCAGGTGGGGCACAACGGCGACTGGCCGGAGAGCGCGATCGGCAGCTCAGAACGGCAATTTTTTCTTGGCGTCTTTGTCGAGATCGGCCTCCATCTCCCGTAGACGCTTGAGAATCGTGTCGTAGTACTCCTTGAAGTAGTCCTCCAGCTTGGTGGTCTGTTCGGGATCCAGGCCGAAGGCGGCGTAGCTGTCCTGCATCGGCGCGTCGAAGGCGGCTCCGGCACTAATCACCTCAGCGAAGGCGAGGCGTTCGGCCGCGTTGCGGCCCGATTCGAAGAAGTCGGCGAAACCTTGCATCAAGCCGATCAGCGCCGGAGGAATGCGCACCACGCGGGCCTCACGGCCGGAGTAACGCTCGCAGAGCTGGGTGACCTCGCTGGTGGTCCAGGCCCGGGGCCCGACCACGGGATAGGACGCCTTGCTGGTGGCCGGATGATCGAGGGCGGCCACGGCGAAGCGAGCCACATCCTGGGTGTTCATGTAAGCGATCGGGGTGGGGGAGCCGCTCACCCACACCGTCTGACTTTCCAACACGGGAATGGCGAACTGACTGATCAGCCCCTGCATGAAGCCGGCGCAGCGCAGGATGGTCCACTCGAGATCGGAAGCCTGCAGCCAGGCTTCGGTGCAGTGCTTGATCTCCATCAGCGGCACATTCGGATACCGCTCGGCGTTCAGAACCGAGAGAAACACCAAACGGCGCACCTCGGCCCGGCCACAGGCGGCAAACAGGTTCTGCTTGCCCTGCCAGTCGATCTCCCAGGCGCTGTGGCGGTCGCCGGCGCGAGCGGTGGCGGCATCGATCACCGCCTCCTGCTCCTCCAGGGCATAAGCCAGACTCTCGGGTTCGAGCAGGTCGCCGCGGGTGAGTTCGCAACCCCATTCCTGCAGGAACGCCGCCTTGCGCGGCGCGCGAACCATGCAGCGCACGCTGTGGCCGGCATCGAGGGCGCGACGCGCGATCTGGCGGCCAAGGGTTCCGGTTCCGCCGACGACCAACAGCTTCATCAAGCGTTCACAGCGCGGCGCGAGCCTAGGAGAGCGGGGCGGTCAACCAAGGGAATCCCACCGTGGAGCATCCTGCGCTCAGCTTCTGCGTTCGACGCCTGCGTTCGACGGCTGCGGTCACCGTTGCGTCCCTGCGGTCGCCCCAAGATGGAACGCACCAGCAGACCGGGTCGCTTCTCAGGCTCAGGCCGCCGAGATCGGGCCGTGGGGCCTGACCTCCCAGAGCCAACCTGGGCGATGGTCAGCCCACAGGGGTGGACCGGCACAGCTCCAGCGTTCAAAGAGCTCCCGGCGCAGAGGCCGATCCCTCCAGAATCAAACGGTCCTGCTCCAGCAGCCACTGGGCCACGGCCCAGGTGGCGCGGCAGTCGTCCCGGTTGTAGTCAAAGATCCGCGCCAGGCGCAGGGCGCTGACCGCACGGCGGTCACGGCGCTGGCGCTCCTGGCGCCATTGCCGCCACCAAAGCAGACAGCGGGCACCGTCCACGCCTGGCTGCTTCCAGTGGAAGTCCAGCCAGGCCGCCACCGTCTTGAGCCCGTAGCTGTTCACCGGCAGCAGCCAGTGGCGCCGCAGGCGTTGATGCACATCGATCAGTCGGCTCCGCAACGCCGCCCGTTCAGCGCCGCTGGCCCCCTGCCGCTCCGCCAGGCGCAACAGCCCCAGGGATTCGGTCTCGCCGTAATGCAACACGGGCCAATCGGGATACCTGGCGAGCAAGCTCCTCAGCCGCTGCCACAGCCGGGCCTCGCCGTGTTCCCGCAAGGCCAATAGCGGCTGATAGTCGCGATCCCGGGGCTGCGGCCAGGGGTCGGGGCCGGCGTGGGCCAGGCGCAACATCCCATGCAGGAAATCATCCCGGGCATCGGGGTCCGATTCGATGTCGTAGATCAAGGCGCCGCTGGCTTGCTCCAGTTCTGGCAGGGCGGGACTCGTCGTCAGCCGCCGCGGTAGGCCGGCGGCCTGAACTCGGGCCTGGGCCACCAGCTGGGGCGCCACATCGCGATGCTGCTCGCCATGCAAGGCAAGCCGCTCCGCCAGGCTGTCGGGTTCGCTGCGGGCCAGCTCCTGGAGGCTGGTGATGCCCAGATCGATCAGCAGATCGCGGCGTTTGCCGCCAATGCCGCTCACCTCGCTGAGGTGGCCTTCGGCCTGGGCTTCGGCATCGCACAAGCCGCGCCAGCCGCAAAGCGCGCATTTGCGGCGGTCGTTCAGCAGCGGCGGTGGGCTGGGGACCGCCAACTCCTGGGCCAGCTTCTCCAGGGCGCCATCCAACTGGGCCTGGAGGCTTGGCCCCAAGGCCAACCGCTCCTGCTCCAGGCCCCGCTCCCCCATGGCCAGCACCAGGCCGTGGGGCACGGCTTCCCGTTGGCGCTGGGCCAGCAAACGGCCCCAAAGGGCCAGCAGCAGGCGATGCTCGCGGGTGGTGTTGCGACCCTGGCGGGCCAGCACCGGCCGGTAGGCATGGCCTCCCCAGGCGCTGCTGCCGTCCACCCGTTGCAGCAGGTTCGGCTGGGCCTCCAGGCGCCGCCCGGCGTCGTTCCGCCCGCGCAACCGCAGCCCCACGATCGCCTCTGCCCCATGGGCCGCCGCCGTTTCGCCACGACCCGGACGCCGCGGCACCAGGGCGACGAAACAACGCATTTGCTCCTCCAACGCCAGCCCGCGGTGGGCCGACCAGAGGCGCTGCCGCCAGGGGCCGTGACGATCCAGCCAGGCGCGCCGCCGGCAGCGCAGCCAACTGCGCAGCAGCCGGTCGGTCAGGGGACCCGGGTCGGTATCAACCATCCCGCCACGCTAGTGAGAGCTGGTGGCCTGCCCAAGGTCCGGCACCAGGTCGGCCCAGATGTTGGCGCCCCGCTGCTACGGAGGGGCTGTCGTTGCGCCGTTCGCCGCCGCCATGGAGTCCGCCCCACTGCCCTTGGAGGCCGCCCCGATCGTGTTCGGTACCGATGGCTGGCGCGGCATCCTCGGCGTGGACATCACGGTGGAGCGGCTGCTGCCGGTGGCGGCGGCCGCAGCCCGTGAACTGGCCAGCAGCGCCCCCGAAAGCCTGGACAGCAGGGAGGTGGTGCTGGGCTACGCCCGCCGCTTCCTGGCACCGGAGCTGGCGGAGGCGATCGCGGCGGCCGTGCGCGGCGCCGGGCTGGAGCCAGTGCTGGCCGCTTCGGCCACTCCCACGCCGGCCTCCAGTTGGGCCGTGGTGGAGCGGGGTGCGCTCGGCGCCCTGGTGGTGACCGCCAGCCACAATCCACCCGAATGGCTGGGGCTGAAGATCAAGGGTCCCTTCGGCGGCTCGGTGGAGGGCGACTTCACCCAGCGGGTGGAGCGGCGCCTGGCCGCCGGGGGCATCACCGTGCCGATCCCGGCCGAGACCCGCCGGTTCGATGCCCTCGGCGCCTACGTGGCCGGCCTGCGGGCCAAGGTGGATGTGGCGGCGTTGGCGGCGGGGCTCGATCGTCTCGGCCTGCGGGTGATCGTCGATCCGATGCATGGCTCGGCGGCTGGGGTGCTGCCGGCGCTGCTCGGGGAGGCCGCCGCGAACGCCGGCTTGATCCGTGAAATCCGCGCCAACCGCGACCCCCTGTTCGGCGGCCATCCCCCCGAACCGTTGGCCGCTTACCTTGACGAGCTGATCGGCGCGGTGCGCACCTCCACCGCGGCCGGGCAGCCAGCCATGGGGATCGTGTTCGATGGCGATGGCGATCGCATCGCCGCGGTGGATGAGCGGGGCCGCTTCTGCAGCACCCAGCTGCTGATGCCCCTGTTCATCGATCACCTGGCCCGGGCGCGCCAGCTGCCCGGCAGCGTGATCAAAACCGTCAGCGGTTCTGATCTGATGGCGCTGGTGGCCGAGGGGCTGGGGCGCACCGTGCTGGAGAAACCGGTGGGGTTCAAGTACATCGCCGCCGAGATGCTGGCCGGCGAGGTGCTGGTGGGCGGCGAGGAATCGGGCGGGGTGGGCTTTGGGATGCATCTCCCTGAGCGCGATGCGCCGTTTGCGGCGCTGTTGTTGATCGAAGCGCTGGTGGAGGGGGGCGTGCCGCTGGGTCAGAGGCTTGATGGGCTGCAGACGCGCTGCGGTGGCGCCGCCGCCTACGACCGGCTCGACCTGCGTCTGGTGGACATGGCGGCCCGGCGGCGTTTGGAAGCCCAGCTGCGGGAGGCGCCCCCTGCCGCGGTGGCTGGCGAACCGGTGCGGGAGGTGATTCGCACCGATGGCGTGAAGTTGCGGCTTGGCCCGAGCCACTGGCTGATGCTGCGCTTTTCAGGCACCGAGCCGCTGCTGCGCCTGTACTGCGAGGCTCCCACGCCGGAGCGGGTGGCCGAGGTGCTGGGTTGGGCTCGCCAGCTGGCGGAGAGCACCTGAGCGGTAGGGCGCTGGGGACGCTGGAGGTCAGGGGCCGTCGGCCGGGCAGCGCCTGGCTGTCCCCCTCCTGCTTGCGTTCGGCCCCAAGCCGCTGCTCGGCTTCGAGTTCTGGCACCAGGAACACCTTGAGAACGGTGCGGATCTGGGCCCCCGCCGCTGAGGCCCGGCAGAGCCGCTGCGGAGCGGCGTTGGAACAGGCAGCGTCGCATGATCGCCAGCAACCCGAGCGGCACGCGAGCAGGCCGGTGGCCACCGAGAGCGCTTCGGGAACGAGCTGGAGAACACCAGCCGCCAGGAGCCAGGCCTGCTCAACCGGCAACGGCATGAACTTCGGCGAGGGGCGCAAACGAACCTGGCGCGACGCCTCGTCCAGTCACCCGACCCGACGACTGGCCGCTGAACGGGCGGACGCCGCTCCTTCGGCTACCCCGAAGCCATCGCATGGCCCGGATGCGCTGGACATGAGTGGCTGCTGGAACGCACTGGGGTGTTGATCCCCCCACGGCTGACGTGATGGCCTGGAAAGCCTGCAGCACAGACTCTTGATACCTGGCAAGCATCACCAGCCGAATGGAGGAGTGATCTTTACGACTCTTTTCGAGGCCCATGGCGCAGCACCTCAGACGGCGACGGGGATTGCTGCTGCACCGGCGCCAACCCGACACCGCTGTGTTGAGCTCCGCTGGCGAAAGGTTGGGTCAAGTTGCGACCACGGATGTCTCCCAGCCATGCGCTTTGCCATGGCCGAAATCTGCGGAAAGATTGCAAGAGCCATCCTCTTCTTGGCGGATTCTTGCCGGTGGGCGAGCCAATCCTGATGCAATGAATTGCGACTAAAGCAAAAGACCAGGGCAGATCCTCTCAGCCATGGGAGCCTGCGGCTGAAAAGCATCAGCAAGCCGAAACCGACCCTCCAGACAGGTGGGAGGTCGGCGAGCCAGTCAGCGCCTGGGCCAAATCCTGGGATGTGACAAATCACACATCTCACAAGCAACCTACAGCCGATGTGCATGCGAATAGCTGGACAAATGCAGTCGTTTGGTGCAGAGTGCATCAGTTAATGAAAAACACTATGCACCGGTCCCAAGCCTGACCAGCTCAGATCCCACCAGGCCCACACGATCGAGAACCTTGGCCTGAGCAGCTCAGGCCTGCATCGACAAAGAGCGCCTGCTCGGATCCATTTGCGGATTCGCTGACCTCGGCATTTGATTGACTACGGCGACGCTATCCGCAACAACTCTTTCAGCATCTTGTTTGCTATAAAAAGTATCTTTACCCACCCCTGCCACTTTCCACCGCTTTCCAGCTCATGTACGACTACCTGATTAACCTCAAGGTTCTCAATCCCGCCAACCTTGTCGACGGTACGGGCGGCTCTGTCCAGATCACCGCGTCGCTCAACACCCGCTTGGTGACAGGGATGGATGGCTATTATCTAAGACTCAGGAACATCTCGGCCAGAGTTGATCGAGTTTACCTCACGCTGTTTGCCTCAACGGACGGCAAGCTCGACAGCCAAGATTTCAGCCTTACACCCACACGGATTACGTTGCAGCTGCCCCGCAGCATGACCAATACAACGGCTCCCGTCACCTACAGCACCCAATCCGCGGCAATCGCTCAAGCCTCGTATTACATGATCGCTAAGCTCGACGCTGATTACGGCGTCGAAGAGGGGGTTTGCTTAGATAACAATACTTCCTCAGTTCTCACCGTTATTAGAAGCACTGATCCAATTCTGGTGTGGACCAGCTGTGCTCTCAATGCGGTTAAATCGGCAGGAAGCAATGGCAAGCCCGGCGTTGGTCCCACGGCTGGCTCTCGTCTCGCGGCGATGTTGACCACCGCCATGCTCAACACTGTGGCAGCATTCGATTCCAGCGTAAAAGCCTATAATCCCAACGGCACAATCACCCTGCCTACAGCACTCACCGACATAGATAGAAATGCCGCTCTCGTTGGGGCGGCCCAACGCATCCTCTTGTTGGAGCTACCTGGCGAAGCCACGATCATCCAGGAGCAGCTCAACAACTCCTGCCAAGACCTCAAGGCGGCGGGGCTGACCCAAGCCAGAATTGATGCGAGCCTGGCAGTGGGAGCTGCGATTGCAGACCAGATTCGCGCCTTGCGAGCGAACGATGGATCCGCCAACAACACCCCCTACACCCCGCCCCCCACTGCCCTGGCGGGTTACACCTGGATGCCGGCCACCTCGGGACCAATGCAGGACGTGGCGTTGGGAGCGAACTGGGGATCGGTGACCCCCTGGATGATCAACGACCCCAACAACCCCAAGTTCAAGAGCGATGGTTTGCAGGCACGGCCAGATGTGGATCTCGATCTTTATGCCGAACAGCTCACCGAGGTGCGTCTTTTCGGTGGCTTGTCGAACACAACCACAACCAGCCTGCAGCGCACAGCGGATCAGACTGACATCGCTTTGTTCTGGGCCTACGATCGGCCGGACACGTTTCGTCCCTATGGTCATCTGCTTGACATCGCCATGGAGGTGGCGCAAAACCAGGGCACGGATCAGGCCACCAATGCCCAGCTGCTGGCTAGCCTGAGCATGTCGATGGCAGATTCGGTCATCTGCGCCTGGAAAGATAAATACACAGAAGTGCAGCCGCGGCCCTGGGATGTGATCACGGGAACCTTCTCCGACACTGACGGAACGGATGCCACGGTGCGGGATACGGACTGGCGTACCCTGCTCTCCTCGATTAATGGTGTGGAGTCGCCACCCTTCCCGGATTACATGTCGGGCCATTCGGTGATGGGGGGAGCCTTCGCCGGCGTGATGACCAACTTCTTCGGCGATGGCGTGACCTTCTCCACCACCTCCCAGGATTTGCCTGGGAAGGTGCGCAGTTTCAGCAGCACCATCGAGACCAAGGCGGATGGCAGCACCGTCATCCGCAGCAGCTTCTATAACGCCGGTTTTGAAGACGCGATCAGCCGCGTCTATGGCGGTGTGCACATACGCGAGGCCTGTGAAGATTCCTTCGATGTGGGCCTGCGGGTGGGGAATGCGGTGGCCGAGATGTTCCTCACCGGCCCTTCCTTAACCACGATCACCTAACTCCAACCGATTCGCGACCAGGGCCGCGCCTGAGCTCAGCATTTCGCCTCGTTCAGGTGGGCCCGCGGCTTTCGTTCGCAAGCATCAGCCCTCAGGTCCCTCAGGCTTAAAGCCGCGCCAAAGCCGCCCGCGTGTCTTTGGCGTCCTGGCGGCGGCGCTCCTCCTGGCGCTTGTCATGCAGTTTGCGGCCCTTGCCCAGGCCCAGGGTCACCTTGATCCAGGAGCCCTTGAGATGCAAATCAAGAGGGATCAGGGTGAGTCCTTTTTGCTCCAGCGCCCCCCGCAGCCGGTCGATCTCGCGGCCGTGCGCCAGCAGCCGCCGCACCCGCAGCGGGTCGTGGTTGAAAAAGCGGCCCGCATGGCTATGCGGTGACACATGCATGTTGTGCAGCTGCAGTTCGCCATTGCGGATCAGGCAGAAACCATCGCGAAGGTTCGCCTGACCGGCCCGGATCGACTTCACCTCGGTACCCAGCAGCTCGATGCCGCACTCCAGGGTTTCCAGAATCTCGTACTGATGGCGCGCGAAGCGATTCTCCGCCAGTCGGCGATTGGCGCTGGCCCGCGCCTTGGCCGCTCCCTTGCCCGCCGGTTGTTTTCCACCCTTGGCCATGGCGCGGTCTCCGTTCGCCCCCTTCACCCCCGACCCTAGGGAGACCCCGGTACCCTCGCTGCATGGCGATCATCTCCTCCGGCCCGGCCAACTCCCCGCCGCTTCGATCGCGGCGCGGTGCCGAACAGCCGGAACAGGAAGCCGGGGCTCCCCAGGCGCGCTCAAGGCTGCTGAAGGCCACGGCGGAGCCCGACCTTGATGCTGGTGATCCCGAGCCAGACGCCGACGCCGGCAGCCGCGAAGACAGCCTGCGCCCCCGCCGACTGGAGGACTACATCGGCCAGCGGGAGCTCAAGCAGGTGTTGGGGATCGCCGTAGCGGCCACCCGCGGTCGCGGTGAGGCCCTCGACCACGTGCTCCTGCACGGTCCTCCCGGCCTGGGCAAAACCACCATGGCGCTTGTGCTGGCCGAAGAGCTGGGGGTGCGCTGCCGCATCACCAGCGCACCCGCCCTGGAGCGCCCGCGCGACATCGTGGGGCTGCTGGTGAACCTGCAGCCCCGCGAGGTGTTGTTCATCGATGAGATCCACCGCCTCAATCGGGTGGCCGAGGAACTTCTTGACCCCGCCATGGAGGATTTCCGCCTCGACCTGACCGTGGGCAAGGGCACCACCGCCCGCACCCGCAGCCTGCCCTTGGCGCCGTTCACCCTGGTGGGGGCAACCACCAGGGCCGGCTCGCTCAGCTCACCGCTGCGGGATCGCTTCGGCCTGATCCAGCGGCTGGAGTTCTACGACCTGGACGACCTGCGGGCGATCGTGGAACGGGCCGCCGGATTGCTGCGCCTCACCCTGGATCCCCAGGCCGCCCTTGAGGTGGCGCGTCGCTGCCGCGGCACGCCCCGGATCGCCAACCGCCTGCTGCGGCGTGTGCGCGACGTCGCCTCCGTGCGGGGTGAGGAGCGCATCCATGCCGGCCTGGTGCACGAGGCCCTCAGCCTGCATCGGGTCGACAGCCGCGGCCTTGATGCCAGCGACCGGCGCCTGCTGCGCTTGTTGCTCGATGCCCACGGTGGCGGTCCCGTGGGACTGGAAACCCTCGCCGCCAGCCTTGGGGAGGATGCCACCACCTTGGAGACGGTGGTCGAGCCGTTCCTGCTGCAGCTCGGCTTTCTGCAACGCACCCCCCGCGGTCGGGTGATCACCGCGGCGGGCAGCGCCCACATCGACCAGGCCCGGGACGGTTCGCCATGAGCGCCCCGTTCGGCGGAGCCGCCCCGATCTCCCATCAGCCGCTCCGGGGCCGGCTCCTGCCGCACGGAACGCTGGTTCGTTGGCTGTCGGCGTGGCTGGTCTTGCCTCTCCTCAGCTTGTTGCTGCTGCTAGCCCTGCCCGCCGGCGTGCGGGCCGAAACCGCCACTCCGGGTCAGACCGCGGGCTTAGCTGGTCGCGGCTCCAACTCAGCCGCGTTTCGTGACCGAGCCAGCCAAGCTTCGCCTGCCGGCGAGGCCGCCCTGTTCGAACGGGCCCTGGCGGCCAGCCGCGCCGGCAGTTTCGCCGCCGCGCTGCCCCTCTGGGATCAGGTCCTCGAGCTCAGACCGCAGGATGCCGCCGCCTGGAGCAATCGCGGCAATGTTCGGTTGGCCCTGGGCGACCCCGAAGGGGCGATCGACGACCAAGGGCGGGCCATGACCCTGGATCCGGAGCAGCCCGATCCCCATCTCAACCGCGGCACCGCCGAGGAGGCCCTGGGCCGCTGGCAAGCCGCCGCCGCCGACTATCAGTGGATCCTGGAGCGGGATCCGCGCGAGGCCTCAGCCCTCTACAACCTCGGCAACGTGAACGGTTCCCTGGGGGACTGGCAGGCGGCACGGGACTGCTTCACGGCTGCCGCCGACGCTCGGCCCGGGTTCGCCATGGCCCGCTCCAGCGCCGCCCTGGCAGCCTTTCAGCTGGGCGACCTGGAGGCGGCGGAGCAGCAGCTGCGCTCCCTGATCCGCCGCCATCCCCTGTTCGCGGATGCCCGCGCCGGCCTCACAGCCCTGCTTTGGCAGCGAGGCGCCCGGGGCGAGGCCGAGAGCCATTGGGCGGCGGCCTCCGGCCTGGATCCGCGCTACCGCCAGGCCGACTGGCTCCTCGAGATTCGCCGCTGGCCCCCGGAGCCGGTGAGAGCGCTGCAGCAGTTCTTGGCCCTCGCCCCCCAGGCCCCCGCTCCTGCGCAGGGCTCGGCTGTGTAGAGCTTTCGATTCGGTGCCCACGCTGCCTGGGTTCTGGGGCCCAGCGAGCTGTTCAGGCTTCGGGACGGGCTCAGGAGTCGGGATGGGTGAGCTGGATCAACCGCAAGTAGAGCCGCTGCTTGGCGGCGCTGAGGTCGTCCTTGGCGAGGCTGTTGTCCCAGCGGCCGCTAAGCAGCAGATTCCAGCCGGTGTCGGTGGCCTCAAGTTCCGTGCTACCGCTGCTCAGTTCGGAGCAGTCGGCCACGAGTTGGCGGGCCTCCTCCAGCAGCTGCTGGGTCCGCCGCAGAAGCTCTGGGGCGATCGGTAAGGACAGCTGGAGAAGATCGGCATCCCGGAAGCGGAAGTTGGTGACGACAGAACCGGCGACCTGGGAGTTGGGCAGCGACAACATCGCGCCATCCTCCTGGCGGATGCGGGTGGAGCGCATGCCCAGGGAGGCGATCTGCCCCTTGATCACCCCCGACTTGCTGGTCGCCACCGTGCAGCGGTCCCCCATCTGAAGCTGGCCATCGAACAACAGGCTGAATCCATCGGCGATGTCGCGGATCAGCTCTTGGGTGCCCAAGGAGACCGCCAGGGCCGGCACCGAGGCCAGACCCAGCAGCGTCAGCGAGGTGAGTCCGAGGTCTCGCCCGGTTTGGATCAACACCACCGCCGCGATCAGCAGGCCGGTGACACGGGCCACAGTCATGATCTGCCCCGCTCCCTTGCGGCGATACAGCACCAGCTTCCCGGCGGGGTCCGGGCGACGACTCTGGATGATCAGCTGGCCGCAGGCCTCAGCCGTCTGATAAGCCAAGAGCGCCAGCAGCACCCCCTCAGCGATGCGCACGATCACCAGGGTGACCACCTGGCGAGAGCCGTAAAGGTTGACCCAGTCGATCGCGAACCACTGCCAGGCCCACACCAGCAGCAGCAGCGGCAGCAGTGCCAACACCCCCAGCACGTGCTGCAGACGACCTTTCAGCTCACCGCCTTGCTTGCTCCAGAGTCGTAACTTCCAGAGCCACCAGCCCATGGCGGCCAGCCCCAGCAGGGTCCCCGGGATCAGAAACAGCCACTGCAGCAACGACTGGCCGCACCAGGTGATCAACAGGAAGCGGCGCAGCGCCAGGGGCTGGATGAGAAATAACTTCGGCGGAATCGCGCCGCCGGGGGTTAGGGCCCAGTAGGTGTAGAGATCAGCTCCGAATTGCCGCTGCAGTTTGGGGTTGCCACTGAAGATCTGGGCAAAGTCGTCAGGCACTTCGGCCAGGGTGTCCGCGCTGAATAGGAAATCACCAGGGCTGCAACGCCCGCAGGCCTGGCGCGCCTCGGTTGGGTTGCTCTTCAGCGCCGTCAGAGTGATGGGGGTGTCCGGGATGGTCCAGTTCGTCAACCCCTGGCGCCTCACATCCGACGCATCCGGAATGGGCTGATCGCTTGTCTGACTGAGGTCGTATTTCAGCAGACTACGCAGCATCAGCATCATGCCCACGCCGGTCATCGGTCGCAAGACCACCGGCACCTGGCTGAGATCGAGGGCATGGGTGGCCTGTTCCAGCTCGCTGACGGCGCCGTCCGCCTGCTGATACACCTCTGGGGAGAACATCAGGCCCGGCTCCGCCATGCCCCGGTGGATGGCTTGCCGGATGGTGCTCTCGGCCTGCTCCGTCAGCACCATGAAGCGAGAGATGGTGGCGGCGGGGGAGTCTCCAGGCACCTTGCGCAGCCTCAGCGCATTGGCTTCCTCGGGAACCAGAACCTCCGCTTTGAGCGAATGCAGCTGATCGAGGAGTTGCTGAGAGCCGGCCGGGCTGACCCTCGACCCCTGGGCAAGGATTGCATCAGCGGCCAGCCCGCTCATCAGGCAGAAGCTGTCCAGGGCCAGGAGCAGCGAACAAAGAAGAGATACGGCACGATGTGACCAGGCTCGCCTTGGACGTTGCGGCCGTGGTGCGCTGCCATTCGCCACCGGCGAGGGCCCAGCAGGACAGCCTCGAGTGATCACGGAAGGTCGGCGGTCCATCCTCATTCTGAATGTCTCTGCTGGCGTGGGAGACGCGGCGAATTGTCGATCTTTGCCGATGAAGTTGGGCCCGACTGTTGCAGGGGTGACTCCGCCCCAGCTCCCTGGCGTCGCTTGCCCTGCCAGTCGGCTGAGCTGCGGCGGGGCCCGCGGATGTCGTGGATGTCCCTTTGGCCCACACTCCCGGTCAGGGCAAGGAACAATGGCGAAGAGGATTGACGGCTCGCTGCGGATCTTCCGCCTCCAGTCAGGTTCTCTCAGAATTTCTTGCTCCGGTTGATGCCAGCACCACCGCCGCTCCGTTCCGCTCCCACCCTGCCGGCCGACTGGTGCGCCGCTGGCCTGGAGGAGCTGCTGCAGGAGCACCTTCCCGAGCTGATTCAGCTGCGCCGTCACATCCATCGCCATCCGGAACTGAGCGGCCAGGAGCAGCGCACCGCCGCCCTGGTGGCTGGAGAGCTGCGGCGCTGGGGCTGGCGGGTGCGGGAAGGGGTGGGGCGGACGGGCGTGGTGGCCGAGCTCGGCCCCGACCGTGGTCCGTTGGTGGCCGCCCGCGTGGATATGGACGCGCTGCCGATCGAGGAGCGCACCGGTCTCGACTACTCCTCCTGTGAACAGGGGCTGATGCATGCCTGTGGCCATGACATCCATACGGTCGTGGGCTTGGGGACCGCTGCTCTGTTGGGGCCGCTGGCCGAGCGCTTGCGGGGCAGGGTGCGGCTGCTGTTCCAGCCGGCCGAGGAAACCGCCGAGGGCGCGGCCTGGATGCGGGCCGATGGGGCCATGGACGGCGTCGAGGCCCTGTTCGGGATTCACGTGTTCCCCAGCTTGCCTGTGGGCAGCATCGGCCTGCGCTGCGGCAGCCTCACGGCCGCCGCGGGCGAGCTGGAGATCGAGGTGCTCGGCGAGAGCGGCCATGGCGCCAGGCCGCACCAGAGCACCGATGCCATCTGGATCGCCGCCCGAGTGGTGAGCGGCCTCCAGGAGGCGATCAGCCGACGGCTCGATCCCCTGCATCCGGTGGTGGTGAGCTTCGGACGCATCGAAGGGGGAAAAGCCTTCAACGTGATCGCCGACCACGTGCGCCTGCTCGGCACCGTGCGCTGCCTTGACCTGGAGCTGCACACGCGGCTGCCGGGCTGGATCGAGGAAACGGTGCAGGCCCTCTGCCGCGGCCATGGTGGTGAGGCGCGCGTGCACTATCGCTGCATCGCTCCGCCCGTGCACAACGATCCTGAACTCACCGAGCTGGTGGCCGAAGCCGCGGCTGAGCTGCTCGGCCGCTCCCAGCTGCTCTGGCTGGAGCAGCCCTCGCTGGGCGCTGAAGACTTCGCCACCCTGCAACACGGCCTGCGCGGCACCATGTTTCGGCTGGGGGTGGCCGGAGAGGCTGGCTGCACCCCGCTGCACAGCAACAGTTTTGCTCCCGACGAAGGCTGTCTGGAGGTGGGGGTGCGCGTCCTCAGCCTCAGCCTGCTGCGTTGGTTGGGGGGCTTGGCATGAGCCCGCTGTCCGAGCTGCCACCCGCGGCTGTCAGCACCACCCCCGTCGTCACCCTGGCCTCGCGGCAGCGAGCCATTCTGCTGGCCCTCTCGGGACCGCTGCTGATCCTGCTCGCCTTGGTGATGCTGCTGCTCCAGGGGCGGCGGGGACTGCAGGCTCTGCCGGCCCTGCTGATCGGCACGGGACTCATGGTCCACAGCTGGCTGAGTCGGCGGCGGCGGCGGCGCCAGCTGCTTCAGGAGTTGCGCCAGGAACAGCGCCCCGCTGGCGCCGCGGCGAGCCAAGGTTGAACAGCCAGCCCATCAATCAGCTACCGCCCAGCCGTCCGGCTTAAGAGTTGATGCGGCGGGGCTGATCTGGGGCGGCGGAGCAGGCGGCATCCCGCACGCCTCGGCCAAGCGGGTCTGCGCCAGCATGGATTGGATGCATCGACCCATGGACCCAGCTCCGGCACCTGCACAAGATCGGCGCGCGGCGATCGCTTCAGGAGATCCCTCCCAGGCCATGCCTGCCCTGGCCAGTCTGCGCGAGGTGGCTGAGGAGGAGGCGGTGCCGCTGCTGCTGCTGGGGCTGGAACAGCGCCCCTTCATGGTGCGTTCGCTCGCCTGTGCGGGCTTGGGGGTCAAACGCAACGAGGCCGGTTGGCATGCCTTGGTGCGGGCCCTTCAGCACGACGACGACGCCAACGTGCGGGCGGAAGCGGCCAATGCCCTGGCCTCCTACGGCGTGACGCGGGCCTGGCCGCTGCTGATCGAGGCCTTCAACCGCGATCGGGGCTGGCTGGTGCGCTGCAGCATCCTCTCGGCCTTGGCGGAAGCCCCCGACATCCCGCCGGAATGGCTGCTGGAGTTGGCTCAGCGGGCTGGGGTGGACGACGACGGCACGGTGCGGATCGGTGCCGCGGAGATCTTCGGGCGGTTGGTCCGCGAAGGAGGCGAGGCGGCAACAGCTCTCGCCGCTCGGCAGCAGCTGCGGGCCCTTCAGGACGATGCCGATCACCGCGTGGTGGCGGCCGCTCTGAATGGTCTGCAGAGCCAGCAACCCGGATCGCAGCAGCCCTGAACAGGCAGCTTGGTTCACAACTGCTAGATTGATGTGTCGCTAGGGGTGCCCGGACGATGGTTGCTTTCAACCGCGTGCGCTGGGCTGAGATCACACCCTCGGAACCTGATCCGGGTCATTCCGGCGAAGGGAAGTGCGGTCGAACTCCAGTCCAGGCCACCGGGCCCATCCATCGGCAGGGTCCGCTGCTCTCTGAGCCAGTGTCCCCCAATCCGTCCCCTGCGCCGCCTGTCCTTCCGCCGACCCCGTCATGCGCAGAGCCTGGATTGAGAAGCGTCGCGGTTCCGCGAATGTCAGCCAGCTGCACTACGCCCGGCAGGGCCTGATCACCGAGGAAATGGCCCATGTGGCCAAGCGCGAGAACCTGCCGGAGACGCTGATTCGCGAAGAGGTCGCTCGGGGGAGGATGATCATCCCAGCGAATATCAATCACCCAAATCTTGAGCCGATGGCGATCGGCATTGCCAGCGCCTGCAAGGTGAATGCCAACATCGGTGCCTCCCCCAATGCCAGCGATGTCAGCGAGGAGCTCAAAAAGCTTGAGCTGGCTGTGAAGTATGGCGCCGATACGGTGATGGATCTCTCTACAGGCGGGGTCAATCTTGATGAGGTGCGCACGGCCATCATTGAGGCCTCCCCTGTGCCGATTGGCACCGTGCCTGTGTATCAGGCCCTCGAAAGTGTACATGGCTCAATCGAGAAACTGTCTGAGGATGATTTCCTCCACATCATCGAGAAGCATTGCCAGCAGGGTGTCGACTACCAAACAATTCATGCTGGGTTGCTGATTGAACACTTGCCCAAGGTGAAGGGTCGCCTCACCGGAATCGTCAGCCGCGGCGGCGGCATCCTTGCCCAATGGATGCTGCACCACCACAAGCAGAATCCTCTTTACACTCGCTTCGACGACATCTGCGCGATCTTCAAGCGCTACGACTGCAGCTTCTCCTTAGGGGATTCCCTACGGCCCGGCTGCCTGCACGACGCCTCGGATGCGGCTCAGTTGGCGGAACTCAAGACCCTCGGCGAACTCACCCGCCGCGCCTGGGCGCACGACGTGCAGGTGATGGTGGAGGGCCCCGGACATGTGCCGATGGATCAGATTGAGTTCAACGTGCGCAAGCAGATGGAGGAATGCGCTGAAGCTCCATTTTATGTCCTGGGTCCATTGGTCACCGATATCGCCCCCGGTTACGACCACATCACCAGCGCCATCGGTGCCGCCATGGCCGGTTGGTACGGCACAGCGATGCTCTGTTATGTCACTCCCAAGGAACACCTTGGTCTTCCGAATCCCGAAGATGTGCGCAATGGCCTGATCGCCTACAAGATCGCCGCCCATGCCGCTGATATCGCTCGCCATCGCCCGGGAGCCCGCGACCGCGACGATGACCTCAGCCGCGCCCGTTACAGCTTTGATTGGAATAAACAGTTTGAACTCTCGCTGGATCCTGAGCGAGCTCGTGAGTACCACGATGAAACCCTGCCTGCCGATATCTACAAACAAGCCGAATTCTGTTCAATGTGTGGTCCCAAGCATTGCCCGATGCAGACGAAGATCACCGACAAAGACCTGGAAGGCTTGGAAGAGGTTCTGGCCCAACAGCAGCAGGCAGCTGTGGGTTGAGGGCAGTTGTTCGCGCGCTCAACGAGCACCATGACAGCGCTTCGGAGAGTTGGCGTTGGCCCTCGTCCAGGGGCTGGATCCAACTCGACCAGGCGGCTCGGCCGGCATCCACAAGCTGCGCTTTGCCCGATGGCGGGTGTCCGCTGACCCGGATCCACGGCTGAGCAGCAGTTGTCTTGTTGTGCGGTCCTTGCGCCGACAGCTTAAAGCTGCGGGAATGCACCAGTTTACGTTCGCAACCACTGCCGGCCGCACAGCCGAACACCAGCGCGGGAGATGGCGGGTCTGGTGAATACACTTCAAGACACTTTGGTCTGCAGCATGAAAGCGGTGATCCTGGCGGGGGGCCTCGGCACCCGGATTTCCGAGGAAACAGGCCATCGACCGAAGCCCATGGTGGAAGTGGGCGGCAAGCCGATTCTTTGGCATATTCTGAAGATCTACAGTCACCACGGCATCACTGATTTCATCATCTGCTGCGGCTACAAAGGATACGTTATCAAAGAGTACTTTGCCAATTATTTTTTGCATACGAGTGATGTGACATTCGATATGAGCGACAACTCAATGCAGGTCCATAGCCGTAAGGCGGAACCCTGGAAGATTACCTTGGTGGATACCGGCGAGAGCACCCTCACGGGCGGGCGCCTGGCGCGTGTGCGCGATTACTTGGACGCGGAGCCATTCTGTTTCACCTACGGCGATGGTGTTGCGGATGTCGACATCACTGCCCTGATCGCTTATCACCATGCCGAAGGGCGCCAGGCCACACTCACCGCGGTGCAGCCGCCGGGACGGTTCGGCTCCCTGGCTTTTGAGCGAGGCCGTGTGCTGGCCTTCGAAGAGAAACCCCAAGGTGACGGCAGCTGGATCAATGGAGGCTTCTTTGTGCTGGATCCCGAGGTGATCAACCTGGTGGATGGTGATCATTGCACGTGGGAGCAGAAACCCCTGCAGACTCTTGCGGAAACTGGACAGCTTTCCGCTTATCACCACAGCGGCTTCTGGCAGCCGATGGACACTCTGCGTGACAAGAACTTGCTGGAGGAGTTATGGCAGAGCGGTCGAGCCCCCTGGAAGCTATGGGATTGATCCGATGACACCATCGACTGCTGTTCACTGCAATCCCGACCCCAGCTTCTGGCAGGGGAAAAAGGTGCTGGTCACCGGCCATACCGGCTTCAAAGGGAGTTGGCTCGCCCTGTGGTTACTGGAACTTGGCGCTCAGGTCACCGGCGTCGCCTTGGAGCCGGATCAAAGCCCCAACCTGTTCGACCAACTTCAACTGGCCCACCAGCTCGATCACCGTCCGGGTGATATCCGCGATCCTGTTCTGCTGAAGCAGGCGGTAGCCGCCACGCAACCGGAACTGGTACTGCACCTGGCGGCCCAGCCGCTGGTGCGGCTCAGTTATGCCGAACCAGTGGCCACGTGGGACACCAACGTGATGGGGACGATCCATTTGCTGGAGGCCCTGCGGGGCCTGGAGCAGCCCTGCACGGCGGTGTTGATCACCACCGACAAGGTCTATCGCAACAACGAATGGCTCTACGGCTACCGCGAGAATGATCCGCTGGGCGGCCACGACCCCTACAGCAGCAGCAAGGCGGCGGCAGAGTTGGCCATCGCCTCCTGGCGTGCCAGCTTCTGCGGCCCAGGAGCCCATCAAACCCCGCATCTGCGGGTTGCCAGTGCCCGGGCCGGCAATGTCATCGGTGGCGGCGACTGGGCTGCTGATCGGATCGTGCCGGATGCAATGCGGGCTTTGGGCCGAGGCGCATCAATCGGTGTGCGTAACCCCAACGCCACGCGCCCATGGCAGCATGTTCTGGAACCCATAGGCGGTTACCTTCTGTTGGCAGAGCGGCTACACAGTGGCGCCTCGGGTGCTGAGCAGCCGCTAGCCAGCGCTTTCAACTTCGGGCCGCAGCTGGAGGCCAACCGCTGCGTGCGTGAGCTGGTGGAGGAGGCCTTACGTTACTGGCCTGGCCAGTGGGATGACCGCAGCGATCCGTCCAGCCCCCATGAGGCAAGCCTGCTGAATCTGGTGATCGACAAGGCCCACCATCAACTGGGCTGGGCTCCGCGCTGGCCGTTTGCAACCACGGTTGAGCGCACGGTGTCGTGGTACCGGCGGGTCCAGAAGGGTCAGGCGAGTCCGATGCAGTGCTGCCGTGATGATCTCGCGGCCTATCTGGCCGAGGGTCATCGCTGATCTTGGACATTGGTCTCCACCGATCCTCAACAATGGTTACTGACATTTCCCCAACAGAAGTTTACTTATAGAGACAGGCGCTCGAAGCGAAAGATGCCACTCACGATGACACCTTTTTATCGAAAAGATCTTTTCAACCTGCCGATGCACTAGCTCGACTGAGTGCTGGAGTGCTAATCCTGGCTCAAGTTGGCCGCTCGAGAATGTTGTACTGCTCATCCTCGCCGATGGGCTCTGAACCGCGCGACGCCATGCCACTGGGGTGAGTTTGCACCTGTAATCACCGGCACCAGCCCAGCCCAGCCACGGGCAAGCTCGTCGAGCTGTACTCGTTTTTGATCAAGCCTTGCCAGTTTTGCTTGGTCAATCGGGTTCAGCTGCGCTGGCTCTTGGCATCGCCATCGGGGCGCGAAATCAACTGGTCCACGGCACTGCCGGAATGACCTTCACGTCGCGTTTAATGGTCTTAAGACATTTGGAAAGTCCAATCGCCGGCATGAGCTTTTCCAGCCCCCTAAAGCACGATGAGGCGTGGCTCCTGCCCTTCGCGGGAATCTGATCAAACTCATGACGACGTCCCCCGAAACCCTCCGCCAGGAGATTCTGCGCCTGACCCGCGAATACTCCCGGCAGGTTCACGCTCCCTTTCGCCCCGCCAGCGATCCCGATCGTCGGCCCTGGCAGGAGGGCACACCCATCCCCTACGCGGGCAGAGTCTTCACCGAAGATGAAGTTGAGGCCGCCGTCGCCGCCACGCTCGATTTTTGGTTGACCCTCGGCAAGGAAGGGAGCGCCTTCGAACGGGAACTCGCCGACTTCATGGGTGTTCGCCACAGCTTGGTTGTCAACTCAGGCTCCTCGGCCAACTTGGTGGCAATCTCAGCCCTCACCTCGCCCAAGTTGTCTGGCGACCGGAGACTCAACCCTGGTGATGAGGTGATCACCGTGGCGGCCGGTTTCCCCACCACCGTGGCGCCGATCGTCCAGGTTGGGGCAGTGCCGGTCTTCATCGACGCCGATCCGATCACTGGCAACGCGCGCTGTGAACAACTGGAAGCGGCCTACAACCCGGGCAAGACGAAGGCCGTGATGATGGCCCACGCCCTCGGCAACCCATTTGATCTGGCCACCACCTTGGCCTTCTGCCAGCGTCACAACCTCTGGCTCGTGGAGGACAACTGCGATGCTTTGGGCTGCAGTTATTCCATGCCGCGGCCAATGGCGGAAAGCCTCGGATTCAGCGAGAACAGCCCTGGCTTGGATGAGGGGCCCGATCGTGTTGTGCGCTGGACTGGCACCTGGGGCGACCTGAGCACTCAGAGTTTCTACCCGCCTCACCACCTCACGATGGGTGAAGGAGGCGCTGTCAACATCGTGCGAGACCAAAAGCTGAAGGTGATTGCCGAAAGCTTCCGCGATTGGGGTCGAGATTGCTGGTGCCCAAGTGGCATTGACAATACTTGCAATAAGCGGTTTGGCTGGCAGCTCGGCGAGCTTCCATACGGGTACGATCATAAATATACATATAGTCATCTCGGGTTCAACCTCAAGCCGCTCGATCCCCAAGCTGCTATTGGCCGTGTTCAACTAAAGCGGCTGCCGGAATTCATTGAAGCACGCAAGTGTAATTGGGAGGCGCTACGTCGTGGACTGGCGTCCCACGATGATGTGCTCGAGTTTGCTCTGCCGACCCATGCAACCGGCTGGGATCCCCAATCCGGATTTACTTGGGACGCCAGCGGTTGTCGCGTCGACTGCTCGTGGTTTGGCTTCAAGATTGCGGTCAAAGCTGATGCACCCTTCAGCAGGACCGATCTGGCTCGAGAGCTAGACAACCACCAGATTGGTAACCGCATGCTTTTCGGAGGTAACCTGCTTCGTCAGCCTGCCTTCGTGCAGTTGCGTCTTGATCGCCCCAGTGCCCTGCGTATATGCGGCGCCATGGAAGGCTCGGATGAAATCATGAATCACACGCTGTTCCTCGGGACCTTCCCTGGACTCACAGAGTCAATGATCAATCGTGAAATTGAAGTGATCCGAGATTATGTACTCTCGGCGGCAGCTCCAACACACGAAGCTGCTGGAGTGAATTGATGATTCCCACTGACTTGTTGATTTTTGGGGCGGGCTCCTATGCTCGCAAGCTCGCCAAAGCCTTTCAAGCGGAAGGGCACAAGATTCATGCGTTTGTATCGAGCAGGACACCCGCCTCTGCTTGTATTGATGACCTACCCTGCTATAGCTTTTCATCACTACCGTCAGGTCTCCGAAGCGTAGGTCCGATTGCTTGCGGTGTCTTCAATCGAGGTGATGCCTACCATGGTCTCTCTACAATTCTGAATGACAATGGCTTTCATGACATAATCTGGCCCTGGAACTATTATCCTGAATTGCATCAGCAACTCGGCTGGTCGTATTGGATGGATGCCAAGCCAAGGGATTTGCAAAGCTGGCAACTCGATCCGGGCTACCAAGAAGTGATGAAACTACTGTCAGATGATGAAAGTCGCACGATCATAGACAGGGTTATTGCTTTCCGCTGCGGGGCCGATTTGGAGTTTTCAGCCTTCAAGTCGGATGAAGAGCAATACTTCAATGATCTAACCCTGCAGGCTCTGCCTAAGGATCGACCCATAAACTATTTAGATGTAGGTGCGTTTAATGGCGATACCCTCGAGCATCTTTGCGCCAAAGCCTCCGTAGGAATGGCAATCTTGTTCGAACCAGATCCGATCAACTTCAGCCACCTAATTACAACGACTCAGAAGCTCACGACCAAATATCCTCAGTTACAGCCAATTGCATTACCGCTTGGAGCCGGCAGTGAATATAGCTGTATCGTCTTGGAAGCAAGTGGAGAAGCATCTAGCTTACACGCACAAGGCCAGACTGAATCCGAGAATGTTTATACTGTAACAGTTAATCCTTTGGACAATATGATGCCCGCTGTTCAGTTTGATCTTGTAAAGATTGATGTGGAAGGGCATGATCGTGAAGCGATCCTGGGCATGCAAGCCATGTTGCAACGGGCGCAGCCTATCGTGGCCGTTTCGCTTTATCATCGACCTCGAGATTTTGTCGATCTCACATTGTTTCTCAGACAAACTCTGTCCGATCTTCCCTATAAGTTCTATGTGCGCCAACATCTTTATAACTCCTTTGAGACTGTGCTGTATGCGATCCCCGAGCGAAGCTGAGTGAGCCAAGACACGCATCACCGTGCGGCTTCTAAGTCCCCGTTGGCATGAGCCATGGAGGGATCTCGACCCAACCGACTGCCTACCCAGCTCCACCCCTGCACCCCTGACATGCGAGTAGCTGATTTCATTGC
>JBKDOR010000030.1:0-3805 GCA_046342775.1 Synechococcaceae cyanobacterium
CCCAACCGCCCAACTGTTCAGCCAGGCCTAGTCAGAGAAAACTTTTGCTTGTATTAAGGCGTGTTGCCCAGGGACCTGTCCGCCGTTGGCAGTTGCCTATGCTAACTTCATGAAATCTGCCGCGCAGCGGCTTGGTCCAACAACAATTTGGGCGGATCCGCCCAAGACCACCGCAGCCACCTTGGCTGTCCGCCTAAGACGCAAGGGATTCCAGGAGAGGCGGCTGAGATCGCTCTGTTTGCATGGCATCCCGTGTTTCGCTGGCCCAGCATCTGCATCTTAGGCGGATCCGCCTAAGATGTGTTCATCATGTTACAAATTGTCCGCTGGGCTGCTGATGCCGTAGGGGCCTCGGTTCAGCACGTGGGTGTAGATCATGGTAGTCCTGATATCGCTATGTCCCAGAAGTTCCTGAATCGTACGGATGTCGTTGCCACGTTCGAGCAGGTGCGTGGCAAATGAATGACGGAAGCTATGGAAAGTGGCGGGTTTATTGACCTCTGCTGCAATCACGGCGCGGCGAATCGCTTTTTGCACCAGGCTTGGATCGAGATGATGACGGCCTTGCTCACCGGTAGCGTCATTGCGCCAGCGTTGGTGCTGGGGGAATACCCACTGCCAGTTCCACTCTTGTTCGGCATTGCGGTATTTGCGGCGCAGTGCTCCGGGCAGCTGCACACGCCCATACCCCTCGGCTATGTCTCTTTCGTGCAGCCGCCGCACCAGTCGTAGCTGCTCTCGCAATCGCTCACCTGCCCCGAAGGGAAGTATCGTCCGTCGATCCTTGCCGCCTTTGCCATCTCGCACCGTCAGCTCTCGGCGCTCGAAGTCAAGATCCTTGACCCGCAGGCCTAAAGCTTCCATCAGCCGTAGACCACTGCCGTACAACACTTCGGTCACCAACCCCTCCACACCGTCCATTCGTCTCAGTACCGCCCGGACCTCCCCCGCGGGCTCAAGACCACCGGCAACCGCCGTTTCGTCCTCGCTCGCACCACCCCTTCCAGATCCAGATCACGCTCCAGCAATTCCCGATACAGAAACAACAACGCCGACAGGGCCTGGTTCTGAGTGGATGCGCTCACCTGCCCCTCGACCGCTAGGTGGGTGAGGAAGGGATTCACCTCCTCGCTGCCCATCTCTCGCGGATGGCGCAGCTGGTGGAAGCGCAGAAACCGCCTGAGCCACTGCTCATACGTCGCCACCGTGCGTGCTGCATAGCGGCGAGCTTGAAGTTCTTCTCGGTAGCGCTGGATCAGCCCCGGAGGGCGCGGGGTGCTCGGCCACACCTGACCCAGGCAGCACCAGGACAAGATTCCCCCGCAATGCCCAGGCCTTTGCCCATCCCCATGGTCCTGCCCGGGCCCCAGCCTCAGCCCCAGCCCATGAGCCGTGGTTGTTGCTCCTGTTGGCTGCAGAGCGTCATGATTGATCGGTTACCCCATCCCTGGCTCGGCATCGGCTCGCACGATCGATGGACATCCCCTTCTCCCTCACCCTGAGCTTCTCCCACCTTGAGGTTCTTGTGCTCGTCGAAAACGGCGGTGCTTCGCCTCTTGAGGTGGAGGAGTCCCTCGGCATGGAACGGGCGGACACGCGAGCCCTGTTTCACGATCTGGTGCGCCGCGGCCTGCTCGATTGGCAGGGCAGATCCCATGCTCAGGGGGCTCTGCCCTGGCCCTGGCAGTTTGGTTCCACCGTATTTCAGCTCACCCCGTTGGCCCGCAGTTTGCGCTCCGATAACGATTTTTCAGACACTGCTTTTGCCGCTGCCATCTTGCTCCCCGCATTGAATGATTCGTTGCAGGAATAGCAAATACTCGGCACACCCGTTGTTACCAAGGCGCCTGACGATGTGGAGCTGACGGCGTTCAGCCAAGCGCGCGCTGCGGCCACCACAGCACCCCCACCACCCAGCGCCACTTGAACCCCACCGGTGGCGCATCGAAATCCCCAGGGGACGTGCTCATCAAGGACAGCCGGCTCAGGAGCCGCAAAAGGCCGCGATCAGCCGAGACCACTGCAGCCCCCGAACGCGGGGCCCTTCAGCCGGTCGTTGCCCTGTCTCCATCACTCCAGTCCCGAGGGTCTGTGCCGCGACCTCGAACGCCTTAAGGGGTGATCGCGGGACTCAGCGAGCGCGCTGGAAGTCCAACCTCGCCACACCCCCGCCACATGCCAAGCCCTCTGGCCGGCGTTCAGCCCACCTGAGCGCTGGCCGCGATCAGCTGATCGAGGGGTTGCCAGCGCAAGGCACGGGAGCCTCCCATCTCCACCACCATGCGCAGGCGCGGTTCCCGCTGGGTGAGGCGGCAGAGGGCCGAGAGCTCCGAGCTGGAAAGCACCTGGCCCTCCAACAACCACAGCACCAGCGGCTGGCTGCCCTCCAACCAGGGGCCCAGCTGGGGCATCGCCCGTTGCACCTCTCCGACGGCGGCTCCGCGGCCGACGCTCTGGTGCCCCAGGTGGGGGGGGCGCACACCATGCAGCTGGGTCAGGAACGCCTCGGGATCCCCCAACCCCCGGGCCGAGCTGAGTTGAGCCCGATAGCCCGCCGCCCGCAGCCGGCGCAGAAGACGGGTTTCGGCGCCTCCTTCGAGGGGAGCGAACAGGGCGAGGGCGCCAGAACGCTCCAGGTCCTGGCGGAAGCCGCGGCCGGTCAGCAGCAGGGGCATGGTCTTCAGACCGCAATCGGCGAGAAGTCTGGCAGCCATGGAGACGACTTGGCTGGGCCGCCAGGCCATGAGGTACTCTTTTTACCTGCGTTGATGTTTCGTGCCCGTCCGCTAGCCGGGCCTCCGAAACCCAGCGCAGGGTCCGCCGCTGACGGCGGGCTCCATCGGCCAGAGCGGAATCAAGGTGAGAGTTCAGCTCGTGCGAACGGGCAACAACCTCCCACCCACGCGAATCCGGATCCCCTCCAAGGCATCCGAGCCTCGCTGATCCGCCGGGAAACTGCCTGCGGCCCACGCGTCAACTCGACGTTCCGAGCTCCAGCCAAGTCCCAGCCCGCTGATTCGTCTCGCTAGCTCCCACCTCGAAGCGCCGCCCGGCACCACCGGAACACGCTCGCGGTCATTCTGCGAATCCCGAACTCAGCACCCGCCGCCATCCGCCGTGTTGGTGTCGCGGCCCGGTCCAGGCCGGTCGCTTCACTCTTGAACCCGGCATCCGGATGGATGGCCGTCCAGCTGGCGCTGTTCCTCCTCCCAATGTCCATCGGCATCCTCGGGAAGAAGCTGGGTATGTCCCAGTTCTTCGACGACGAGGGCAGGTCCATTCCGGTCACCCTGATCGAAGCGGGTCCCTGCCGCATCACCCAGCTCAAGAGCGAAGCCAGCGATGGCTACGTCGCCGTGCAACTCGGTTTCGGCGAAATCCGCGAGAAGCTGGTCAACAAGCCCGCCCGCGGCCACCTGGCGCGCTCCGGCGAAGAATCTCTGCGGCATCTGCGCGAATACCGCGTCGATGCCGTGGATGGCCTGGAGCTCGGCGCCCAGATCACCGTGGCCTCGTTTGAAGCCGGCCAGAAGGTCGACGTCAGTGGCGACACGATCGGTCGCGGCTTCGCCGGCTATCAGAAGCGTCACGGCTTCAGCCGCGGTCCGATGAGCCACGGCTCCAAGAACCACCGCGAACCGGGTTCCACCGGCGCCGGCACCACGCCGGGCCGCGTCTACCCCGGCAAGCGCATGGCCGGCCGCTACGGCGGCAAACAGATCACCACCCGCGGCCTCACCGTCCTCAAGGTGGACACCGAGCACAACCTGCTGGTGGTCAAGGGCTCGGTGCCGGGCAAGCCCGG
>JBKDOR010000031.1:0-8340 GCA_046342775.1 Synechococcaceae cyanobacterium
CTGAACACCTGGGCGGACATCCTCAACCGCGCCGGCCTGGGCATGGAAGTGATGCACGAGCGCAACGCCCACAACTTCCCCCTCGATCTGGCCTCGGCTGAAGCCACCCCGGTGGCCCTGACCGCCCCGGCGATCGGCTGAGCTTGCCCTTCAACACTCAGGCATCACCTGAGCCCTCAAGCCCCCGCCTCGGCGGGGGTTTTTTTTTGATCCAAGATCAAGTTTTCCAGGCTGACCAGCTTGGCTATCGAAAGCGATATCACACTCTTTTGTTCCGCACTCCACCGCAATCTCAACCATTGGCCCCAAAAAACCTGCTTCAAGCGAGCTGATGATCGGGCTGCTGCTTCGACGAAGCTGAACCGATTCCCTTCCATCGAGTTTGAATCCAACGATCTGCCACTGTTTCCGATCGTGACGCTGCCTGTACTGAAGCATCTACCATGCAGGAATCCAGACTGCGCTTAAACTGAACGAGTAACAACTCTTGGCTGGCTGGCCTCATCAATCGGACACTACCCTCCAACTTTGCAATGATTTTCAGAGAGGTTGCGAAACAAATCCTGCCAAAGCCACTCATCAAGGCATATCTACGCTGGGCCTTTAAAGATTATGCGGCATTTGGCTTCCCTGGAACTGCTGACGATATCAAGGGAGACATTCGCAATAAGTATGACCACCAAGGCGATCTTCTCGACATTTATGCAAGCGCTCGCGGTGGTGTTGTCACCAAATGGCATCATTATTTCCCTCTCTACGAACGCTACTTATCGCCCTTCAGGTCCAAACCGATCCGTTTTCTTGAGATTGGTGTCTTTAAAGGGGGAAGCCTGCAAATGTGGAGAGACTATTTTGGCAATCAAGCAACGATCTACGGGATTGATATCAACCCGGACTGTAAGCGTTTTGATGGCTTGGCGGGGCAGGTGCGGATCGGTTCGCAAATCGATGCCGGCTTTCTTGATTCGGTTATCAATGAAATGGGCGGAGTTGATATTATTCTTGATGATGGAAGTCATCATATGGAACACATCCCAATCACTCTTCACCACCTGTTTCCGCGCCTCAGCCAGGGAGGAATTTACATGATTGAAGATCTGCACACGGCCTATTGGCAATACTATGGGGGTGGATATAATTCAAAGTCAAACTTTTTTGGTTTAACCCTTGATATCGTGCATGACATGCATCGCTGGTATCATCGAAGACGCTCGAAGCATGCAGCAATTAGCCATGAATGTACTGGTATTCACATCCATGATTCGTTCATTGTTTTTGATAAAAATAAAACATGCAGGCCAGTTTTTTCGCAAATGGGGGCTCCCTAGTGCTAGTGCCCTTGCTCAGGCATGACCTGACGCCTCCTGTGCTCTTGATTGAGGGCCATGATATCCTTGCTGGATTGTTGAAATATTGATTAAGAACCATCTTATTTATTGATGCTAAGTCCTGGTAACGCGCCGTGAGTAAAGCGTGCCAAGTTGTCCCCCTGACAATGTCTTTGTTCGGCTGGCTCTACGTTCATCTCTCGATCCAGGTCTGTTGACACTGAGGGAGAATGGCGTCAGGATCAAAACGAGACTATTTTTGTAATGACAACCACGATTCGAGCTCAGGATCTTGAGCGCATTGTCGCCGAGGTGGATAGGCTCTCGCAGCAGAACCTCTCCAGCGACGACGTCAAGCAGATCCTTGTTGAGCTGAACCTCTCCCCTGATTTGCTGGATCAGGCGATCGAGGAGTTGCAGCGTCGCGACGCTGGCCTGCAGCAACAGCGTCGACGAAGGATACGGGTGATCAGTCTGCTTGTTGTCGCCGGGTTGATTGCTGTGGCAGCTGTTCATCACATCCTCGATCAGCGAGCAGCCCTCTCCCGCCTGCGTGCCCAATCCCAGCGGATCACGTCGGAACCGGATGCCGGTGAGATCAAGGTCGTCTCGCTCCGGTCGCGTCCGGAACTGGTCTTTCGGGTGACCTTGGCGGAGGCCCCCGTTGGACGCCGTGTTCCACTGGCCTGTGACTGGCTAGCACCAACCGGAGAGATCGTCAAACAAAATCGCTTCGAGACCCGGGTGATCACGACATCGATCTGGTCATCACATTGCCGGCTAAAGTTTAACTCTTCTTTGACCCCTGGATCATGGAGCGTGCGCATGCGCCAGGGAGAGCGCGTGATCAGCAAACAACAGTTTGATGTCCGGTAAGTCAGCAACAAGCCAAATGCAATGAACCAGGCCACTCTGCAGGATCGAACCCAGCTGGTCTTTCATGGTTTCGTCGGCTACTGGGGCGCTGCTGGAGCGGCCAGCATCTGTGAGCGGTTGGATCATCTCTTACACGCCTCAGGCCACCACAACTGGCAGGTCAGATCCTCTACCAAGGTTTCTTGCAATCGCCATGGATTTGTCTGTCCCGATTTACGTTGGCAAGTGGCCTCGATTGGTGCTGCCCACCAACTGATCGGCGAGTACGCCAATGATCCCGATGGCAAAGGCGATTCTATGCTGGCAGCCCTGTCCGCATCCTGGCGCCGGGCATACAAGCATCCCGATGGTGATTTGTATCCAGATGCCTGGGTGATTTCCAATAGCTCAAACAGCGCAACAGGCGCCCAGTTGCGTCTCGGGCGTGATCCGTTTGGCCGTCAGCCACTTTATTGGATCATCGAAGATGACATCCTTTGGTTTGCTAGTCATTTTTCGTTGTTGTTGCCTCTGCTGAAGGAGCCCTCCATCTGCCTTCAAGCCCTGCATGCCTACAGTTGCTTTTCCTATGTGCCAACGCCCCTGACGCCGGTACACACCATCCTCTCAGCGTCAGTCGGGATCGAGATGATTTGGCAGCTTCCGCCCAACGCTGCCGGTCTCAGGTCCTGCCAGGCCCGGCAACTGGTTGATTGGCAAGAAGCGAACGAGCAGATCAGCGCCGAGAGCGAAGCGATTCCAAGGCTTCAATCCAGCCTTCAGAACGCATTGCACCAGCAACTTCACGGCCACCCGTCCGATCAGCCGGTGGGCGTTTTTCTGTCTGGAGGATTGGATTCCTCCATCGCTGCCGCCCTGTTGGTTCAGGCTGGATGGAAGGTACGCGCTTACACCCTGGCCCTGGAGGATCCACGCATCAGCGAGGCTGGCCATGCCCAACAGGTTGCCAATTGGTTGGGAATTCCGCTCCGAGAGGTGTTGGTCACTCCGAATCGGATCCGCCAGGCACTGCAACACACGGTTCAAGCCCTCGATCTGCCCTATGGCGATGCCGTCACCATTCCTTTCACCTTACTCGCTGAGGTCGCCAGTCAAGAGACAGCCTTGATTGTCAATGGAGAAGGTGGAGATCAACTCTTTGCCGGTTGGACGAATAAGCCGTTGATTGCGGCCTCTGTCTACAAAAACTATCAGCAGCAGTCGGTAACCTTGGCTGAGCAGTATATGCGCACTTTTCATCGTTTTTGGGGGCTTGAGCGGCAGATCTTTCAAGACTCGGTGATCTCCGCCTGTTCTCCAGCTGCGATCCTGGAGCTGTTGCAACCAGCCTTGGCCGCGCATCACCCCACGGCGTTGCTCCATCGCTTGCGTCGTGCCTCTTTGCTGTTGAAGGGGGGCCAAAACATACAACCCCGAGCGACTGCCATCGCGCATTCCCACGACTTGGCAGTCTGCTCACCCTTTTGTGACCTCGACCTGGCTCAACTCAGCTTTGCGATTGCCCCGCCACTGCATCTGCAGCAATCCTGCGAGAAGTACATCCTTAAGCGTGCGGCGCAAGCCTGGCTGCCTCCGGAGATTGTTTGGCGTCAGAAACGCGGCATGGGGCTGCCTTTAACCCGCTGGTGTTGCAATGAGTTGTGGAGTGATTTCGGTCAGTGGCTCCATCCAGCTGTGATTAAGCAGCAAGGCCATTGGCAGCCAGATCTGCCAGCGCGCTTGGTGGCTGGCGGCGTCAGTGGCAGCTTGCAGGGGCGTCGCATTGGCGAAAGCCTTTGGTTGTTGCTGATGTGGCAGCGCTGGCGCCAGCAGTTTCTACCTTCGGCCTCCATTGCCTCAGGTCTGCACTATCCTTTTTGTCTGCCTGCCAAGCTGTGGCAGTTTACCCAACGGTGGCGATGATGGACGCGACAGAATCCCAGCCCCCCGTCGATTTGGCGACCGCCCGCGAGCTGGTTCTGCTCCATGGTTCACCGCTCTATGTTTACAGTGGAGACTCACTGCAGGACACTATTCAGTACATCCAAAGATCAATCGACTATCCAAGCACCCGATTTCTATTTGCCTCGGTCACCAACGGTAATCTTGCTTTACTGCGATACTTCAAATATCAGGGATGGGGGATCCACGCCAATACCCCTGGTGACGTGTTTCTTGCTCTTCAGGCGGGATTCGCTGAGCACACGATTGTCTATAGTGGTAGTAACTTAAACCGACAGGAAATCGATCAATTGCTGGACTGGGGGGTCGAGGTGTTCAATCTCGATTCCCTAGATCAACTGCAGCTGCTCTGTACTGCGTTTCGCTCCCGCGCTGTTCCGAGCCTGTCCATCGGTCTGCGGCTTAACCAACCAGCCTTGATCGGTGAGAGCCGCATCGGTGTTTTCCCGGCTGATTTTCCGCTGGCGATTGATCTGGCAAGCCAGGTGGGCCTGAGGATTTCCGGTCTGCATTTTTATCGGGGCACCGGCACAAATGCCACATCATCGTTTACCGAGGCGATCGAACCGCTGCTGGCGATCGCCCGCCAGCTTCCCGATTTCAGTTATTTCGATTTTGGCGGCGGTTTCGGGTATCCCTATCGCCACGGGGCTGCCGCTTTCGACTGGTGCACCTTTGGGCGGATGGTTGGGGAAGCACTCCGGCGCCATGAGAGACCTGTCCAGTTGCTGATTGAGCCTGGTCGTGCCGCCATCGCTGGCTGTGCGGTGCTGCTCACGACGGTCGTATCGATCAAATGGCAAGGCGAGAAGCAGATCGTGGGTGTCGACACCTCCATCACCAATCTGGCGGTACTAGCCGTGCACGGGGGCTATCGACAAGTCGTCTGTGCCACTCAGCCTCCAGGATCACCTACAGTTCTTAGTGATGTTTGTGGCAACACAACCTACTCGCGTGATTATCTCTCCCGTGGCTGCCTGCTGCCGCGCCTGTGCTGCGGTGATCTGCTGATGATCCTCGATGTGGGTGCCTATGGCTATGCGATGTCGTCCCATTTCCTGCATCGTCCGCGTCCCGCTGAGGTGCTGGTGCAGAGCGGACGGGCACGGCTGATCCGTGAGCGAGAGAGTCTCGCCGATCTGTTGAGACATCAACTGGACCCTCAGTAAGTGTTCGCCATGCGCTGCATTCATTGCCTTACTGAAAATTCCCTGCGCCAGCGCAAGGCCAACAATGGACGCTGCTCTAAATGTGGCCGTATCTTTGCACTTGAACCTGCAAAGTATGGAGTCACGGACAAACTCGTTCTAAATGCAATTCAGCATGTCTCTGTGAATCAAACTCTGTATTTCACAGAAAAGCAGTTCTTCTATTCAATCCAGAGCAAGATCCTATCTTTGAGTGTGATCAATATTGGCCCTCTGGCGCTGTTCGGACTGAGTGTTTTCTTGTACGTCTTCTTCTTCGCCGGACCCGTTGGTTTATTCCTGACTTCATTGGGAGTACCTGAATTTATTTTTCCGATCTATATCATCATTTTGATGCTGTTGCTCTCGTCTTCGTGCGGCGGCCCACCCAACTCTGTCCGTCGTAAGGCATCGATTGGTTTGATGTATGTGTTGGCGATGCTGATGATTGTTCATGCCCTGGCAGTTTTTCCGGCGTTTAATGTCTCGTTGATCAGCCTCCTGGTGGCTGCATTTGGTATTGGTATTGGCATCAGGATGTACTATAAACGGTATCGTGATCCGTCGTTTCGCGATCCCTGCAGGACTGTTTCAGCGTCATTGGTCGCATTGAAACAGTTTTCTAGTGTCCATGGTGGCGCAGAAAAACTATTGCCTCCCATCAGCTCAGAAGAGACAGGCTGCAACTCCGACTCCTCCATGCTGGCCCAGGCTGAGGACTTGCGATCCTACAGCTTTGATCGCGTGTTGTTCTGTGAAACCAAGAGCATTGTGCAGTTCCTGATTGCCAATCATTTTCATTTTGAGCATAATTGCGCTGTTCTTACTGCAGATGGTTATCCCTCTGCCATTTATTCTACTGCCATTGAAATGCTAAAAAATAATGCTAGTCTCAAGGTCTTTTGCGTGCATGACTGCACCGTAAGTGGCATGCTATTTCTGTCCAGATTGAAAGCCACTCAGGCTTGGTTGCAGGAAGCTAATCTGCCCATCTGTGATCTTGGTTTATTGCCTCGGCAGGTGATCAGGAACCCCCTAAGTTTTCATATTGTACGCCTCAAAAATAAGGTTAAGAAGCCGTTCGCCAGAGTCCAATTTCCAATTTCTGTCAGCAGCTATCTACGACCTCGCGAAGTGAAATGGCTCAGCCAGGGTTTTTATGTGGAACTGGAATCTATTCCCCCCCAACGGCTACTCCAATTTCTGGGGCGGAGCCTGCATCAACAGCGCACCCTAGAACAGCTGGAGCCAGATGTTTTTCCGCTTCTTGGAGACTCAACCATCTACGGGGGACCTGAAAGTTTTGGCTAGAGCCCATTGGCTTTTAACCAGTATTCCAAACTGCACAGCAACCACAGCTTGACACCATAGCGGTTCCAGGTATCACCCTTGTAGTGTAGCCAATCCCTGATCAGTTCCCGCTCTAAAAGCGGAGCGATCGCAGCTTTGCGATTCAGCAGCAGGCGTGTGGCTTGTCGATTCCAGTGATTCCTGAAACCAATCTGTACCGGCACCATCATTCCGCTTTTCGGCCTCTCAACGATGCTTCTGGGTAGAAAGCTGGCCACAGCGCTTTTAAGCACGGCTTTTTCTTCGATTCCGGATAACTTGTAGTGTGGCGGTATCTGCATACTCATCTCCACAATTCGGCTGTCAAACAGTGGTGATCGGGCCTGCAGTCCCGCGGCCTGGGTGCAATTATTGACCTTGGTGAGAATATGATCGGCCCCTTTGAACTTGATATTAAGAGCCATCAGGCAATTAAGGTAACTTGTTTCCGCGGCGAAATCCTTTGAAAAAACATAGGGCTGATCTTTCACTGTCTTCCAAAGATTGGCGTTGAGCAAGCGCGATAGGTCCGTGGCGCACTTTTGAAATGAGCTCAGGAATGCCTGAAGTGTCGAGCTGTTGTCCAGCGATTGATACAGTCGATGCATCAGCATTGGTTGATTTTTGGGCCCGCCGAAGCAGGGATCACCACCTTCGCCATTCAGAATTACATTGACAAACCGTTTGGCCATGCGTCCCAGCAGCAGGTTGGGGACGGTCAACGGGTCGCCGATCGGGTCATCCAGAGCCGCCATGGTTTCGGGCAACCCTTGCCAGAGATCTCGCATCGAAATCTCCAACTCATGATGCTGCGTGCGGCAATGACGCGCCACTTGTTGTGCAAACTCGAGCTCATTCGGTAGCTTGGGACCAAAGTGAATTGAAAAGGTATGCAGCGGTTCACGGTGCAGTTGGCTAGCGATCGCTGTGATGCAACTCGAATCCAATCCCCCCGACAGGAATACGCCGCTTGCTTCCCCTTGCGGCAGCGCCTCCGCCACCACCTTGATCAAGCCATGTTGCAGTCGTCCCCCGTGCCATTCCAGTGGCTTGTCTGCTCCAATGATCTGTTCCTTCAGATCAAAGAATGCTTCGCTGCGGTCCTGCGGCAGCAGATGCAGTGTGCCGGGTCGCAGTTCGCGTACCTCGCTCCACAAGGTGCGTTCACCTGGAACGAAGGCGCAGCAAAGATAGTCTCTCAAGGCGATGGTATCTAGTGCATTGGAGCGATAGGGCGCCAGTGAGCGCAGGCATGGTGCGATCCAACGCAGCGCTCCCGCACGGGTGAGATACAGAGTCTTGATCCCGATGGGATCTCTGACCAACCAGAGTTGATTGCGCCAGCGATCCACGATCACCAGGCCATAGCCGCCTTGCAACTGGCGCAACGTCGCCACCCCATCGCTTCCCCAGCGTTCCACCACCCGCTCCAGGGAGCACCTCTTTTTCTCGCACCGATCCCCTGTCGACGCCTCACCAGAAGCCACAGGCTGCTCCTGGGCGAGATCACCTACGAGCACATATTGCCCTGATGATGAGAGATACGGTCCGAAGGAAGTATCCGCTGTTGGCAGCCCGTTCGGCGCTGGCCTCCGCGGCTGAGCCATGGCGGTAAACAGGGCGACGTGCTGATCGCGCCAGATCGGCTCCTCCCCAATCGAATCGGTGCTGCCCCAGGC
>JBKDOR010000032.1:0-10478 GCA_046342775.1 Synechococcaceae cyanobacterium
TCCGCTTGACTGACGCACGCACCTTCATGGCTCGCGTCTCTCCTTTTTGGCAAACAATGATGGTATCACAGCGGTCAACGGTCAATTCAGCAAGCTACTGATCCGATCCGCGATCTCCTCAACCGTGCCCGTGGCCTCAACAGGCTGAAGCAGACCCTGGGCCCGGTAGTGGGCAATGAGCGGTGCCGTCTGCTCCTCGTAAACGGTCAGGCGATGGCGGAGCACCCCTTCGTTGTCATCTGCTCGGCCTCGGGCCAAAAGCCTCTGCAGCAAAACGGGAGCATCCAGCTCCATCAATACCACCAACTCGATCGACTGCTGGAGCGCCTGGAGAAGGTCATCCAAGGCGATGGCCTGGGGAAGATTGCGAGGGAACCCATCCAGAAGCCAGCCCCCCTGATGCTGTGCGAGGCGCTGATGCACGATTGCCAGCACAAGGGCATCACTCACGAGCTCTCCGCGAGCCATGACGGCCTCCGCTTCCTGACCCAGGGAGGTGCCTGCTTGCACCTCTGCCCGGAGAAGATCCCCCGTGGACAGGTGAAGCAGGTGATGGGAAGCGGCCAGTTTCTGGGCCTGGGTGCCCTTACCGGCACCTGGGGGGCCGAGAAAAAGCAAGCGTTGTTTCATGGCGCTGTGGTTCTGAAGCGGAATTAAGCCACAAAGGGAGGCGTGTTGCTGGATCGGGAGAAGGCCTGTGCTTCGGCTTCCCCTTCGTAGCGGAGAGATATCACATAGGTCTGCACCTGCTTGGCGGTGTCGATCGCCACTCCCACCAAAATCAGCAGTGACGTGGCCCCCAGACCCTGGAAGGTACGAACCTGGGTGGCACCCTCCACCGCTGAGGGGATGATCGCCACGGCCCCGAGAAAGAGACCACCAAGCAACGTAAGCCGGTTCTGAACAGAAGAGAGATATCCCGCCGTAGCGGAGCCCGGACGCACCCCTGGGATAGCCACCCCATTGCGTTTGAGGTTGGTGGCGATATCGATTGGATTGACTGTGAGCGAGGCGTAGAAGAAAGCGAATCCGCAGATCAGGCCGAAGTAGACCAGGGCATAGAGCCAGGGAGTACTGCTGTTTGGGTTGAGGTAACCCGCCAGGCGGATCAGCCAGGGACTTTTGGTGAGGTTGGCGATGGTGAGAGGCAGGAACACCACAGCCGAGGCGAAAATGATGGGCATCACCCCGCCTGCATTGAGCTTGAGCGGCAGATAGCTTTGCCGTGCGCTGAGCAAGCCAGCCCCACCCACCTGCCGCTTGGCACTCACGATTGGAATTCGTCGATTGCCTTCCTGCAAGAAGATGATGCCAACGATGGTGACCAGAAATACCAAAATCAGCATGACGATGCCGGCCACGGTGCTGCGATCACCACTCTGAGCTAACTCGATGGTGCTGCCAAGCGCCTTGGGGAGCGTGGCGACAATGTTGACAAAAATCACGAGTGACGCGCCCTGGCCAATGCCCCGCTCGGTGATCACTTCGCTGATCCACATCACCACCATCGAACCCGTGACCAATGCCAGGGTGGTTTGCAAAACAAACTCCCAGACGGGTAGACCTGGCAATGCATATTGCTTGAGGATCATCGCAAACACCAAGGCTTGCATGATGCCCCAGCCCAATGAAACATAGCGGGTGATCTGGGCAATCTTGCGGCGTCCAGCTTCGCCTTCGTTCTTCTGCAAATCCTCTAACTGCGGCAAGGCTGCCGTGAGCAACTGCAGAATGATCGAGGCGTTGATAAAGGGTAAAATTCCCAACCCGAACACGCCCAGGGTTGAAATGCCACCACCGGTAAAAATATCGAGAAAGCCGATCAGTTGGCCGCCGCGTACGAGGAACTCTTGAAAGGCAACACGATCGATACCAGGAACAGGGATGTAGATCCCAAGTCGCACCAACAACAGCAGGCCCAGGGTGGTGAGCACCCGATCACGGAGCCCCTTGGACTGGAACAACTGGCTGAGAATTTCAGTGGCGCTTGGGTTGCGCCCCCGACTGACGACCATGGCGAAGCTGGCAAAGAGGAAGCGAGACTCGTCAACACCTGTCCACCGCAGCGGACGAGCGTGACACCGCAAGCAGCAAGCTAGCGCTGCGGGCAGCGATCAGGCGATCAGCTCGCAGCTACCGCCAGCGGCCTCAATCTTGGCTCGGGCAGCGGCACTGAACGCGGCCGCCCGCACGCTGAGTTTCACCTTGAGCTCGCCATCGCCCAGCACCTTGAGCGGAGCCTTGGCTTCCGTGAGAACACCTGCGGCCACCAGGGATTCGGCGTCGACTTTCGAGTTGGCCTGGAGCTTGGACAGGTTGCCCACGTTGATGATGCTGAACTGGCGGGGGGCCACCAGGGGGAAGTGCTTGAGCTTGGGAATGCGACGGTAAAGGGGCATCTGGCCGCCCTCGAAGCCGGGGCGGGTGGGACGACCCGACCGAGACTTCTGACCGCGCATGCCGAAGCCGCAGCTGGCGCCCTGGCCGGCGGCGATGCCGCGACCCTTGCGCAGCTTGCGACGTCGGGCGCCGGGCTGGGACTGGAGAGAGTTGAGCTGGAAGGACATGGACGTCTCAGGAATAGATCTGCTCAAGGGAGATGCCCCGCTCCTTGGCGGTCTCCTTGTGGGTACGCAGGGCTGACAGAGCCACCATCGCCGCGCGCGCGTTGTTGAGAGGGGTCTTGGAGCCTAGACGCTTGGCCAGAACGTTCTTGATTCCTGCCAGTTCCAGCACGGTGCGGATCGAACCGCCCGCGATCACCCCGGTGCCTGGCGCCGCGGGGCGGATCAGCACGCTGGCGGCGCCGTCACGGCCGTTGCTCTCAGTGGGAATCGAGTTGAAGCGGGTGAGAGGCACCTTGACCAGATGCTTCTTGCCGTCGGCGACGCCCTTGCGCACCGCGCCGATCACGTCGCCGGCCTTGCCAACGCCCACACCCACCTGGCCGCGTTCATTGCCGACGACGACGATGGCCCGGAAGCTCATCTTCTTGCCGCCCTTCACGGTTTTGGAGACGCGGCGGATCTGCACCACCCGCTCCTGCCATTCGGAGTCGCGCTCCTGGCCGCCGCGCCGCTCGCCGCCGCGGCGGCCACCACGGCGCTCACCCTTGCCTTCCCCGCTGCGGCCACCGCGGCGTTCCTGCTGGCCTTCAGCGGCCGCTGGCACATCCGCGGCTGCCGGGATGTCGTTGGACTGGATCTGGTTGTTGGATTCGGTCATGGTGAGCAGGATCAGAACTGAAGGCCCGCTTCCCGGGCGGCATCGGCCAGGGCTTTGACCCGACCGTGGTACAGGTTGCCGCCGCGATCGAAGACCACCTGCTGAATGCCCTTGGCCAGGGCACGTTTGGCCACCAGGGCCCCGACGGCCTCGGAGGCGTCACAGGTGGCTCCGGTGCTGAGGCTGACGCGCAGGTCCTTGTCGAGCGTGGAGGCCGAGCAGAGGGTGCTCTGGGCGTCGTCGTCGATGACCTGGGCGTAGATGTGATTGTTGGAGCGAAACACAGCCAGCCGGGGACGGTCGGCTGTGCCGGAGAGAGTGCGGCGCAGACGGCGATGGCGCTTCTGGGTCTGCTGCTTGCGAGAGACGGTGGACATGGGGGATCAGGAAATCGGAGCGTTGGGGACCATCACTTCTTGCCGGTCTTGCCGACCTTGCGCAGGATCCGCTCGCCTTCGTATTTGATCCCCTTGCCCTTGTAGGGCTCCGGTGGGCGGATGGCGCGCACCTTGGCGGCCTCGTTGCCGACCAGTTCCTTGTCGGCACCGCTGACCAGCACGGTGGTGTTGTTCTCCACGACGAAGCTGACGCCTTCGGGCGGAACCATTTCCACCGGATGGCTGTATCCGGCGCTGACGACGAGCTTGCGGCCCTGAACCTGGGCGCGGTAGCCCACTCCAACGATCTCCAGCTTGCGGATGAAACCGTTGCTCACCCCCTCGACCATGTTGGCTACCAGGGTGCGGCTGAGGCCATGGCGCTCGCGGGCGCGTCGGCTCTGATCGGCCGGAGCCACCACGAGGGTGTTGCCGTCCTGGCTGATGGTGACCCCATCGGGAAGGGTGCGACGCAGTTCTCCCTTGGGACCCTTGACGGTGACGGACAAGCCGTCGAGGCTGACGCTCACCTTGTCGGGAACGCTGATGGGGGCTTTACCGATACGTGACATGGGTGTGTCCTCCAGGACTCAGTAGACGTAGCAGAGCACTTCGCCGCCGATGCCCTGTTTGCGGGCATCGCGGTCGCTCATCACCCCTTTGGAGGTGGAGATGATCGCCACCCCAAGGCCTCCCAGCACCTTCGGCAGCTGGCGGGTGTTCTTGTAGACGCGCAGGCCGGGCTTGCTGACCCGTTGCACGCGACGAATCGTGGGCTGGCGGTGCTTTCCGCTGTATTTCAACTCCAGCACCAGCTGACGCTGAATTCCGTCGCCCTCCTCGCTGACCGCGGCGATGAAACCCTCCTGTTGCAGCACATTGGCGATACTGCGGCTGAGACGGGATGCCGGGATGCGGGTGTTGTCGTGACGCTTCTCACTCGCATTGCGGATGCGGGTGAGCATGTCGGAAATCGGATCGTGATTGGCCATAGTCGGATTGGCAGGAGGGCTCAGTTGCTGCGGAACGGCATTCCCATCTCGCGAAGGAGGGCCCGGCCCTCTTCGTCGTTGCGAGCAGTGGTCACGATCGTCACGTCCATCCCCCGAATCGCGTCGATCTTGTCGAAGGAGATCTCAGGGAAAATGATCTGCTCTCGGATCCCCAGGGTGTAGTTGCCACGCCCATCGAAGCTCTTCGGGCTGACGCCACGGAAGTCGCGGATGCGGGGCAGGGCCAGGTGGATCAGGCGCTCCAGAAATGCGTACATCCGTTGGCCGCGAAGGGTGACGGCCACCCCGATCGGCATGCCGGTGCGGATCTTGAAGCCAGCAATCGCCTTCTTCGCCCGAGTGACCACCACCTTCTGACCGGTGATCGTGGCCAGCTCAGCGATGGAGGCCTCCAGGGCCTTGGCATTCTGGGCGGCTTCGCCAAGACCGCGGTTGATGGTGACCTTGACGACCTTGGGTACTTCGTGGACGTTGGCAAGATTGAGATCCTTCAGCAACTTGGGCTGAATCGTCTCGCGGTAGCGCTGTTTGAGAGACATGGGGAGGGAGTGGCGATGCTCTTCTGGGCTTGGTCAGAAGGCTGGAGTTGGGGAGTTGGGGCTTGGCAGGGATGCGGTGGCCGCAGCTGGAGCTGGGGCTTGGCAGCTGGAAGACCCCCGGGGGTGGTTCAGTCGAGAACCTCTCCGGTTTTCTTGAGCCGGCGCTTCTTGCTGCCGTCCTTGTCGACGAACACCTCGACGCGACTGACCACTTTCTTGGCCGTGGAATAGAGCATCACGTTGGAGGCGTGTAGAGAGGCCTCTTCGGTGACGATGCGGCCGGTTTCACCCTCCTGGGTGGGCTTGACGTGACGGGTGCGCAGGTTGATACCCTGCACAACGACGCGGTTTTCATAGGGGAGGGTGCGCAACACCTCGCCGGTCTTGCCCTTGTCCTTGCCGGCGATCACCTGAACCGTGTCGCCTTTCTTGATGCGCATCTTGATGCGCTCGGGTGTCTTGGCCCGGGGGGTGGCTGTGGCCATCTCAGATCACCTCTGGAGCGAGGGAAACGATCTTGGTGAAGTTGCGCTCGCGCAGCTCCCGCGCCACCGGACCGAAGACGCGGGTGCCCTTGGGGTTGTTGTCATTCCCCAGGATCACGGCGGCGTTGTCGTCAAAGCGGATCGAGTTGCCGGTATCGCGACGCAGGGTGGCTTTGGTGCGCACCACCACGGCCTTCACCACATCGGATTTTTTGACACCCATATTGGGCATCGCATCCTTGACGGCGGCCACGATGACATCGCCCACATGGGCGTAACGACGGTTGGTGCCCAGCACGCGGATGCACTGGATGCGTTTGGCGCCGCTGTTATCGGCAACCGTGAGATAGGTTTCCTGTTGAATCATGACGGGGGACTCCTCAGCGACTGCTGGAGCTGGTGAGCACCTCGGCCACCTGCCAACGCTTGGTGCGGCTGAGGGGTCGGGTTTCGGTGATGCGCACACGATCACCGACGCGGCAGGCGTTGGTTTCGTCGTGGGCCTTGTAGCGGGCGGTGCGGCTCACCGTCTTCTGATAGATGGGGTGGGGGAAGCGGTTTTCCACCGCCACCACCACGGTTTTGTCCATCTTGTCGCTGACGACGGTTCCGACCCGTTCCTTGAGTGCCATGGGAGGGGAAGGGGGAATCAGGATGCGGCGGAGCGCTCTCGCTCCAGTTGAACCGTCAGCAGGTGAGCCAGCTTGATGCGGGCTTCCTTGAAGCGGTGGGGGTGCTCCAGCCGGCGGGTGGCCTGTTGGAAGCGGAGGTCGAACAGCTCTCGGCGGGTGGCGCCGATCCGTTCGGTGAGTTCAGCGTCGGTGAGCTTGCGCACCTCAGCGATGGCGGGACGGGGCATGGATCAGGCCTCCACAGCGAGAGCGGGTTCGGCGGCTGCCGGGACCGGTGCAGGTTCAGGAGCCGCCGCGGCTGCCGGGGCTTTCGCGGACTCCGAGGCCGCAGCCTCCTCGGCCTCCTGATCGGCCAGGCTGAGGAACTTGGTCTTCAGCGGCAGCTTGTATTGGGCCAGGCGCATGGCTTCCCGGGCGATCTCGGGGGTGATTTCGGCACCACCCATTTCGAACAGGATGCGACCGGGTTTGATCACCGCCACCCAGAATTCCGGGTTGCCCTTGCCGGAGCCCATGCGGGTTTCAGCGGGGCGCATGGTGACCGGTTTGTCGGGGAAGATCCGAATCCAGATCTTGCCGCCCCGCTTGACATAACGGGTCATGGCGCGACGGGAGGCCTCAATCTGGCGGGAGGTGATCCAACCGCACTCCTGAGCCTGCAGGGCGAATTGCCCGAAGGCGATGGTGTTGCCCCGGGTGGCGATGCCGCTCATGCGGCCCCGTTGCTGCTTGCGGAATTTGACGCGACGTGGACTAAGCATGGTTCAGGCCTCCCTCACTGTTCGTTGGAGCGATCTTCGAACTGTTGCGGCCGCCGGCTGGTGCGGCGCCGCGGGGCGGCTCCGACCGGCAGCTGTTCCTGCTGGCCGGGCAGCACCTCGCCCTTGAACACCCACACCTTGATGCCCAACACCCCGTAGGTGGTGCTGGCCACCCGGGTGGCGTAATCGATGTCGGCGCGCAGGGTGTGGAGGGGCACGCGACCTTCGCGTGTCCACTCGGTGCGGGCGATTTCAGCGCCGTTCAGGCGCCCACCCACCTGGATCTTCAGGCCGAGCACGCCAGCCCGCTGGGCCCGTTGCACCGCCATCCGCATCACACGGCGGAAGGCGACGCGCTTCTCCAGTTGCTGGGCGATGTATTCGGCCAGCAGGTAGGCATCGGCGTCGACCCGCTCCACCTCCACCACATTGATGCGCACCTGACGGCTCTTGTCGCCGAGGGTTTGCTGGATGCCGGCGCGCAGGTCTTCGATGCCGCTGCCTTGGCGGCCCACCAACACGCCTGGGCGTGCGGTCTTGAGCTCAACTTCGAGCTGATCGGCCTTGCGGGCGATCAGCACATCACTGATGCCGGCGGCGGCGTACTTCTTGTGGATGAAGCGCCGAATCCGGTCGTCCTCCCGCAGCAGGGTCGGATAGGTCTTGCTGGGGGCGTACCAACGGGAGCGGTGTTCCTGGGTGATCCCCAGGCGCAGGCCGGTTGGATGGATCTTGTGTCCCATCGTTCGCTGTCCTAGGGGTCAGGGAGTGGCGGCTGCCACAGCAATGCTGATGTGGCAGGTTTGTTTCTTGATCGCATAGGCGCGACCTTGGGCGCGGGGGCGAAACCGCTTCAGGGAAGGGCCCATATCGGCGCTGGCCTGGCTGATCACCAGCGTGGCTGGATCGAGGCCGAGGTTGTGCTCAGCGTTGGCCACTGCGGATCGCAGCACCTTCGTGATCGGGCCGGTGGAGCGATAAGGCATGAACTCCAGCATGATCAGCGCGTCGCGATAGCTGCGGCCACGGATCTGATCGAGCACACGCCGAACTTTCGACGCGGAGCCACGGATGTAACGGCCGTGGGCTTGGGCGGTGGTACCGGTTGCCATGGTTTCAGCGTCCTCCCTTTTTGTCCTTGATGTGGCCGCGGAAGGTGCGGGTTGGGGCGAATTCGCCCAGCTTGTGGCCCACCATCTGCTCCGTCACGTAGACGGGCACGTGGGCCTTGCCGTTGTGAACGGCAATCGTGTGGCCGATCATCGTCGGCAGGATGGTGGAGGCGCGAGACCAGGTTTTGATCACGGTCTTGTCGTCGGCGGCGTTCTGCTTCTCGACCTTGCGGAGCAGGCTGTCGGCGACGAAGGGGCCTTTCTTGAGTGAACGTCCCATAGCGGATCAGGCGAACGGCAATACGGAGGCAGTCATCACGAGTCGCGTCCGCCACGGCTCCGTTTGGAGGTGCGGCGACGTTTGCGCAGCACGAAGCGGTTGCTCGGTTTGTTCCGCTTTCGGGTTTTCAACCCAAGGGCTGGCTTGCCCCAGGGGGTGACCGGTCCGGAACGACCGATCGGGGCGCGGCCCTCACCACCACCGTGGGGGTGATCGCAGGGGTTCATCACCGAACCGCGCACCTCGGGGCGGCGGCCCAGCCAGCGCTTGCGGCCGGCCTTGCCCAGGCTGGTGTTGCGCTGTTCGGAATTGCCCACCACCCCGAGGGTGGCGTAGCACTCGCGACGCACGAGGCGCACCTCAGTGGAGGGCAACTTGAGGGCGACGTAGTCGCCTTCCTTGGCCATCACCTGGGCGCTGGCGCCGGCCGTGCGCACCATCTGCCCGCCGCGACCGGCATAGAGCTCGACGTTGTGAACGCTGGAACCGAGGGGGATCGCCGACAGAGGCAGGGCGTTGCCGGTCTCGATCGGAGCATCCGGCCCGGAGACCAGGCTCTGGCCAACGCCGATGCCGGCGGGGGCCAGGATGTAGCGCTTCTCGCCGTCGCTGTAGTGGAGCAGCGCCAGGCGAGCGTTGCGGTGGGGGTCGTAGTGGATCGCCGCCACCTTGGCGACAATGCCGTGCTTGTCGCGCCGAAAATCGACAACGCGATAAAGGCGCTTGTGACCGCCGCCGCGGTGGCGGCAGGTGATCACGCCGCGGTTGTTACGACCCTTGCGGCGATGCTTGGCCACCACCAGCGACCGCACACGCTCGTTGCCGGTGACTTCGCTGAAGTCGGTGACGACGAGGGTGCGGGTCCCGGGGGTGGTGGGTCTGTAGTTGCGAATTGCCATGGTGAATCAGACCCTCCTCAGGATTCCGGGAACAGCTGGATGGCATTGCCTTCGGCAAGCCGGACCACCGCCTTCTTCACCTGGGCGCGCTTGCCGGAGAACCGGCCGACGCGGCGGGTGCGACGCGGTGGATTCATGGTGCTGATGCCGATCACCTTGACATCGAACAGCGACTCGACGGCGGCCTTGATATCGGGTTTGGCGGCCCGATGGTCGACCTCGAAGGTGTACTGATTGAGCTCCAGGCCACGGGTGGCCTTCTCGGTGATCAGCGGCCGGCGGATCACATCCGCCAACCGGTCGGTGAAACGTTCAGCCATCGCCGTAAACCTCCTGGATCTTCGCGAGTGCCTCCTCGCTCACCACCAGATGATTGGCGTTGAGCAAATCGAACACGTTGAGCTGGTCGGCCTTGATCAGCCGAACCTTCTCGAGATTGTTGACGGAAAGCCGGATCGCCTCCGACGCCCCATCGAGGATCAACAGCACCTTGGCGTCAGCGCTGATCCCCAGGCGCTGCAGCCCGGCGACGATCTCCCGGGTCTTGGGCTTGTCGAGACCCTGGCCGAAGTCGCGCACCACGGTGATGGAGTCGGTGCGGCTCATCAGCGCCGTGCGCAGGGCCAGGCGCCGTTCCTTGCGGTTCATCGCCAGCGCATAGGTGCGCGGCTTTGGGCCGAAGACGATGCCGCCGCCGGGGCGCAAGGGCGTGCGGATCGAGCCCTGGCGCGCGCGGCCCGTGCCTTTCTGCTTGTAGGGCTTGCGACCGCCCCCGGCCACTTCGGCGCGGGTGAGGGTGCTGGCGGTGCCCTGGCGGGCATGGGCCTGCTGGCGCAGCACGGCGCGGTGCAACAGGTCGGCGGCGACGGTTTCGCGGGCGACGCTCAGGGTGAGGGAGGTCTTGCCGGACTCCTTGCCCTGCCAATCGCGAACAATGCATTCAGTCATGACTGTGCTCCTCAGCTGGCGGCCTTGTTGCCCACCCGCTTGGCCGGGCGGATGTCGAGCAGGGCGCCGGGCTTGCCCGGCACCGAGCCCTTGACCACCAGCAGGTTGTGCTCGGTGTCCACCTTGAGGACGGTGAGGCCGCGGGTGGTGATCTGTTTGCCGCCGTAGCGGCCGGCCATGCGCTTGCCGGGGTAGACGCGGCCCGGC
>JBKDOR010000033.1:0-3793 GCA_046342775.1 Synechococcaceae cyanobacterium
AGCACGGGCTCGAGGTCGGCCTTGTTGCGCACAGGCACCCCGCGGCAGAAGCGGGTGGGGTCGAGGATTTCCAGCAGGGCAGAGAAGCTGTTGCTGTGGCCGTTGTGGGGCGTGGCTGAGAGGAAAAGCTTGTGCTCAAAGCGCCCCGCCAGGTCGCGAATGGCGCGGGTGAGCTTGGAATCGATGGCGAACTTCGAGCCGCTGGCCGGCGCCGCGTTGTGGGCCTCATCGAGGATCAGCAGCGCCTGCTTGCCTTCATCGCCGAGCCAGTCGCGAAGCGGCCCGGCATAGGCCTCATCCCGCACCAGCGCCTGGCTGAGGATGAAGCGGGTGTGGGTGGCCCAGGGGTTGATACCCCAGCCCCGCTGCCGCCGCATCTCGGAGACGTAGCGGCGGTCCATCACCGCAAAGCTCAGCCCAAACCGGCTCTCCATCTCCCCTTTCCACTGCAGCACCACAGAAGGCGGGGCGATCACCACCACCCGCTGCACCTTCTGACGCAACAGCAGCTCCCGCAGGATCAGGCCCGCCTCGATCGTCTTGCCGAGGCCCACGTCATCGGCGATGAACAGGCTCACCCGCGGCATGCGCAGGGCCTTGCGCAGCGGCTCCAGCTGGTAGGGCTTCACGTCGATGCCGGCCCGCAGCGGTGCCTGGAACAGGCCCGGGTCGGTGCTGGTCACACAGTTCCAACGCAGGGTGTTCAGATAGCTTCCGAACACCTGCGGCTGGTCGAAGCCTCGTTGCCCCACCGTGTCCCAGGTGGAAGCACCGAGCACCTGGCGATCCACCTCCCGCTCCCAGAACACCTCCAGCCGCTGGCCGTTGGCGTCGTCGTCCAGGCAGGCGAGCCGCACCACCGTGTCCCCCTCGGGGAGCTCGGCCGGCTCCACGTCTTCCACAAGCCAGCGGTGGCTGCGGCAATGGACAACGCAGCCCTGTACGGGAATGGCATCAGGTGCGATCGCCTTGGCCTCCATCAGGCGATCCCTTCCGCCTGTTTCGCTGCAGCCCGCTTCGGCATGGAGGGGATGGGGACGATCATCGCCAGTTTGGCGGCCAATGGCGCGAATCGAGACGATTAAGTGTTGCAGTTGCAGGAAAAACCAGAACTATGCACTGGATGAATAATCTTTGATCGTCTGCTCACCCCTCTCCCCCCACCATCCCCCGCGCCAGCTCGTACTCCCTGGCCAGATCAATCCCCGCATCCTGCCCAGGCAGCAGCAGCTGGAGGCCGACGTCGAGGATGCAGGCCGCCTGGAGGGCGGAGACGGTGCGGCCGCCTTTGTAGTGCCGCAGGTGGTGCTTCTGGCTGGGATCGTTGATGGAGAGGCCTTTCTGGCCCAGCGCCGCCGCCTCCGCCAGCAGTTGCTTCTGGCCGGCCGGATCGAGGGCCTGATAGGCCTCCAGGGCGCTGGTCATGTCCAACACCGCATCCAGCCGCGGCTTGCCCTGGGCATTGGTGCGCAGTACCCGATCGGCCAGGCGCCGCTGCTGGGTCTTGATCGTCTCGGCCAGCTCGCCTATCGGCGCCAGGCGCAGGGCCCTGTGGAACAGCGCATCGGCCTCCGCTTCATGGGACTCGCCCTCCAGGGCCAGCAGGCACTGGGCGTAGGTGAACAGGTTGATCGGATCCTCCGGCGCCACCGTGGCGGCGGCCCGCAGGTGGGGAAGGGCAGCGGCTGGATCGTCCCGCATCAGGCAGAGCTGCCCGAGGGTGCGCAGGGCGAACGGATTGCGGGGCTGCAGCAGCACCGCCTTCTGCAGCGGTGCCTCAGCCGCCGCCGGGTCCTGGTCCCGCAGGGCGGCGATCGCCAGCGCCACCTGGGCGTTGGCATCCCCTGGATCAAGCGCCACCGCCCGGCCCAGCAGCTCACGGGCCTCTTTCAGCCTCATGCGGTCGCTGTAGACCATGCCGAGGTTGTAGAGGCTTTCGACGTGGTCGGGCTCCAGCTGCAGACGGGTGATCAGCAGCGGGATGGCCTCGTCATAGCGGCCGGCCTGCAGGTGCCTGGCGATGGTGGCGCTGGCTGGCAGCTGGTCACCCTGCGGCTCCCAGGCCACCTCGATCGCACCATCGGCAAAGCCTACATCGACGCGGCCGCCGGCCTCGCGGTAGGCGTCCTTGAAGTAGGCGGTCACCGCCGCCCGGAAGGCCTCGCTGCCCCGCTGGTGGGCCGCCTCGGGCAGCAGAGAGAGATCAAAGCCCTCCTCCGGCACCGAGAAGCGGATCGGCTGCGGCTCGCCCATGCTCATTCAGGGAGCTCGCCCCACTCATACCAGTCCACCAGGCCCAGCTCCTGGGCCCAGAGGTCGATGATTCGCCGGTCGGCGCCCTCCTGGGCTTTCCCGTCAGAGCTGGAGTCCTCTTCCGCCAATGCCAGGCGGATCAGGCGCCGGCCGATCTCCCCATAGCCCTGGGAGAGATAAGGCACCGCCAGGTAGGGCTTGCCGAGCAGATCACCACCAAACATTGCATAGGCGGCATTCATCGCCAGGCAGGCCTCGCCCGCCGCCGCGGGCACGACGGCGCGGGTGCTGGCCTTGAGGCCCGCCAGGTTGCCGGTGATCTGGGCGGCGATCGACTCCGTCTGCGCCTCCCGCAGATCCGCACACTGCTCCCGGATCCAGCGGTCCACCACCATCCCGGGACCCATCGAGCGCAGCTGGAGGATCAGGCCGTCGTAGACGATCCGGGCCAGCTCCTGCGCCTTCCCAGGCGGCAGCTGGAGGTGCAGCTGCCCGCACTCGCGGCTCAAGCGCTCCAGGGCGGAGCGTCGCTCCCGCACCACCCAGCGCCTGCCGACGCCATCCCGCAGCGCCATGCGGCACTGGAACACGATCAGGTAATCCACCAGACGGCTCTCACCGCCCTTGATGCGCAGCAGATGGCTGGCGTCCTGGGGCCCGGCGCGGCGGATCGTGGCGAGCACGCCCAGCTCCGGAGCTTCCAGCACCAGCACCGGTTTGCCGGTGGCCTCCTCCAGCTCTGCCAGCGCCTGGTTCGCCGATGGCAGAAATTCCCGTTCGCGGTGACGGCTGGGCTCTGGCATCAGGGGCCCCGGATCCCGGCGCAGACCTGGCCACCGTAGCCAGATCTTCCCCAGACCATCCCCAGACATCGGCAGCAGGGCTTGGCAACCTGGATGACACCTCAGCTCCCCCCCTGCCCCGGCGCTCCTTCTCCGATGGTTCCCGCGGCGATGAGCGGCTGATCCGCCAGCTGCCGGCCCTGCTGCGCGAGCACCGCCCGGATCTGATGGAGGGGGAGACGCTGTACCGCTCCCCACCGGGCTTCACGAGCTGGAGCGGCCATTGGGCCAAGGCGGTGGCGGTGGAGCTGGCGCTGGAGCAGTCCGAATCCATCGCGGATCACGTGGGCATCTGGGGGGCGATGATCTGCCGCTGGGCGAGGGAGACCGGCGCCGAACCCCGTTTCCTGTCTCCGGCCTTGGCTCAGGCGTTCCTGCGGACCGAGCAGCCCACCCTCAGCCTCGATCTCCCCACCGACATCAGCTGCTTCCGGCTGCTGCTGCCCAAAGGGACCCTGTTCAGCGAGGAGGGCCCCGAGATCCGCTCGGTGGTGGTGGCCGAGGTGCGAGCGTTGGAGGGCTGGCTGCCCGATAACTTCCAGACCGCCGGAGGCGGTCTCTCCTGCGTGGGCCTGGGAGAGGACGGCTCCACCTACCTGGCCAGCAACCTGCTTGATCCCGCCGCCCGGGCCCAGCAACCGGAGCACACCAACTTCAGCCCCTCGCTCTGGGACTGGGACGCCGACGGCGTGCGAGGC
>JBKDOR010000034.1:0-9533 GCA_046342775.1 Synechococcaceae cyanobacterium
CTCCTTAGCAGGGAGCCGCTTTCAACCACTCAGCCACCTCTCCAGGGGCCCGACGAGCTTATCAGTGAGCCCCGTCGTTGGGACCATCCCAGGCCGCTTGGGCCGCGGTGAGTCGCGGCAGCCGGTGCTTGAAGCCGCAGAGGATTTCCCAGGGGATGGTCTGGCAGCGGTCGCTCCAGTCGGAGGGGGTGATCTGTTGGTCGCCGTCCCGGCCCAGCAAGGTGACCACCGAGCCCACATCCAGGCCCGGGCAGTCGGTCACATCCAGCACCAGCTGGTCCATGGTGATGGCCCCCACCTGGGGCAGGCGCCGGCCGGCATGCAGCACCTCCATCCGATCGGAGAGCAGGCGCGGCACGCCATCGGCGTAGCCGATCCCCAGCACTGCCAGCCGGCTGGGGCGGCTGGTGCGGAAGCGATGCCCGTAGCTGACGCCAACACCGGAGCCCACCTGGCGCACCAGGGTGACGCGGGCCTTGAGTTGCAGGGCCGGCCGCAGCGGCACCACGGCGGCGAGGTGGGGGGCCGGTGCATGGCCATACAGGGCCAGGCCGACGCGCACCAGATCGAAATGGAGCTGCCGATGCCGCAACGTGCCGGCGGAGTTGGCCAGATGGCGGCAGCCGACGGAGAGGCCCTGCTGATCCAGCTCTCGGAGCACGGTCTCAAACCGGTGCAGTTGCAGGGCTGTGAGGCCGTCATCTTCGTGGGGCTCGGCATCGGCCCAGGCCAGATGGGAGTAGATGCCAGCCAGCTCGAGGCCTTCGAGATCGGCCAGCGCCCTGGCCAGCTGGGGCCCCTCCTGCCAGTCCACACCGAGGCGGGTCATCCCCGTATCAAGCTTGAGCTGCACCGGCAGGGCGCGGCCGGCGGCCCTGGCCAGGTTGTGGCAGAGCAGGGCCTCGCGGCGGCCGCTGATTGTGGGCATCAGCTGCCAGCGCAGGCAGCTGCGCAGCTCCTCAGGCTGGCTGAGGTTGCCGAGCACAAGCACCGGCGCGCTGATGCCCGCCCGACGCAGCTCCACCCCCTCGGCCAATGTGGCCACGCCAAAGCTGCTGGCGCCGCCTTTGAGGGCGGCCCGGGCGACGCTGACCGCGCCATGACCGTAGCCATCGGCCTTCACCACCGCCATCAGGCTGGCGGAGCCGATCAGCTGGCCCAGAGCCCGGGCGTTGGCGCTGATCGCGGCGCTGCACACCTCGACCCAGGCTCGCTGACGCGATAGCCCGGCTTCATGGGGGGCCAGGCTGGGAGCCAGGGGGAAAGGGCTGTCCGAGGTGCTGAGGGACACGGAATCCCTGAAATTTCCCTGTAGCATGCCCCGAGGCAGCGCTTCTGCCATGGGCCGCGTTCTTGTTCTCAATGCGTCCTACGAACCCCTGAACATCACCACCTGGCGTCGCGCCACGGTGATGCTGCTCAAGGGCAAAGCGGAGCGTCTCGAGCACGACCGCTCCCACCCGATCCGGCCGGACACATTCCTGCCGACCGTGATCCGGCTGGTGCAGTTCGTGCATGTGCCCTACAGGCCGCTGCCCCTCACCCGCCGCAACATCTTTCAGCGCGATGAGCACCGCTGCCAGTACTGCGGCTTCCGCGGCGAACCCCTCTCGATCGACCATGTGCTGCCCCGCAGCCGTGGCGGCAGCGACAACTGGGAGAACGTGACCACCGCCTGTCTGCCTTGCAATGTGCGCAAGGGCAACCGCACCCCCCGGGAGGCCGGCATGGTGATCAGCCAACCGCCCCACACCCCCATGGGAGGCTTCGGCTTTGAGGCCGCCCGGCTGATCCGCTCCGGGCAACATCAGGAATGGGCGAAATATCTGTTCGGGTCGTGAAGCGGCTGCGGGTGCAGGCGGTGGAAGCTGAGCCCAGTGGAGGGCTCGGCGTTCGAGAGTGCGGGCGGGACGCGTTGACCACTCAGCCCTCGGCTCCTGAGGCTTTGCTGGCAAGCTCTTCCAGCAAGCGGTTCTGCTCGGCGGCGCTGCTGGCGGCGATCAGTTCGTCGAGTTCGCCCTGAAGCACCGGCTCCAGGCTGAAGTTGCGGCCGAGCCGGTGATCGGTGACCCGGTTGTCTTTGTCGTGGTAGGTGCGGATTTTTTCGCTGCGATCGCCGCTGCCCACCTGGGCCCGGCGGGCGGAGCTCTCGGCGGCGTTGGCCTCGGCCAGCTGGCGCTCATAGAGCTTGGCCCGCAGGATCTCCAGCGCCCGCTCCCGGTTCTGCAGCTGGGAGCGCTCCTGGGTGCAGAACACGCGGATGCCGGTGGGTTTGTGCAACAGGTCCACGGCGGTCTCCACCTTGTTGACGTTCTGGCCGCCGGCACCGCCTGAGCGGGCTGTGCTGATATCGAGGTCGCCCGGATCGATTTGCACCTCCACGGGGTCGGCTTCTGGCATCACGGCCACGGTGGCCGTGGAGGTGTGCACGCGGCCCTGGGATTCGGTGGCCGGCACCCGCTGCACACGATGCACTCCAGCCTCGAACTTGAGCCGGCTGTAAACGGACTCGCCCTGGATCGACAGGATCAGCTCGCGGAAGCCCCCCAGTTCAGCCTCGGAGGCGCTCAACGGCTGGACCCGCCAACCGCAGGACTGGGCGAAGCGCTCATACATGCGGGCCAGATCACCGGCCCAGAGGCAGGCTTCATCGCCGCCGGCGCCGCTACGGATTTCCAGCATCACGCTGCGAGCATCGCGGGGATCGCGGGGCAGCAACGCCAGGATCAACCGTTGGTTCAGGTCGCTGATGCGGCCCTGAAGCAGCTCCAACTCCTCCTGTGCCAGGGCCACCAGATCCGCCTGGCTGGGATCGTCCCGGTGTTCGCGCAGCAGGGAGCGGGTCTGATCCAATTCGTCTTCCAGTTGGAGCAGCGTCTGGTAATCGAGCACCAGGGGTTCAAGCCGGGCTCGTTCACGAGCCAGCGATTGGAGTTGGCCAGGATCCGACGCCAGGGCGGGGTCGGCCAGCTGGCGCTCCAGGGTGGCGAAGGTGCGGCGGGCGGTTTCGAGGCGCTGGCCCAGCAGGGTGCGATCCATCAACGGCACCGGAGGGAGCGGGGTGTGGAGCCTGTGGCCCGAAGGCCAGCCGCCATGGCAACGGCTGAACGGTACCCGAAGCCTGCCGCGACTCTGTTGAGCAAAACGCCCTGAACCTGGCGGGACGTCAACCGGAGCATCAACGGGGCGACAGGTATGACTGGCTCGCCGTGCAGGGCTGAAGCGTGACGAGTTCCCGAAGAACCAGGACGAATCGTTTCGCAGGTCGCTTGGAGAGTCGTTTCAAGGCCCAACGCTCCTGAACAGCCATTACCTCCCAACATCGTGGCGATGCTGGGAGGACGCGTCTGGCGCTGGTGTGAATAGCCGTTGGAGCAGCAACGCCCCGTGAACTCAAGCCTTGGCGTTGGCGGGAGCCTGGTCGGCTGCAGCCGCAGGGGCTGAAGTCTTGGTGGCGGAGTCGGCTCCACCCATGCCGTACTTGCGCATGAAGCGATCGACACGGCCCTCGGTGTCGAGGATCTTCTGGGTGCCGGTGTAGAAGGGGTGGTTGCCACTCCAGACGTCGACGTGGAGCTCGGGCTGGGTGGAGCCAGTGGTCATAACCACTTGGCCGTTGCAGATCACCTTGGCCTCGGGGTACCAGGTGGGGTGGATGTCGGGCTTGGGCATGGTGAGGAAGACGACGAAGCAGGGCAGACCGGCGGCCTGGGGTCAGCGCTTGGAGTATTGGGGCGCCTTGCGGGCTTTCTTGAGGCCGTACTTGCGGCGCTCCTTGGCGCGGGGATCACGGCTGAGGTGGCCTTCCACCTTCAGGGGTTTGCGGTTGTCGGGGGAGAGGTCGCAGAGGGCGCGAGCGGCGCCCTGCTTGATGGCATCGGCCTGACCGGTGAGACCGCCACCGCGCACGTTCACGAGGATGTCGTACTGGGTTTCGAGGCCCAGGGTCTGCAGGGGGGCTTTGACCGCCGCCAGGTAGGCGGGGTTGTAGTTCAGATAGTTGTCGCCGGGGCGGCCGTTGATCGTGAGCACGCCCTGGCCAGGTACGATGCGCACCCGGGCGACTGATGTTTTGCGGCGGCCCGTGCCCCAGTAGACGACCGAGTTAGAGGAGCTGCTCATTGGGCGGAGGCGGCGGGATCGAGGGCGAGGGCTTGGGGTTGCTGGGCGGCATGGGGATGGGCGTCGCCGCGGTAGACCTTGAGCTTGCGGAAGAGCTGCCGGCCGAGGGCGTTGTGGGGCAGCATCCCCTGGATGGCCTTCTCGACGATGCGCTCGGGCAGACGGTTCTGCAGATGGGTGAAGGTTTCGGTCTTCATGCCGCCGGGGCGACCGGAGTGGCGGCGGTAGAGCTTCTGCGTGGCCTTGTTGCCACTCACCCGCACCTTTTCGGCATTGATCACCACGACGAAATCGCCGGTATCGAGATGGGGGGTGTAGGTGGGCTTGTTCTTGCCTCGCAGCACCGAGGCCACCTCGCTGGCCAGGCGGCCGAGGGTCTGGTCAGCGGCGTCGACCACATACCAGCGGCGCTCGAGCGTGTCAGCAGTGGGCAGGGTTGTCTTGTTCATTGCACCTGGGAAAGCACCGGTGGCGGGCGGAGAGAATTCCGAAACGGACCGGATCGTGGTGGCGGCAATCCCACAACTTACCTTGTCAAGGTGGTGGGACTGGACCAGCGGGATCGCGAGCGAAGGAGTCAAGGGTTGCCAAAGGCCTGGCAGCCGAAGCATGCGCCCTTGAAGGTGGGTGTTGGGAGAGCGGAGACCTCCCGGGACCCTGCTTGGAACAATGGGGGCCTGATTGGACTCGCCTGGCGGCAACCGTGGTCGACCGCAAAGCTGATACAGGATCCCGATGGGGTCAGACGACCGTCCCGCGAGGAGACCACAAACGAAACAGAGTCGTCGTCGTCGTCAGCGGCACTTGGTCCTGTTAATCCGAAGACCCGGGACCTGGAAAGATCGGAGGGGAATCCGATGTTTCCAACAAAAACCGCGGTTGACAATCATAACAGCCGGCCTCCTGGAACAAAGGCGTTGGGTAGCCGATGCGCAGCAGGCAAAGCCCGTGAGGAGGTGCGGCCTCGCGCACCTCGGAGCGCCGGCGTTGCCGCCATCGCCCTTCGAAGCCGGCAAGGCTGAGGCGGCCCTCGCCCACCGCCACCAACTGCCCCATCAGCAACCGGACCATGCCGTACAGAAAGCCGCTGGCCTGGACCTCAAGGCTGAGGATGTCCCCCTGTCGTTCCAGCTTCACCTGCTGGATGGTGGTGCGGGAGTGGGCTCGGCGGCTGCCAGCCCGTTGAAAGGCCGCGAAATCGTGCTCACCGAGCAGACCCTGCAGGGCGCTGGCCATCGCTTCGTCATCCAGGCGTTGCCGGTAGCGGTGCCAGCTCCAAGGGGCCAGGAAGAGGTTGGGCCCCCGGCCGTTGTAAATGGTGTAGCGATAGCGGCGGTAGCAGGCCGAAAAGCAGGCGTGCCAGTCGTTGGCCACGGTCTGGGCCGCCCGCACGCGAATGCTCAACGGCAGCCGGCCATTGAGGGCGGCGGGCCAGCGGTGGGCGGGAATCGGCCCCGCGGTGTCGAAATGGGCCACCTGGGCCGCGGCGTGGACCCCGGCATCGGTGCGGCCAGCAGCCACGCAGGACACGGCTCCTGAGTGAAGGCCTGGCTGGGCGCCTGGGAACGCGGCTTGGGACTCAAGCTCGCCGATCGCGCACTCGAGCACCTCCTGGACGCTGATCCCGTTGCTCTGGCGCTGCCAGCCATGGAAGGCGGAGCCGTCGTATTGAAAGCACAGGGCGATGCGCTGGGGCTGAAGGGTGCCCTTCACGGGGTTCGGACTGGACACCTGCTCAGCCATGGGGCTCCCGGCGCAGCCGATCAGCAGCGCTGCTCACGGTCATCCCGCCGATGCTGGTCGAGAGGGAAGCCATGCCTCCGGATCGCCTTCGTCAGCTTTCGACGAAAACGCGGTGAACGAAAGAAGGTGTTCAGACCAGCTCGATGATCGCCATCTCGGCATTGTCGCCACGACGGCGAATCGTGCGCAGGATGCGGGTGTAGCCGCCATCGCGATCGCCGTAGCGCTCAGGCACCTTCACGAACAGGTTGTGGACGAGTTGCTTGTCGTAGATGTAGCCGAGGGCGCGGCGGCGGGAGGCGAGGGAGCCATCCTTGGCCAGGCTGATCATGCGTTCAGCCTGATCTCGCAGAGCCTTGGCGCGGGCCTTGGTGGTGGTGACCCGGCCCTCGCGGATCAGCTGAGTGGTGAGGCCGCGCAACAGGGCTTTGCGTTGGTCGGCAGGGCGTCCCAGCAAGGGGACTCGGCACTGGTGGCGCATGGCGAGAGATCAGGAGAGGGAACGGATGGTTAAAGGAGGACGATCAGGCCGTGGTGCGGCTCTGAGGCAGGGAGATGCCGATGCGCTCCAAGGCTTCGATCACCTCATCGGCGGACTTGGAGCCGAAGTTCTTGATCTCCAACAGATCTTCGTAGCTGAAGCCCATCAGGTCCGACACAGAGTTGACCTGGGCCCGCTTCAGGCAGTTGTAGGCCCGAACAGAGAGGTTCAGTTCCTCCAGCGGAATCTGGGTTTCGCTGGAGGGCTCCGGCTCCAGGCCAGGCTCTTCGCTGATCGTGAGGCTCGCCAGCGGTTGGAACAGGGCGATCAGCTGGTTGGCCGCCTGGGCCATGGCGTCGTCGGGAGTGAGGCTGCCGTTGGTCTCAATCTCCAGCCTCAGGCGCTCATGGGCGGAGCCACCTTCCCCCACGGCCGTTTCGTCAACGCTGTAGTTGACGCGCTTGACGGGCATGAACACCGCATCGATCTGCAGCAGATCGATGGCGCCGGAATCCTCATGACGACGGTCGACGGGGCGATAGCCGACGCCGCGCTCCACGTGAACTTCCAGCTCCAGGGCATGGCCATCGGCCACCGTGGCGATCGGCCGGGCCCCATCGATCACATGGACCTGAGAGGAGAACTGCAGATCCGAGGCCGTGACCGTGGTCGGACCGTTGACCACGAGCCGACCGATTTCGAGGTCGCGGCTGCGGCTCACCACCGGGATCGTCTTGCAGTTGAGCAGGATGTCCAGCACGTCCTCGCGAACGCCAGGCACAGTGGCGTACTCATGATTCACCCCGCTGATGCGGATCGCGGTGATGGCGCTGCCCTCCAGGCCGCCGATCAGCACACGGCGCAGGGCGGTGCCGAGGGTTGTGGCCTGGCCGCGGTCCAAGGGGCCGATCACGAACACCCCCGTCTGGGAGCGATCGTCGGCCACGTGGTGCTCAACCCGGTCGATCTGGTACTGCAACACGGCGAATAGGAACGGAATGAAGGATGAGAGCCGGCAAGCGCATCACTGGTCGCCCGTTTGACGGAGGGGGCCAGCAGCTGAACTCAGACGCGCCGCCGCTTGGGCCGCCGGCAGCCGTTGTGGGGCAACGGCGTGACATCGCGGATCAGGGTGATCTCCAGGCCGGCAACCTGCAAGGCCCGGATCGCTGTTTCCCGACCCGAGCCGGGACCCCTGACCAGCACTTCGATCTGACGCATGCCCTGCTCCAGAGCGCGGCGCGCTGCGGCCTCGGCTGCCGTCTGGGCGGCAAACGGCGTTCCTTTGCGGGCACCTTTGAAGCCGCTGGCACCGGCGGAGGACCAGCTGATCACTTCACCAGCGGTATCCGTGATCGAGACAATCGTGTTGTTGAAGGTGCTTTGGATGTGGGCAACGCCGTTGGGGACATTGCGCTTGGCCTTCTTGGGGCCGGTTTTTTTCGCGGGCTTGGCCATGGAGGAGGGCCTGAAGACTCAGGCAGGTGATCGGGGGAACTGAGAACGCGCTGGTGACGCTGGCGCAACGGCCAGCGGCAGGGCGGGGGTGGCAACGATGGCGATCGCTGGGGAGGACGATGCCAATTGGCTTGGCGACCCAGCCATGAAAGTGGCTTACTTTTTCTTGCCAGCCACGGTTTTGCGGGCACCGCGACGGGTACGGGCGTTGGTGCGGGTGCGTTGGCCGCGCACGGGAAGCCCGAGCCGGTGCCGGCGACCGCGCAGACAGCCGATGTCCTGGAGCCGCTTGAGGGCCATGCCCTCCTCACGGCGAAGGTCCCCCTCCAGGGTGTAACCCTCGGCGGCGGCCCGCAGCTTTTGCACATCGGCATCGCTGAGGTCTTTGACGCGGGTGTCCGGATCGACCCCAGTTTGGGCCAAAATCCGCTGGGCCCGGGTGAGCCCGATCCCGTACACGTAGGTGAGGGAGATTTCGATCCGCTTGTCGCGGGGAATGTCGACGCCGGCGATCCGAGCCACGTGGGTTAACGATTCAATGGGGAGGAGAAAGCCGAAGTCCAGCGAGGAACGTTGGTTGGTTTCGGCGCGGGGCTCAGCCAAGACTGGGCCCAAAGCGGGAAGGAAGATGGGGCGATGAACCGGCCCTGGTCAGCCCTGGCGCTGCTTGTGCTTGGGCGTGACGCAGATCACCATCACCCGGCCGTGGCGACGGATCACCCGGCATTTGTCACACATCTTCTTGACAGAGGCGCGCACCTTCATGGCCGTTCTGGATCTCCAGTTTCGCAAACCGCCAACTTATCACATCAGTCAAGCAGGGATGCTTCGATGCGCTCGGTGATGGCGTCGATCTCGCCTGCGGCATCGACACGATGCAGCAGGCCGCGGCTCTCGTAATGGGCCACCAGGGGGGCCGTCAGCGACTGGTACACCTCCAGACGGTTGCGGATGACGGCTTCGTCGTCGTCAGCCCGCCCCCGGCCAAGCATCCGCTGCACCAGCAAGCCCTCGTCGAGATCGAGCAGCACCGCGGCTTCGATTCCCTGTTCCAATTCGGCCAACAACTGATCCAGCGCCTCCGCCTGCTCAAGGTTGCGCGGGAAGCCATCCAGCAGCCAGCCACCTTGATGCCGCAACAGCCGCTCCCGCACGATGGCCAGAACCAGGGCGTCGCTGACCAGCTCACCCCGGGCCATCACCGCCTCCGCCTCCTGGCCCAGGGGGGTGCCAGAGCGTACTTCAGCCCGCAGCAGATCGCCGGTGGAGAGGTGCAGCAGACCGTGCCGGGCGGCGAGCCGTTCGGCTTGGGTGCCCTTCCCGGCTCCAGGGGGTCCCAGAAAAAGCAGGCGTTGCTTCATGGCTCGGGGCAAGAGTGATGGGATGAAAAAAGGAGGGGCTGTGAAGCAGGGCCCACAGCCACTGGGACCGATTGGCTCTGGGACGAGTCGGCGTCTGATGCGGTCAGATCGGAACGAAATGCGCTTGCGTGCGCCCAGTGGCCAGGGCGGCTAGGCCTTCACTGCCGCACCAGGCCCTCGTAGCGCTGGGAGATCACATAGGTCTGCACCTGTTTGGCGGTTTCGATCGCTACGCCCACAAGGATCAGCAGGGATGTGGCTCCCAGGCCCTGGAAGGTGCGCACCTGCGTGGCGCCCTCAACGGCGGAGGGAATGATCGCTACCGCGGCGAGGAATAGGCCCCCGAGCAGGGTGAGACGGTTCTGGAC
>JBKDOR010000035.1:0-7516 GCA_046342775.1 Synechococcaceae cyanobacterium
CTCGGGCGCCGAGAAAGCCGCCGTCTCGATCGCTGCGCCAGGGGCCGCCAGCGCCGCCGGGCTGGCTTGCAGCTCGCTCAACAACGTGCTGCCGCTGAGCAGCGTGCGGCGGCGCACCAGGGAGGCATCGATCTGGTCGTCTGTGCTGTCGTCGCGCAACAGCACCGGACTGGTGAGCGAAGCGGCGAAGGCCTCCAACCAGGGCGCCAGGCTCTCGCCGGCGATGACGCCGACGATCGGCTCGCCCACGACATCCACGGCGGTGCTGAGGTGGAACAGCTGGGCCAGGAAATCCCGGCCGGCGGCCAGCAGGGCGTCGTTGGGACTGGCGCTGTTGAACAGCGGCCGGTCGTAAACGATCGGCCCCGTGGGGTTCGGGCCGGTGAGCTCGCTGAGATCGAAGGGGGCCTTGAGAAGGTCGCTGCGCAGGTTGTCGCGCACCGCGATCAGCGAATCGTCAACGCCGAGGAAATAAACGTAGTTGGGGTCGTGGCGGAAGTTGAGCGGCGTCTGGTTGAAGGCGCCATTGCCCAGCAACTGCCACTGGTCTTCGCGGTCGAGCAGGAAGACCTCCAACGCGGAGCCCGCACCCTGCTTGGCCAGATCCACGGCGTCGCTCTGGTTGCTCGGTGCCACCTCCACCAGGCCGTTGCTGGCGTTGAAGGCGCTGCCCTCGAACACGTTGCGGGGCAGGCGGAACAGGGCATAGGAGGCCTCGAAGCTGCCGCGGCCCAGTTCGAGCTCCACCAGGGTGCGGAGATCGAGCCGCTTGTTCGTCTTCTTCTCGTCCGCCAGGGCAGCGCTGCCCGGCAGCTGGGGCTCGAGTGCCGCCAGCAGGGGATCGAGCATCACCAGATCCCGGGGCCGGTCGAACAGGGTGCTGTCGGAGCGCCAGAAGCTCACCGCCTGCTGGTTCGCCACCTGCGTGTAGTCGAGCCCCTGCCAGGCGCGGTTCACGGCGATGTCCATGCCGCTGGCGAGGCGCGCCGTGGGGGAGACGGGATCGCGATCGCCGCTGGTGTGCTCTCCCTGCTCGCTGTCGTAATAGCCGAACTGCAGTCGCGTGCCGCTCATGCCGGCGAGCAGGTCCTGGCGGAAGGGGGCCTGGCCGTTGCCCGGCAGCACCCGCAGGCTGTCCTGCGCCGCGCTCGATACCGCCACATCCGCCAGTCCGTCGGCGTCAAGGTCGCCCCAGGCGGCCCGCAGGATCGCCGTGGCATCCGGCTCCCAGGTGGCGAGATCCGCGGCCCAGTGGGCTGGTGTGACCACGCGGAAGCCAAGGCCGCCATCGTTCTGCAGCACCTCCACCACATTGCGGCGCACGAAGTCGCTGCCGGTGCGCTGACCACTCACCAACAGGTCGATCCAGCCATCGCGGTTCCAGTCGCCCCACTCGGCCTGATGGATCAGATCGAACACGGGCAGATCAAAGCTGGCGTTGAAACTGCGCCGGCCTTGGCCATCGATGTCGTTGATCAGGATCTGGGCCTCGCCGTTGCCGAGGCTGTCGAAGCCCCAATGCAGCAGGTCCAGGTCGGTGTCGTTGTCGACGTCGCCCCAGGCCACGCCGCCTTCCCAGCCGCTGGTGTCGGCGGTGAACAACTCACGGTTGAGCTCGGGCACCAGCAGATCGGTGCTGCCGAGCACATCGAGCGACGTAATCGTGACGCCGGTGCGCAGGGCCTCGCTGCCGATCGTGGCGAAGGCGCCACCGTTGAGGCTCCACTCCAGCTTGATGGCATGGTCGCCGGAGCTGCCGGCCACGGCCGGATCGCGCCAGCGCAGCTCCAGATCCACGGGCCGGTCGGCGCGCAGGCGCAGCTGTTCGGCGGCACTGTCGATCTTTTCGCCATCCACGAACAACTCCCAGGCGTTAGCGCGGCCGTCGTCGGCCGTGACGCGGAAGCGGTAGAAGCCCTCCTCGCCGGGCTGCAGCTGGCCGCGCCAGCGGGCGGAAAGCGCCCCATCCCAGCTGCTGGGCAATCCCTTGGCATTGTCGAGATCGCTGCCGCTGGGCAGCAGATAGCCCCAGTCGAAGTCGATGCTGGCATCGACCCGGCGCAGGAAACGCTGCTGGAAGTCGGCGCCGAAGTAGTAATCGCCGATCAGGCCGTATTGGCGAATGGCGCTGATCGCACCGGAGCCGCTGCCATCGGCGGCGAAGTAATTCTCGATCGTCAGATCGCGGGCGGGGTTGACCACCCCATCGGCATCGAGGTCGATGAGCAGATCGTTGTTGCCGGTCCGGCCGGCGCCGTTGCCGCGCACGAAGCCGATGCTGCCCTCCTGCACCCCATCGAGGCTGAGCAGCTGGGGAAGCTCCAGGGTGAGCTCGTCTTCGGCGCCGCTGAGCCCACCCTGATCGCGGATCACCGTGCCGCCGGCGGTCATGCGCAGCCAGCCGACGCTGTCGTCGGCGGCGGCGCGGCGGTAGAGCAACTGATCCGGCATGAAGCCCAGGCGCTCGTAGTGCTGCCACTGCACCTCGCCCCGCCAGCGGCGCGGATCGGCCCAGAGGCGGAATTTCTCCCAGCTGATCACCTCGCCATCGAGCTCGATCGGCTGCAGCGAGCGGGGATCGCCGCCGAGGCTGCGGAACGCCTGCTCGAGGGTGAGCAGCGGCGTGCGCAGGCTGTAGCGGTCGTCGCCGGGGCCGCCGACGAGCAGGTCGCGGCCGCCGCCGCCCTCCAGCCGATCGGCGCCTTCGCCGCCGTGGATCTGGTCATGGCCGCTGCCGCCGTCGAGAACGTCGTTGCCGCGGTCAGCGAGCAACACATCGTGGCCGCTGCCGCCCTGGATGGTGTTGTGCTGGTTGTCGCCGATCAGCACATCGTTGAACTCCGATCCTTCGATGGCCTCGATCTGCGACAGCACGCCGGAGAGCGCCTCGGCCACGGCGCGGCTGCTGAGGTCGGCGGGCTGTTCCGTGGCGATCGCCCGGGCGAAGGCGTTGAGCCACACCGTGAGATCACCGCTGCGGCCGGCCTCGATCAGGGCGTCGGCGCTGGCGGCCGTGAAGCTGTTGAGCAGCTGGCCGCTGATCTCGTTGGCGATGGGCGTGCCGGGCGGCGAGGGGTTGCCGGCGGCGATGGCCTGCAGCCGCACCTGCCACTCGCGCTGCAGCTCAAGGGCCCGATCGCGCAGCAGGTTGGTGGGCAGCGCCAGCAGCCGGGCCGCGTCGCGGGCCAAAGCCGCCTCGGCCACGGAGCTGCCGGGCAGATCGAAGATGGCGGTTTGCAAGCGATCGTGATCGCCCCAGCCGTCGCGGCTGGCATAGGCCGACACGGCGGTGGCGATCAGCTTGAGGCTGCCGAGATCGAGCAGCTGGGAGGAGGCCGCCAGGCGCGCCGCCTCCACCACGCTGAGGCTGGAGCGGGGCGCCACCCCCTGGCGCAGCAGGGCGGTTTCGATCGCCTCGCGCACGTCCTGCTGCACATCCCGCAGCAGGCCGGTGCGATCCAGCCGCACCAACTGGGCATCCGGGTCGGTGGGGATCCAGAGCACCGGGTTGGTGGCCGTGATGTCGGCCAGTTCCGGCAGCAGCGCCGCTTCGCCCTCGCAGAGTTCGGCCAGCAGCTCCCGCAGGCTGGTGAGCGGATCGAAGCGCCGGAAGCCGCGGCTGGCCATCGCCGTGAGCACCTGCTGCAGCGCCGCGGGCAACTCCTGCAACGGGGTGGCCGGAGCCAGGGTCACGGCATCGCCGCTACCCGGCAGCAGCACCACCGGCTGCTCGCGCCAGCTGAGATTCACCTGGGCGGCGCCGGCATCCTCCCGGTGGCTCACCGTGTCGAAGCCTTCGCCGCCGATCAGCAGGTCGCGGCCACTGCCGCCGAGCAGCACATCGTTGTTGAAGCCACCGCGCAGCTCATCGTTGCCGCTGCCCCCCTCCAGCCGGTTGGGGCCGCGCAGGCCGACGATCAGATCATCGCCCTCCTGGCCGAGAAGAATGTCGAAATACTGGTCGATATCGCTGCCATACAACACATCGTCGCCCAGGCCGCCGTCGAGGTACACCACCGGCACGGCGGTGGCGGCGGTGCTGCCGCGCAGGACATCGTTGCCATCGCCACCGGTGAGCACCCCGAAGAACTCGGGCAGCCCGGCGAATTGATCCTCGAGCCAGTCGCCCAGCAGCGAGCGACGGAAGGGGATGCGGTAGGCATCATCCTGATCGAGCAGATCATCGCCGTCGCTGCCGTTGCTGGAGACGATGAAGCGCAACTGGCGCCGGGCCTGGTCATCGGCGGAGGCGAAGCGGATGCGACCTTCGTTGAAGCTGGTCTGGAAATGGAGCAGATCCTGATCGATGCCATCAAAGAAGATCAGGGTTTCGGGTGAGCGCACCCCATCGATGATCGAATTGAGGCGCAGCACGGCGCCGCGCAGGCCGAGATTGACGGCGGCATTCTGGTAATCGGTGGGCCGGAACTCCTGCAGCACATAGCTGTGAATCACCTCGCGGCCATAACTATCGAGGATCGGCTGGCTCAGGAAGCGCTCAGCGGCGCGCTCATTGCCACCTTCATCGGTGGCCAGCACGCGATCGCGATAACCGCCGGAGGGCTGGGCGGGATCCTGCGGATCCTTGCGATAGAGAATCTGATCCCAAACGAAGCTGGCATCCTCAGGCAGATAGAGCTCAACGCTATCGAGGAAGGGATTGAAATCATCGATCACCACGATCGTGCCCTTGGCATTGGCGCCAACCGGCGTGCCGTAGAGATTCTGCTGGCTATCACCGATGCGAAACTGGTCTTCCACAGCGCTGCCCTTGAGCACCGCCAGCAGGTCATAGTTCTTGATCTCGCTGATCCGCTCGTTTTCGCTGAACGTCGCCACCGCCGCATTGATCTTGAGCGCGGCATCGCTGGCCAGGCCCTGGATCAACGAATTGGCCAGGGAGGTGATGCTGGAGGAGGCCAGCGAGAAACCCGCACCGGGCGCCGTCCAGGTGGCGGCTCCATCCGCCTGCTCCTGATCGAAGGCGCGGGGATCCGTGGTGAGCAGGGCCGCTTCGTTGCTGGTTTGGGTGTATTGCGGTTCGGCGAAGATCCGCTTCATCGCCAGCAGCGTGCCCTCGGCGAGCTGCTGCTTGAAGCTCGCCTGGGTCAGCGGGGCGCCAGCGCCCACGCCCACCGTGCCCTGATGCAGGCTGGTATCGGGCTGGGTGTAGGGAAGCTGGTCCTCAAGACCGGCGCGGCGGTGGTCGGTGGCCTGCAGCTCCAGCTCATACAGACCCGCAAGCTCGTCGGCGCCGACGCCGGGGCGGGTGCCTGGGCGGGTGCCCGGGTTGTCGCTGAGGGAGGGGCTGGAGACGCCGCCGCCGGTGGGGCCGCCGGGGCTGGTGGGGCTAGAGGGCAGCCCCGGCAGGATTGCCGCCAGTTCGCTGGCATCGAAGGCGTAATCGAAGTTGGCCCAGCGCTGGTCGTTCTCGTTGACCACGAACAGGGCATTGGCAAACGCCAGACGGTCCGCAGGGGCCACTCCGGCGGCCGCGTTGTCGTTGAGGAGGTTGCGATAGAGCAGAGTGACCGGATTGCCACCGGCCTGGGCTGAATCGGCGAGGTTGTTTTCGCTGTTCGGCAGGGCAAAGAAGTCCTCCCCATTGAGCAGCAGATCCAGGTCGTTGTCGCCATCGATGTCGCCACTGCTGATCGTGCCGTTGGCCAGGCCGTAGAGGTTGAGATCGGTGGCCTTGAGGATCGGCGTGCCGTCGGCGCGCGTGGTTTCGTAGAGAAACAGGTTGGTCTGTGGGATCGCCAGGGTGTTGCCGTCGGCGGCCCGGCGGGTGGCGGTGCCGAAGCCGATCGTGGCCAGATCGCCATCGCCGTCGTTGTCGGCGTCGAACACATGCAGATCGCCGGCATACACGCCGAAGGGCTTCAGCTCGGCGTCGCTGATCAGGCCGTTGCCATCGGCGTCGTTCCAGATCAGCGGCGTGATGCCGCGCCAGCCACCCAGGGCGGTGGGATCCTCCTGCAACAGGGCCAGCAGCGGATCGGCCCGGCGCGGGCTGGGGCTATCGCTGGTGTTGCCGGCCAGCAGGATCGACAGGGGCGCCGTGCTGGACCCGGCCACACCCTCGCGGAAGCCGCCACGGGGATCGAAGCTCACCCACAGGGCGCTGGCCTCGGACAGGCTGGCGCCCCGGGCTACGGAGGTGCCGCGGCTGGTGCTCAGGCCTTCGAGGCTCACCGTGAGATCGAGATCAAAGCGGAAGCTGCCGGGGGCGGCGTCGCCGCTGCCGCTGGTGCGCAGCAGCAACAGGGGCCGCTCCAGCACGGCGCCGGCGATCACCGCATCGGGCCGCTGGATCACGCCCTGCAGCAGCAGCGATTCCTCGCTGCCATCACCGTCGCGATCGCCGGCGGCGAGGCGGCGGATCACCACCGTTTCCGGGCTGGCCAGGGGCAGGGCGTCGGGATTGCTGATGTTGAGCTGCACGAGCTCTCGACGGGCGGGCGGGCCGGCAAGCAAATCCAGGCGGGTGATCAGCCGGTCGGATCCGGAGCTCGCCTGCACCTGCTGCAGCTGGGCCGCCAGCACCGGCTCCCCGTTGGCGAGATCGCTGAGGGCGTGGCGCTGGCGGATCAGCGACAGGGGCAGATCGTCGAGACGGGCCGGCAGGGCGCGCTCCGTGCTGGTGTCGCGCGCCGCCAGCGGGGACCCAAACAGCTTGGAGGCGTCGAAGCGCAGCAACTCCAGGGAGCCATCGGGCCGGCGGCTGATCGCCTGGCCATCGGCGCTGATCTGCAGCAGCTCGCCATAGGCCTCAGGCACGAGCCATTGCCGCTCCGCGGTGATCAGCCACTGGGCGCCCTTGGGCTGGCGATCCCGCACCACGATCGCCTCATCGATGGCGGCGAGCAGCTCGGGCGATCGCAGCTGGCGCAGTTTCTCCGCCGTGAGCTCGGAGACCTGGATGTTGTCCTCCCGAACCAGACGCTTGCCGTCCTCGTCGAGGTAGAGCAGCTCAGCCAGCGGCAGCGCCGAGGAGCTTGTTGAGGTGTCAGCCGAGCCTTGGATGCCCTCCTTGCTGGACCACACCGCCAACACCGGCGCGGCCCCGGGGGCATAGAGCTCGCCCATCACCGCAAAGACCTTGGGCTCCGCGGGATCGGGGGTGGTCAGCTTCAGGCCGCGGGCCTGCAGGCCCGCGGGGGTCTCCAGCAGGGTGGCCTGGACCGCGTTGATCTGATCTGGATCCGTGGACCCAAGCGAAACGAACCCTTCGGCGGCGGCACTGCTGTAGGCCAACGACGAGCCCTCGTCGCCATGGCCACCCACCGCCAGCACCACGCCATCGCCGCTGACGCTGAGATCGCGGAGGCTCAGCCCCGCCACATCGACGATCGAATGGCGCAGCTGGCGAACCCTGCTGGAGAGCTTGTTGGTGGTCAGCAGCAGCTCCAGCTCCGCCAGGCTGGGGAGCTGCAGAGTCCAGAGACCCCGGGCGGGGGCTGGGTAGTCGGCAGCGCTGGGACAGCTGAGGCCATACCCATACCCATACCCATAC
>JBKDOR010000036.1:0-2695 GCA_046342775.1 Synechococcaceae cyanobacterium
CAGGGCTGCCTAAAAGTACGGTCACGACGTGCTGGCTGCCATCGCCACCCCTCCCAGCGCCAGCATTCCCTGGATGTCGTAGGCCAGTTCTCTGAGTCCCTGACGAATAGAGCGGTAACCGCCTCGTCGCAGCAGGTTCATCACGATGGTCCTGAGGAACGAGAAGACCGGTGCGCCCGTGCGGTTGGCGTAACGATGAGCGTCCTCACCCAGCTGAGCATCGCGGGCCCAGTGCCACTCGTTCTCAATGCTCCAGCGTTGCCGAATCAGGCGTAGCAGGGCTTTTGGCGTCGTGCGGACGCTGATGTCGCACCGGGAGGTGCGCATGCTGGCCGTCGCACCGGGAGGTGCGCATGCCGAACGGATTCAGGTGCCGCCGCACGCCTCGCTTGCCATTGCGCTCGACTGTTTCAGTGATGACCTCCACGATCCAGGCGCTTCCCGGCCAGTTGTCCTTGACGTGCTCCGGAGCCTCTTTGGCCCGTAGTTCCCAGACGGTGTCGCGCCCATGGCGTTTCTCGTGATCGGTTGCCGTGAAAGGGATCTGGCGCTTCCCCTCGAACTGACAGCCGATCTGGCGGTAAAGGGTCTTCTGGTTGGACTTCACGGTCAGGAGCACGTCGGCCCCCTGGGCGTAGACGCAGTCTTCTGCGAAGCAGTAGCACCACCGAAAAACGCTTGGGTGGTGTGGAGCGCATCCGCCTGGATCAGCACGCCATCGAGATCCAGGCTGCTCAGAAGTTCCTGAAGAGCAGCCCGCTCACTGGATTCGTGGGTGTCGTAGGCCTTCTGGGCCAGGGCGACGCCAAGGGCCCTGGCGTAGACGGTGACTTGAGCGACAAATCGGTGGCTTCCGTCGCCTGTCTGGATGGCTGAGCCACGCAGCGTCTTGCCGTCGCACACCAACTGCTCCAGGCCATCGGCCCCACCTGGGATCTGGCCGAGAATCCAGGCCTGAAGCACCTCCCCGAACTCCTGCAGGTGGGCCTTGTTGAACAGGTACAGGAAGGTGGCATCGGAGGGCCAGCGCTTGAAATCAAGCCCAAGCGCCTGGTTCAGGTCCTCTCGGTGCCGCCTGGCAAAGGCCTCCAGATCGCGGGAACTGCGGCAGCCGCTGAGGATGCCGAGCACCGCCACCAGCAGCAGGAACCACTGCGGGTAACGGACCCCACGGCGGTAGCGACCGTCCGGGATGGCCTTGAGGAAGCTGATCAGATCATCCGGTGCGGGCTGAGGGGCTGCGGCAGAGGGGGATTCGGGCATTGGAAGCACGGAGACCCGCCGACCGAAGCCAAGGCTGACAGCCTCGACAAGGCCTACTGGGACAGACTTTCAGGCAGCCCTGATTCGCTCCTTTAATCTTGTTGTGATCTCAGGTGTCATTCGCGTCGTGGGCGGTGCAGGTTGAGCAGCCCCCTGCTCCTGCTCCTGCTGCGCTGCCCCCTCAAACCGCCAACGCCACTTTGATGCCAAGCGACAGCCTGGCAGCCACGCCGGCGGAATCGGCCGCTCCAGCCGCCACCGGATCGCCGCTGGTGGACGAACAAGATCCGTTAGCCCTCCTGGCCTTCGTAGCGGGCAAACCCCAGACATCGAAACGGCTCCGCAACCCCGCCAGCGCGACCGCTCTCCTTGCTCTTGTTGATGGCTACGCAGAGCACCTTGGCGACGAATGGTCATCAAAACCAAGGTTGGAGCAATGCCATTCAAAGAAGATCCAGGAACTCACGCACATCAACCCTGGCCTGCCTCAGCAGACCAGAAAGGGTGCCGACCTTGACCGGTTTGTGGAGGGGAACGACACAGCCGCGGTTGCCGCACCGCATCACCACGTGGCTGCCGTTCTGGCGGACGGCTTCGAATCCCAGCTGCTCCAGCGCGCGGATGATCTCCCGACCGGAAAGGTGCGGGAGCTTAGGCATGCGCGGGGACGGTGAATAGGGTCACCAGTGGGTGGCCCTTGATCACGGCGGGGAACTCCTCCAGATAAAGCGTGGTTGCTTCACGCAGGTTGGAGAGTGCTTCCTCGATGGACTCCCCTTCAGTTGTGGTGCCCGTCTCGGGGTTGAAGGCCACGTAGCCGCCTTCCTCCGCAGGCGTGAGGACAGCCGTGAGTTCCATTGGCTCCAGTGCAGTGTCCTCAGTCTGACGGCCTCTGGTCAGTGCCGCTGGCCCCCCCCTAAAACCGCCAACGCCACTTTGATGCCAAGCGACAGCCTGGCAGCCACGCCGGCGGAATCGGCCGCTTCAGCCGCCCGCGGATCAGCTTGCTGAGTCAGAGCAGTTCCCGAAACTCCTGAGGCGAAAGGCCAGCATCGCGGGCAATGGCACCCATCGTGATGGCGTTGATCGGATCATGGCGAGGAATCACAAGGCGCCTTTCGCCATTGCTCATGATCAGATGCCCGGATCCGAGCACGACGCGATAACCAAGTTTCTGGAAGACCCGCACAGCCTAATTTTGACGGATCCCCGGCAGCCTGGGCATTACACAGCCAACTCCAGCGTCTCCACACTTTTCACATCCGCTTCCCCAGCCTCGCCCTCTAACCAGAGGGAGATGGCCTCACGGATGTTGCTGAGAGCGTCCTCGCGGGTATTGCCCTGGGAATGACAGCCGGGCAGATCAAGGCAGCTCACGGACCAGCCCTCCTCGGTTTCCAGCAGGCGGATGCGGTAGGTCATGGTGCCGGCA
>JBKDOR010000037.1:0-2845 GCA_046342775.1 Synechococcaceae cyanobacterium
GACCCATGCGGCCGTGGGGCCAGGCCTCCAGTTCGACGGCACGACGCTGAGGGTGGAGGAATGGCTATGGGTGGCGTGCTCGGATGAGACAACGGCGCTCACGATTGGCAACGCCAAGATCACGTTTCGGATGCCGTTTGCGGCCACGCTGCTGAGCGTGCGGGCCAGCGTGAACACTGCACCGGTCGGCGCAAATCTGGTGGTGGACATCAACGAAGCGGGCACCTCGGTGTTGAGCACGAAGCTCAGCATTGATACCACCGAGAAGACCTCTACCACGGCAGCGACAGCAGCAGTGATCAGCGATTCATCGTTGGCTGATGACGCGGAGATCACGATTGACATTGATCAGGTGGGCAGCTCAACAGCAGGCACGGGCCTGAAGGTTGGCCTGTACGTTCGGAGAATCTGACGATGCCAAGGATCCTCTACAACCCTGAGACCGCCGCGCTGATCACCTGGCCCCGCCAGGACGACGAGGACGTAGTGGGCCTGCAACCGCCGGTCGTGATGCTGACAATCGAGCAGGCTGAACCGCCCACGGACTACGACCCGACAGCGTACGGGCTGGCGCCGACGCAGGACGTTGACCTCGATGCGCTGGTGCTCCGCAAGGGTTGGGAGCTGGTGGCGCTGCCGCCTCCCCCTCCGGTGGTGCCCGCGCCCCGGTGGGTACAGTTCGCTGAGCAGCTCGCGGCGGATACTGCCGTGAATGGCCTGGTGGCCACGTGCGCGAGTCGGGCCCCGGTGCTCCATCTGATGCTCGGCGTGGGCTTGGGGCAGGCCGCCCAGGGTGACCCGGCCACGTTCCTCGCGGCATGGGGCCAGGCGGTGGCGACCGGGCTGGTGGCACCTGAGCTGGCGGAGCAGGTTGCTGCGCTGGCTGGTGGGTTCGATCTGCCGGCGGAGTTCGTCGAGGGCCTCGGCTGATGTGGTTGCTCAATCCCTATCGGTTTGGGAGTTTCCCCCTCGCCACTGGCGGCACCGAAGCCACAATCACCGTTGGAAGCATCACCTATCGCATCCACACATTTACAACTGTTGGCAGTTCAACGCTGACGGTGGTGAATGGTGGAGAGTTTGAATACCTTGTGGTTGCAGGTGGGGGTGGTGGCGGCACAGTTGGCGCCGGCACAACCGCAGGGGGCGGAGGGGGCGCAGGAGGTATGTTGGCCGGAGCCATAACAATAATAAATGGAACCGTCTCCGTGACCGTTGGCGCTGGCGGAGCAGGAAGTAGCAGCGGTGCTACAAAAGGCGCAAATGGTGAAAGTTCAATTTTTTCATCTATTACTGCAATAGGTGGTGGCGGCGGCGGCTCGGGAAGTTCTACTTTGGGATCGAACGGAGGCAGCGGTGGTGGTCACTCCTGCACGTCTGCAACTACTAGATCCACAGGCATTAGCGGCCAAGGTAATGACGGGGGGCTTTCTGTGAATACTACTGCCGGCGGCGGTGGCGGTGGTGCTGGAGGGCGAGGCGGCGATCACCCAACCCCGACTGGAGGCGTGGGCTTGCAATCGGCTATCACGGGCACTAATCTTTACTACGCAGGCGGCGGCGGTGCAAACTTCAATCTGGGGGGTCTAGGAGGAGGTGGAAACGCTGCAACAAATGCCGTTGCAGCCACATCAGGAACAGCAAATACAGGCGGCGGGGGCGGAGGTGGACGAGGCGACAATGCAGCCGTGCGCGTTGCTGGCAACGGCGGCTCCGGCATCGTGATCGTGCGCTACCGCATCGCATAACAAACCCCACCGCACCGTTCCCTGACTCCTGATGACCTCCCGCCGCGAGCAGATCCTGTCCCACATCGCCACCACCCTGGCCCCGACCGCTGGGATCGCCACGGTCTACCGGAGCCGGGCGGAGGCATTCTCGCGCGATGAGGCGCCGGCCCTGGTCATCGAGCCGATCGCAGACCGCTGCCAGCCCTACAGCACATGCAAGCTCGATTGGACCCTGGATCTCGCCGTGGTGGTGCACACCCGCGGGCCGATCCCTGAGCAGCTGGCGGACCCGATCATCGTCTCAGCCCATGCCCTGCTGATGGCTGATCGCACGCTGAACAACCTGGCCATCGACATCGTGCCGACCGGCACCGACTTCCAGCGTGACAAGGCCGACCTTCTCTCCCTCTGGCAAGTCAACACGTACGCGATCCGCTACCGCACCCTCGGGAGTGACCTCGAAAATGGCTAGGTCTCGCAGGTCCCCTAGACTGACCACAGATACCGTCTCCCCCATGGCTGGCCCTGTTGCCCCGCCGCTGCCATCCACCGGCGGCTCCTACGAGCTGGAGGGCAACGAGTGGGTATGCGTCCAGCAAACCCAGATGCCGGAGCCGGCACCGCCGGAGCCTGACTGCCCAGCGTGCACGGCCCCGCCGCCGGACCTCGCCGACCCCGAACCCGCCCCCACCCCTGAGGACTGACCGATGCCGATCTGGCGCAATCGTCTCGCCCTGGTCAAAGCTGAATCGACCTACGGCACCAACAGCAGCCCAGCGGCCAGTGATGCCCTGCTGTTCACTGAGCTCGACATCGAACCACTGGCGCTGGAGCTGGTGGAACGCGAGACGATCCAGGCGTACATGGGCCACCGGGCCAGCGTGGTGGCGCAACGATCGGTGCCAGTGAAGGCCACGGCCGAGCTGGCGGGCAGCGGCACCGCTGGCACTGCCCCACGGTGGGGCCCGATGCTCAAGGCAGCCGGCTGCGCTGAGGCGGTCGTCAGCTCCACCAGCGTCACCTATTCGCCGGTGTCGAGCGGGTTCAGCTCCTACACCTGCGAGTTTTACGCCGACAACGGCAGCGAACAGGCGATCCTGGGCATCCGCGGCACC
>JBKDOR010000038.1:0-7524 GCA_046342775.1 Synechococcaceae cyanobacterium
TTTTGGGACCTTTGGCGAGGCTGCGGTCGAAATGTCCGGGCTTCTCGAAAAGCTCGAACGTCGCCGGAACACGGTTCCGGTCGACCATGGCTTCCGCCTTCTTCCCACGCTCTGGTGGGCTGATGGTCATCGAGACGTTCCTCGAGGGACGGGATCGAGGTGGGGGTCCACCCCTGGGGGATCCGGAGAACCCGGACCCCATGGGCCCTGCCGGGGAGGACTCCAGGGGAGCCATCCGGGGGCTGACCCAGCGGAGCAGGGCAAAAAGCCTTGCCATAGCTGGGACTTTGGGCCCCATAAGGGGACCGCTGGCGGAAGTATAGGGGCCGAAAACAAGCGGATTCGGTCGCTAGTTACAAAGGTTCAATCCCTTGGCTTTCCAGGCCAGGACTGGGGTCTGCTACAGCCTTGCGATGATCCAGATCGCTCAATTCTCTTCGGGATATTTACTTCTTCACAAGCGGCGTCAGATCAGCCCAGGGACGCTGGCCCCGAACGCTGGCCCCCAACGTCAGGGGGCATGGCCATGGGGTCAGCAGAATGCCGTGAGGCGCCAGCGACAGACGTGGTGGGCCCCGGTTCAACAGCGCCACCCCAGCCGCCGACCAGCGTCACTGGCGATCGGCGGCCGGGGTGGCGTAGGCAGCTGTGGTGGCGTGGGCAGGTGCTGTGGCGTGGGCAGCTGTGGCGGACGGGGCTGGCCGTGCTCGTCGCCCTCACCGCCGCCCTGACCCTGCTGCCCGCCGCGCCGGTGTCGGCGCTGCCGTGGCTGCGAGGAGCCCCAGCCGACAGCCAGGTCGGCGTCCCCTCAGCCGGCTCGAACCTGCAGGAGATCGCTCCACCCCTGGGGGTGCAGCAACTCAAGCCGCTACTGGAGGCCCATCAACCTCGGCTGCGCATCGTTTCGCCCCAGGCCGACAGCCTGGTGCCCGCCGGACCCTGGACCCTGCAGCTGGAGCTGAGCGACTGGCCGCTGCAAGCCCCTGGAGCCGAGGGACTGGGCCCCCATCTTGTGGTGCAGCTGGATGAGGCCCCACCCCTGCGGCTGACCACCACCAGCGTTGAGATGCCTCCCCTGGCGCCCGGTAGCCACCGGCTCAGCGTCATCGCCGCCATGCCCTGGGGCGAGGCGATGCGCAATCCCGGCGCCTTCGCCCAGATCCGCCTGCACCGGACCGCCGCCAACCCTCTGGCTGGCCCTGCCCCCGGCACGCCCCAGTTGATTCCCCTGCTGCCGACGGTGGTCTCGGCCCATCAGCCACTGCCGCTCGACTGGATCCTGCTGGATGCGCCCCTTCAGCACCTGCGTGATGGCGACGACAGCTGGCGACTGCGGGTCAGCCTCGACGGCGACGTGCTCCTGCTGGATCACCAGGAAGCGCTTTGGCTGCGCGGCTTGAGCCCCGGCCGGCACCCGCTTCTGCTGGAGCTGGTGAATACCCGGGGCGAGCCGCTGAACCCGCCATACAACAGCCTGGTGCATGAGCTGGTCACCAGTGCAGAGGGCCCAGCGCCACCCTGGTTGGCGGGTCCCCTGTCGGCTTCCGAGCTGGCGCGGCTGAGCGGCACGACCCCGCCCCCAGCCACGGCTCCAACCACAGCCCCACCCATGGCGGCAGCTGGGGGAGAAGCCGCATCGTCGCAGCGACTGCGCGATCAGGAGCAGCCAGCTGCGCAAGACGTCCTGGCTTTGCCCCCCCAAGGCTCGCCAGGCCCAACAGTGCAACTGGGGGCTGGAGCCGATCGGCAATCCTCAGGATTCTCTCGCGCCTCCACGCCGCGGCAAGCCGCTGCCGACGCACTGCCATCGGACGCCACCTCCGACACGGCGCTCCCCCAGCCGGAAGTCCAGGGAAGCAGTGCGGCCCTTGTCCACCAGAGTGCTGATGGTCCCTCCGAGCCAGGGGCGAGTCCAGACCCGGGCAGAACACACCAGAGCCTTACCGCTCAGCCTGAGCTGGGTCGCCCCCCGCTCGCCAGCTCGTCACAGCGGAACGATTCTTCCGACAGTCTCGACAGCCCGGGTGCCAGCGCCGAGCCTGGAGCCAGCGCCAGAAACGGGCTCGCACACGAGAGTACGCAGCCAAGTTCTCCCCTGTCGGCTCGGCCGAACGCTCTTGATGGCGATCTCCCCCCCCGAAGCGAGCGCGGCCCAACAGGCCTGGAAGGCAGCTTCAGCACACCCAGCCCTGAGGACAGCATGGTTGGGGCAGGCACCGCCCCCGACAGCATCCAGTTCAGTGCCGATGGCTTGAAGGCCAGAGCCAACGGGGCGACATCCAGCCCCAACAGCGCCGCCAGCCCGCGCTCACTCGTCAGCGCTTCCAATGGTGGGTTGATCGAGCTGAGGGCGGAGGGACCCCTTCCCCCTGATTCCTCGCGGTCGTCCCAGGCTCAGCGGTTGATGCCGCCAGACCCGCGGTCCATGCCTCCAGACGTGAGCGCGGGGAACGCCCCGCCCGCGGCGAGTCCCACGGTTGCCGAGCCGCTGGAACGCCTTGGGGCTTCGCTTTCCGTTGAGAGACCGGCCAGCCCCATACCGGTTGAGATCAAGGGGTCTGCGTTGCTGGAGGAGAGTCAGGCTTTCGCGCCACCAGCCCAGCCCCTGCCCCCGAGCGCTGGGCCGTCCACCCGCTCCTCGCCTCGTGAGCGGGGGGCGGGCCCCATCGATCCGCATCTCGCTGACCCCGGTCGCGTGCCCGTGGGGTCGTCGCGCAGCGGGGCAGACGCCGCCACTGCGGCGAATCGGCCCAGCAGCTCCCGTAGCGTGACGGGCACTGCCCACCGCCCCTCCCTGAGTCCGCCCTCATCCCCGCCGGAGCCCTTCGATCCCTGGTCGACGTCGCTCATGGCTGACCCCTCGGCACGCCAGGGGGTTGATCGCTCCCGCTCCGACCAGGGCGGCGGCCCACTCCAGCGGCTGCTCCGGCTGGTGCGCCGATGACAGGCGGCCGAGGCCATGACACCGCGCCTGGCGCAGCATCCAGCGCACGGCCGGAGCGGATCGTGGCCTTGGGCTTCAGCCCCGAGGCCAAGGCGCTGCTGGAGCGCCTGCGGCAGGGCGTTCACCTTGCCGCGATCCGCTGGCCGAGCGAGTCCCTGCCAGCCGGCGCCTGGTTGGAGCAGCAGTGGCCAGAGGCCACGGCGGTGCTCGCGGTAGGAGCCTGCGGGTTGGTCACCCGCCTGATCGCACCGCTGCTGCGCGACAAGCTCCAGGATCCCGCGGTGTTGGTGTTGGATCCGGCCGGTCGCTTCGTGGTTCCCTTGCTCGGCGGCCACACCGCCGGAGCTGAGCGGCTGAGCCAAGAGCTGGCGGCCCTGCTGGCGGCCCAGGCGGTGCTGAGCGGCGGCTGCCAGGCCCGGGGCGATCTGGCCCTCGATGCCTTCGGCAGCGAGTGGGGCTGGCGCCGCGGTGCTGGCGATTGGTCAGCCCTGATGCGGCGCCGCGCCGCGGGCCTGCCGATTCGCTGGCGTCAGGAGGGCGGCACTCCTCTGTGGAGACAGCTGCAGGCGACGGCCCGTTTGGAGGAAACCGGTCTGCAGGAGACCGATCTGGTGGAGTCGGGTCTGGAGGAGTCGGGTCTGGAGGAGGCTGCTGCCGATCCTGTCGACCCGCAAGAGCCAGGCAGGGCCGCGGCCGAGGTGGCCGATCTGGTGATTGGCCCCAGACTCGGCCCTGGCTGCCGCTGGCATCCCCCCTGCCTCTGGCTCGGGATGGGTTGCGAACGCGGCACGGACCTGGCCCTGCTGGAGCGTCTTGTGCAGCGCGGGCTGGCGGCGGCGGGCCTGGCCGAATCCGCCGTGGCCGGGCTGGCCAGCATCGATCGCAAGGGCGATGAGCTGGCGCTGCTGGAGCTGGCTCGGCGCCATGGCTGGCCGCTGCGGCTGTTCGGCGCCGACGCCCTGGCGGCGGTGGCCGTGCCGAATCCTTCCGATCGGGTGGCAGCGGAGATGGGAACCGGCAGCGTGGCCGAAGCTGCGGCCCTGCTGGCGGCCCAGGCCCATCCCCCCTGGCCGCCAACGCCAGATCAAACTCCGGTTCCTGCGCCAGGGTCAGCGCCAACTCCAACACCACCGGCATCACCGCCTCCGCCGGATCAAGTACCTGTGCCTGTGCCTGCGCCAGCCTCAACGCCATCCGCGTCAGCTCCAGCTCAAGCACCAGCTGCTGCCGCAGCTCCAGTCCCAACGCTTGAGCCGGAGCCTGGACTTGAGCCTGAGCTCGGATCCCGCCTGGCCGAGCCGGCCCACTGGCTGTTGCCCAAGACGATCGAGCGCCCGTTGCCCCACGAGCGCGGCGCTGCCACCTTGGCCATCGCCCAGTCCCCCGAGCAGTTCGGGCCCGAACGGGGCGAACTGCACCTGATCGGTGCCGGCCCCGGGGCCCTGAGCCTGCTCAGCGGTGAGGCGCGCCAGGCCCTGGCCCGCTGCACGGTGTGGGTGGGCTATGGGCTCTATCTCGATCTGCTCGAACCGCTGCGCCGACCCGATCAATTGCGCCGCGCCGGACGCTTGACGGCGGAGCTGGACCGCTGCGCCGAAGCCCTGGCCCTGGCGCGGGCGGGTCTGCGGGTGGCCCTGGTGTCCTCCGGCGACAGCGGCATCTACGGGATGGCCGGCCTCGCCTTGGATCTCTGGTTGCGGCTGGCCGCGGCGGAGCGCCCTGGCTTCACGGTGCATCCCGGCCTCTCAGCTCTGCAGCTGGCGGCCGCACGGGTGGGAGCGCCGTTGATGCATGACTTCTGCACCATCAGCCTCAGCGATCGCCTCACCCCATGGGCGGTGATTGAACGGCGATTGCGGGCCGCCGCCGAGGGCGATTTTGTGGTGGCGCTTTATAACCCGCGCTCCCAAGGGCGCGATTGGCAGCTGGGGCGGGCCCAGCAGTTGCTGCTGGCCGGCCGGCCAGCCAACACCCCGGTGGTGCTGGCGCGCCAGCTGGGCCGTCCAGGCGAATCGGTGCGGCTGCATCGGCTGGGGGATCTGCCTTTGGAGGAGGTGGACATGCTGACCCTGGTGCTGATCGGCAACAGCACGAGCCTGAGCCGTGAAGGGTGGATGCTCACGCCGCGCGGATACCCGGGGGCGGAGCTGGGTTGATGGAGGTGGCGTGGCTGGTGCGGTGCGCATTCAGACCTGATCGGTCGGGAGCGCTCTGGCGGCTACGGCTTTCGGGTCAAGACGTCGACTCAGTCATCGTCTGTGCCTGCTCCGCTCTATCGCCGGTCACTGCTGAGCTCCGCGTAAAGCTCCGCAGGGCCAAAGTCCCTAGCATTGAGACCGCGTAGGACCCGCACAATTTCGCTCAAGTCGTACAGCTCCGCTTCGATCTGCCCAGAGTCATAGCGGGTGGTACCGAGCAGAACCGCAGCACACCGGTCCCGGCGCTCGCGATCCGACGCCGGGTAGCAGCGAACCAAGTGCCGGATCTGATCACGGAGCGACTCATTCGCCACCAAGGTGAATAACCGTGGGCAGAGCTCATCGGTCAGCATCGGGCCCTTTTGTGGCGCAGGACAGGCGATGCCACAGAAGGCAGCTCGAGGTAGCCGGCTGCAACACCAAACCAGTCAGCCGGGCCCAGTGGCTCTCTCGGGCGCTCAGGATGCGGCAACCAGATCGCGCGATCCAGCCACTTGTCCAGATTTTGTTTTTGCCTGATGGTCCATACTTCGAGAGCGCAGCGGCGACGCCTCGACACTGCATGTGAAGATCGGCTCATTCACCGCTCCGCAAGCATCGATCTAACAAATAGGCAGAGGCTGCAGCAAACTGTTGCGACGCAAACGAGGGATTCTTGCATCGTGCAGCCAGCCCCGCTCATCGAGGCTCCAGTCAGCAATCCGACTCAGCTGCCGGGGCGTCAAGTCTGACTTTGCCAGCCACGAGTTGAAGCGAATTGCCGAAATGCGCCTTGCCGTGGTTGTGACCCTCGGTCGCCACCGGGGTGATCGACAGATCCGGGCCTGCGGCCGGCTCGGAGCGGAGCTCCGGAGTGGTGCTCATCGGAAATGACCAGTCGGGATGAGCTGTCAGGCTCGGATCCTTATCAGCAGAGTACCGACGCCGTCATCGCAGAAGCCCAAGCGGGTCCGCCTGCGATCAGCTCTTGGAGTGAGGGCGACGGAAGACCGTTGGCGTCACCAAAAATCGGGATGACAGGATTCGAACCTGCGGCCCCTTCGTCCCGAACGAAGTGCGCTACCAAGCTGCGCTACATCCCGCTGGAGGTCACTTTAGAGGATCACCCGCCCAATGACTCCGTCTTGGCAGACGAGGAGCCGCCCAAGCCACAAGTTCCCAACAGGGTTAGCGCCGATCCGCCCGCCTAGGGTCGAGAAAGGCGCACTGGCGCTGGACGGGCCCCGGCAGCATTGCGACGGACCACCGCCACCGCCCCGGTCGGCCGCGCTTCCGCTGCCGCTCCCACCCCCCACCGCTCCCCTCCGCACGGTCTCTTCTGACTCCATGGCTGAGTCCTCATCCCAAGCCTCGCTAACGGATCCCGATCTCGCCGCGGCTCCCCTCCCGCCGGAGACACGGAGAGTGCAGGACGGAGGGGGATCAACCCAGGGCGGCAAACCGCCGTGGCTGCGGGTCAAGGCTCCCCAGCGACAGCGCATCGGCGCCGTAGCCGATCTATTGCTCGACCTGAAGCTCAACACCGTCTGCCAGGAGGCCAGTTGCCCCAACATCGGCGAGTGCTTCGCCGGCGGCACCGCCACGTTTCTGATCATGGGGCCGGGTTGCACGCGCGCCTGCCCCTATTGCGACATCGACTTCGACAAGAGCGTGCGGGCGCTGGATCCCTCCGAACCCGATCGCCTGGGAGAAGCGGTGGAGCGGCTGGGGCTGAGCCATGTGGTGATCACCTCCGTGAACCGGGATGACCTGGCCGATGGCGGCGCCAGCCAGTTCGTGGCCTGCATCAACGCGGTGCGTCGCCGGGCCAGCCAGACCACGATCGAGTTGTTGATTCCGGATTTTTGCGGTGACTGGCAGGCGTTGGCGGCGGTGATGGCGGCGGCGCCCGATGTGCTGAACCACAACATCGAAACGGTGCCCAGGCTCTACAAACGGGCTCGCCCCCAGGCGATCTACAGCCGCTCGATGGAGCTGCTGCGGCGGGTTCAGCAGCAGTGGCCACGGACTTACACCAAATCCGGGCTGATGGTGTGCCTGGGCGAACAGGACGACGAGGTGCGAGCGGTGTTGGCCGATCTACGCCAGCACGGGGTGGACATCGTCACAATCGGTCAATACCTCTCGCCAGGGCCCAAGCACCTGCCCGTGGATCGCTTCGTCACGCCGGAGCAGTTCGACAGCTTCCGTCAGTACGGCGAAGCTGACCTCGGTTTTCTGCAGGTGGTGAGCAGTCCACTCACCCGCAGCAGCTATCACGCTGGCGAGGTGCAGCGGCTGATGCGCGAGCACCCTCGCTGAGCCGAGCCCTCCTTGAACCCCAGCACAGCACGCGGTTCCTGATTCACGGGTTCTCCAGGTTGATGCCGCGGGTTTCGATAC
>JBKDOR010000039.1:0-14610 GCA_046342775.1 Synechococcaceae cyanobacterium
TCGTTCAACAACAGCCGCAGCCTGCACTTCTTCCTGGCTGCCTGGCCCGTGATCGGCATCTGGTTCACCGCCCTGGGCGTGAGCACGATGGCCTTCAACCTGAACGGCTTCAACTTCAACCAGTCGATCCTGGATTCCCAGGGTCGTGTGCTGAACACCTGGGCTGACATCCTCAACCGCGCCGGCCTGGGCATGGAAGTGATGCACGAGCGCAACGCTCACAACTTCCCCCTCGATCTGGCCTCGGCTGAAGCCACCCCGGTGGCCCTGACCGCCCCGGCGATCGGCTGAGCCTGAACTCCAGCACTCAGGCATCACCTGAGCCCTCAAGCCTCCGCCTCGGCGGGGGCTTTTTGGTGTTCGTGTGGGTGTCTTTGGCTGGGCTGTTGTCGTCCAAGTCATGGCCATCAACGCTTGCTTCGGCTTTTGCTCAGGCCTTGTTGGTCAGCACCCCGCGCCGGCGGTTGGGATACAACTCACGGCACAAGCCACACACGCGTCCATCGCAGCCGCGGGCGGTGCAATGCTCGCGGCCGTAGAAGATGATCTGCAAATGCAATTTGTTCCAGGCCTCACGCGGGAACGACTGCTTGAGATCGGTTTCCGTGCGCGTCACGCTCTCGCCGCTGCTCAGGCCCCAGCGCTGGGCCAGACGATGGATGTGGGTGTCCACCGGGAAGGCCGGCACGCCGAAGGCCTGGGCAATCACCACCGAGGCCGTTTTGTGACCCACGCCGGGCAGGGCCTCCAAGGCCGCGAAGCTTGGCGGCACCTCTCCGCCATGGCGTTCCAGCAGCAGTTCCGCGAGGCGCTTGACGTTCTTGGCCTTGGTGCGGGCCAGCCCCAGCTGGCGGATGTGTCCGAGGATCGTGGCCTCGCTCAGGGCCGCCATCGCCGCCGGATCAGGCCCGGCCGCAAACAGGGCGGGGGTGACCTCGTTCACCTTCTTATCGGTGCATTGGGCGCTGAGCAGCACCGCCACCAACAGGGTGAAGGGATCGCTGTGATCCAGCGGCACCGGCGTCTCGGGATAGAGCTCCTCGAGGCGCTTCAGGATCAGGGCGGCGCGCTCCGCTTTGCGCAAGGCCGAATCGCAGCAACTGCGGCTGAACCTAGGGGCCCACCGTGCCCGGTTTGTAGGCTCAGCCCAGCGCAGATCGCCCATGGGCAGCAGCTTCGGCCAGCTCTTCCGCATCCACACCTTCGGCGAATCCCACGGCGGCGGGGTGGGGGTGATCGTGGATGGCTGCCCGCCGCGGCTGGAGCTGGATCTGGCGGCGATCCAGGCCGACCTGGACCGGCGCAAGCCCGGCCAGAGCAAGATCACCACCCCCCGCAAGGAGGACGACCAGGTGGAGATCCTGAGCGGCCTGCTCGACGGCGTCACCCTCGGCACGCCGATCGCCATGCTTGTGCGCAACAAGGATCAGCGCCCCCAGGATTATCAGGAGATGGCGGTGGCCTTCCGTCCCTCCCACGCCGACGCCACTTACCAGGCCAAGTACGGCATCCAGGCCCGCAGCGGCGGCGGCCGGGCCTCGGCGCGGGAAACGATCGGCCGGGTGGCGGCCGGCGCCATCGCCCGCCAGCTGCTGGCCAAGGCCCACGGCACCGAGGTGATCGCCTGGGTGCGCCGCATCCACGACATCGAGGCCGAGGTGGATGGCGAGCGGGTGAGCCGCGATGACGTGGAGGCCACGATCGTGCGCTGTCCCGATGGCGCCGTGGCCGAGCGGATGATCGAGCGGATCGAGGCGATCGGCCGGGAGGGGGATTCCTGTGGCGGCGTGATCGAATGCGTGGTGCGCAAGCCGCCGCTGGGGCTGGGCATGCCGGTGTTCGACAAGCTGGAGGCGGATCTGGCCAAGGCGGTGATGTCGCTGCCGGCCACCAAGGGCTTCGAGATCGGCTCGGGCTTCGCCGGTACCCGGCTCAAGGGCAGCGAGCACAACGATGCCTTTCTGCCCACCGCTGATGGCTCTTTGCGCACGGCCACCAACAACTCCGGCGGCATCCAGGGGGGCATCAGCAATGGCGAGCCGATCGTGATCCGGGTGGCCTTCAAGCCCACCGCCACGATCCGCAAGGAGCAGCAAACGATCGATTCGGAAGGCCATGCCACCACCCTGGCGGCCAAGGGCCGCCACGACCCCTGCGTGTTGCCCCGGGCCGTGCCGATGGTGGAGGCGATGGTGGCCCTGGTGCTGGCCGATCACCTGCTGCGCCAGCAGGGGCAGTGCAGCTTGTGGTGAAGGGGCCGGCGAACTGTCGCCCAACAGACTGTCGCCCAACAGCCTGACGCCCAGACACCGCTTCAGCTTCTGCCCCATGGGCATCGGGGCGGATGGTCGAAGCTGGGCTCGATGGCGCCCAGCCTCACTCCGCCCAGATCGGCTCCAGATCGATCACCAGGCCAGGAAACGCCGGAACCCCTTCCAGCCGGATGGCGGACTCGAGCCATCGGCCCTGCCAACGCGCTTCCAGCACCAAGGCTCCAGCACCGCATCGGGGTTGGCCTCGCAGAAAAGCTCGCATTGCTTAGGCGTGAGCCCCAGATCAGGAGGCAGCACCAAGGGCGCGTTTTCCAGCCGGCCATCCGATGTCGCGGGAGCTGGCACAGCAGCGGATATCTCTGCCGGATGAGCGGCCAGCCATGCTTGACGCTCAGGCAGGAGGGCGAGGCTCACGCTTAGGGAAAAGGCCGGCGCCCGCCAGCGCCTAATGGTGGAATCTCAGAGCTGACGGCGATCAAGGGCGTCGGCCAGGCGGGTGGCGGCGGAAGCGAGCTGGGCCTGGGGGTCGGGGGGGGCGACGGCGGCCTGGCTGCGGCGGGAGGCTTCGATGGCCCGCACGATCAGGAACACCACAAAGGCAATAACGACGAAATTGATCAGGGCGACGATCACAGAACCGGCGGGCCAGCTGGCGATCGAGGCCACGTTGGCAGCCTTCATCGCCGGCTCCAGCACGGAGCCCATCACCAGGCTGACGATGGCGTCCACCACCTTGCCGAAGGCGCCGCCGATGACCACGGCTACCGCCAGGTCAACGACATTGCCCTGATTGATGAAGTCTTTGAAATCGGAAAGGAAGGAACGTGAGCGCGACATTGGCAGAAAAGGGATAGGGAAGCTCTGGAGAACCCGAGCCAAGGGAAATGAGGCCTTGAGGCGCAAGGGTTATTCGCTGGCTGGTGCGGCGAAATGACAGTTGTGTCAGGGCCGTTTTAACGATCGATCAGGATTGGGGCAACAGCCCCCAGCTCCAGGGGAGTAGTCCCCAGCCACTCTAGAATAAGCCTTGGACCACCAACACAGAAAACCGTTTACCGGCACGGGTTCTGCCCCTTTTGGAAAGTTTTTCCGACGCAGCCCGTCAGCGGGGGGTTGATGTAAGGCAGGCGGAGGCAAGCCGCAAGCCGCAAGCCGCCACCGACCGAGATCCCTCGCCCAGTTGACAGGGATCAAGGGCCAATGCCGCCCAGCGCGGCAGGCGGGAGGATGGGGCCATCCCCGCCGAAGCTTCCCCTGACCGCCGATGTCACCCCGTTGGGCCTGGAGCTGCGCACGGAGGCGGACTGCGCCCTGGCGATCGGCCCCTGGCCCCGCTTCCGCTACGACGCCCGCGGCGGCGGCGGCCGGGGCGAGAGCGGCGCGGAGCTTGGCGAAGGCTGGCGGCCGCTGGTGTTTGCCCCAACCGCCCTCACGATTCCGCCGCTCGATGGCCGCAGCGCCCGGATCCTGGGCCTGCCCCTGCCCCCGGGCCTGGAGATCGAGATCGAGCCCCTGCAGCTGGCGGGCCGCTGGAATCCCGGCGAGGGCCTGGTGGACCTGGCCTTCGACGCCCGCTTCCAGCTGCGGTTCGCGGGCCGTCGCGTTGCCCCGCAGTTGCGGGTGAGCACCCGCCTGGGCACTGGCGAAGCCCGGGGCCAGCGCCAGCGGGCCAGCGGCCGCCCCTTGGATCAAGACGGCCGCATGCTGCTGGTGGGCATCGCCCTGGTGCCGCCGAGCGGGGCGGCGTGGCTGGATCGCTTCCTGGGGCTCCCCGGCGAGGCCCTCGCCGTGCTGGGCTGCCAGCTGGTTGCGCGGAGCGCCCCGTAATGCGGCTCTGCTCTCTGGAATCGCTGCCGTCGTTGCCGGCGTTGCCACCGGGCGGTTGGCGCTGGTGCAGCTGGCGGCGGAGCCCTTGTTCACCGCCCTGGTGCGGGATGGGATCGGCGTGCGCAGCGTGGAATGGAAGAGGCTTCATTGAGGTGCGCACCTGGGGTCCGCTCCTGCGCATCGACCTGATCAGTGACCCAATCCCTGATGAAGTCCAGATCTCGCCCCGCTTTCTTCTTCCGCGGCCAATAGGCCTGTCCTCCCACCCATGACGACACCCCCCGGGACGCTTGAAGCTTTGCGCTCTGGACAGCTGCAGGGGATCACGCGGCTGGATCTGGCTGGGGATCTGCAGGAATTCCCGCGGGAGATCTTTGATTTGGCGGACAGCCTTGAGGTTCTCAATCTCTCGGGAAACGCCTTGACGGCGCTCCCGGATGACCTGGCGCGGCTGCGCAAGTTACGGGTGTTGTTCTGCTCGGGGAATCGCTTTACTCGCTTGCCTGAGGTGCTGTCATCCTGCGAGCAGCTGCAGATGGTGGGCTTCAAATCCAACAGCATTCGTGAGGTTGCGGCTGAGGCCATCTCCCCCGGCTTGCGCTGGTTGATCCTCACCGATAATCAGATCGCAGCGCTTCCCGACGCCATCGGCAGCTGTGCGCGCCTGCAAAAACTGATGTTGGCCGGCAATCAACTGGCTGCGTTGCCGGACGCGATGCGCGGCTGTGTCGGGCTTGAGCTGCTGCGGCTTGCGGCCAACCGTTTTGAGGCCTTGCCGGAGTGGCTGCTGCAGTTGCCCCGCCTGACCTGGCTGGCCTTTGGCGGCAACCCCATGTCAGCCGTGCCTGCGCACCCGAGTCCGGCCGTACCTCGCCTGGAGTGGTCCGATCTGGTGTTGGCGGAACAACTCGGCGAAGGCGCCTCCGGTGTGATCCACAAAGCGCATTGGCAGCCGTCGCCCCAGGCCGCCGGCCAACCCGTGGCGGTGAAATTGTTCAAAGGCGCCGTCACCAGTGACGGCTTCCCCGCCGCCGAACTGGCGGCCTGTCGGGCTGCCGGCAACCACGCCCATTTGATCGGCGTCATCGGTGTTCTCTCCGGCCACCCCGAGGGCACGAGCGGCCTGGTGATGCCCTGGGTGGACCCGGCCTTTCGCAACCTGGCCGGCCCTCCCAGCCTGGCGACCTGCACGCGGGATGTTTACGCGGACGACCAACGCTTCTCGTTGCCATTGCTGCTGGATCTGGCCTCCGGCTTGGCCTCTGTTGGCGCCCACCTGCACGCCCGTGGCATTGCCCACGGCGACTTTTATGCCCACAACATCCTCTTTCGCCCCGAAGGCGGCTGCCTGCTGGGCGACTTCGGCGCCGCCTCGTTGTACCCGCCCCAGGCCGCTGACGGCACCAACCCATTTGAGGCCCTGGAGGTGCGCGCCTTCGGTTGTCTGCTCGGCGAATTGCTGGAGCGTTGTGATGCCGACCAGGACGGGCGCATCGCCCCATTGACAGCGCTGCAACAGCGCTGCCTGGCCCCGGTGGCGGCGAGCCGGCCCCGCTTCGCCGAGCTGCTGCAAACCTTGCGATCGATGCAGAATTGATGGAGCTCTCAGCTTGCGCTTGCGGTTCAGGCTGAGTTCTCTGCCGACATCGCGGCGACGGCCGGGATATCGGCGCTGGCCGGATGTCGCGCAGGCGCAGCTGGCTGCCGGAGGACCTGGCTCCTCCTCCCCGCCGGAGGGACTGGCTCCTTCTCCCCGCCAGCCAGCGGCTGTCGTTCCGCAGGGCCTTGGCCAGCCGGTGATCAAGAGCGAGCCCCGCCGCGCGCGATGGCGCTGATCGGCGTCCAATGCTCCTCTCCAGCGGCGGCGTGGCACGGCCAATCCCCAAGGCGTGCATAGCTTGGGGACTCTTCTCCCCCAGGCTGACCATGGCGGACCACGGCTCCGACCCGCTGCCGCCGGCGGCCTCCGCGGCGATGGAGTACGCCGGCGGCACGTTTCACCCCGATCGCACGGTGCTGCCGATCCCGGATCGCCACTTCGGCGGCAGCGCCGGCCGCACGCTGGATCAGTCGGTTCCCGATTGGTCGATGATCGCCGGCCCCCAAGCCCCCGAGGGGGCCCCCAACGTGCTGGTGGTGTTGATCGATGACGCCGGCTTCGGCGGCCCCGCCCCCTTCGGTGGCGGCATCGACACCCCCACCCTCGCCCGGGTGCAGCAGATGGGGCTCACCTACAACCGCTTCCACGTCACGGCCGTCTGCTCGCCCACCCGGGCGGCGATGCTCACCGGCCGCAATCACCACCGCGTGGGCTTCGGCTCGATCGCCGAGTATCCCGGCCCCTTCCCCGGCTACTCCGCGGTGCGCCCCCGCAGCTGCACCGCTCTGCCGCGCATCCTGCAGGAGAACGGCTACGTCACCGGCGGCTTCGGCAAATGGCACCTCACCCCCGACAACGTGCAGGGCGCCGCCGGGCCGTTCGATCACTGGCCCCAGTCGTGGGGCTTCGACCATTGGTGGGGGTTCCTCAGCGGCGCCGCCGGCCAGTACGACCCGATCATCACCCAGGACAACAGCGTGCTCGGCGTGCCGCCGGGTCACAACGGCCAGCCCTATTACTTCCCCGACGATCTCACCGACAAGGCGGTGGAGTGGCTGCACGCCGTGCGAGCCCAGGACGCCCAGAAGCCCTGGTTCCTGTATTACTCCACCGGCTGCAGTCATGCGCCCCACCATGTGCCCAAGCACTGGGCCGATCGCTACAAGGGCCGCTTCGATGAGGGCTGGGACGTGTACCGCCAGCGCACCTTCGAGCGCCAGAAGCAGCTGGGCATCGTGCCGCCCGACACCACCCTCACCGACCGCCCCGATCTGTTCCCCGCCTGGGATTCCCTCAGCGACAACCAGAAGCGGCTCTACGCCCGCCAGATGGAGGTGTTCGCCGGCTATTCCGAGAATGCCGACTGGAATGTCGGCCGCCTGCTCGATGCGATCGAGACGATGGGCGATCTCGAGAACACCCTGGTGATCTACGTGTGGGGCGACAACGGCGCCAGCATGGAGGGCACGGTCACCGGCTCGTTCAACGAGATGACCTTCCTCAACGGCGTGGTGCTCGACGCCGACCAGCAGCTCAAGCTGATCGAGGAGTACGGCGGCATCGAGGACCTCGGCGGCGAGCACAGCGCCCCCCATTTCGCCTCGGCCTGGGCCCATGCCAACAACACCCCCTTCCAGTGGGGCAAACAGATGGCCAGCCACCTGGGCGGAACGCGCGACCCGATGGTGATCGCCTGGCCGAAGCGCATCCCGGCCGGCGGCGGCCTCCGCTCCCAGTTCACCCACTGCATCGACCTGGCCCCCACAATCCTGGAGGCGATCGGTCTGCCCGAGCCGAAGCGGGTGGATGGGATCGAGCAGGAGCCGATGGACGGCACCAGCTTCCTGTACACGCTCGATGACGCCGCCGCCCCCGAGCGCCACACGCTCCAGTACTTCGAGATGTTCGGCAGCCGCGCTCTCTACAAGGACGGCTGGTGGGCCTGCACCCGCCTCGACAAGGCGCCCTGGGATTTCTCCCCTGAAACCCTGCGGCGTTTCGGCCCCGGCGTGTACGACCCGGAACGGGATGACGTGTGGGAGCTGTACTACCTCCCCGATGATTTCAGCCAGGCCCGCAACCTGGTGGCCAACCATCCCGACAAACTGACGGAGCTGAAGGCCCTGTGGTGGCAGGAGGCGGAACGCCACCGGGTGCTGCCGCTGCTGGGCGGCCTGTCGATCTTCTTCGGCATGCTGCCGCCGTTGCCCACCATCAGCCGCTTCGCCTTTGCCGGCGATGTGCAGAACATCCAGCGGGGCATGGTGCCGCGGGTGTTTGGCCGCTCCTACACGATCGAGGCGCAGCTCACGGTGCCGGAGACGGGGGCCGAGGGGGTGATCGTGGCCAACGCCGACTTCATCGGCGGCTTCGGCCTCTGGGTGGATGACAGCGGGCTGCTGCATCACACCTATTCCTTCCTGGGGGTGGAGACCTACCGGCAGACCTCTACCGAACCCATCCCCACCGGCGCGGTGACGTTGACGATGCGGTTCGAGGCCGATGCACCCAAGCCCGGCACCGGCGGCCAGGTGACCCTGCTCGCCAACGGCCGGCCGATCGGCGCTGGCCGGATGCCGCGCACGGTGCCGATCGGCTTCTCCTCCTATGCCGGCATGGACATCGGCCGCGACAACGGCCTGGTGGTGGATCGTCAGTACGAGGCCAAGGCTCCCTACGCCTTCAGCGGCACCGTCCACCAGGTGGTGTTCGACCTCCAGCCCCACAGCCATGACGACGAGCACCACCTCCACGAACAGGCCGCCATGGCCCAGCTGGGGCGGGGGGCGGCGGGTTAGGGGGCCGGAGTGATCAGCCTGTGAGGCCGTGACAGACCGGGCCAGTCCAGGGTTTCGCCCCAAGCCCAAGGATGTTTCTGAACCGATACAGGTGCTGATAAAGGCTAGAGTGATCGCACATGCTAGAATGATTTTGAGCTTTTTATAGAGGGATGTATGAGTCTGATCGCGCTGATCGGCCTGCTGCTTCTCCTTCGGCCTGGCGCCGATGCTTGATGCCAATTCGGCTAAAAATTCGGCTTCTTTCAACTTCTTTGAGTCGCTTGGCATCATCGGTGTCAAAAATAGTCCACTCAAGCTGTCAGATCTGTTGCCCTCTGGTTATTGCGGTGCGGATGGTGCTCTTGGGGTGGATTATGGCGCTAACTGCTCTGGAGTCGGTTTTTTGGTTTCAATGATTTCTCGATTTCGGGATTTCCTTTATTCGCTTTTGACGGATTCTGGTATTCACCAAATTATGCAGCTTTCTGGGCTCTGGGATCGGCTGAAATGTGCCAACAGCAACATTACATTGATCCTGTCTGTAGCCGCATCGCTTCGTTGTCTCTGAGTCCATTTTTCAGCGGTAATGTTAGCCCTGGTCTTTGGACCTCGTCCGGCAGTGTCTTTTATGGCTCAATTGACACAACCTCGAGCACGAGTGGAGCTGTATTCAATGCTTTTGTTGTTACCTCTGGCGGTGCTGACGCGCCTGGCCCCTTACCACTCTTCGGCGTCGCAGCAGCCTTCGGTTGCAGCCGTAGCCTGCGCCGGCGCCTGCAACGCAGCCTGACGTCCAGCAAGGGCTGACGGGCCTGGCGTTCATCACCATGCAGCTGAGCGCGTCGGCCAGCCCTGTGGGCCCAGCAGCGGTGGAGTTTTTTTGTGGGTTCTCGTCGATGTTTCCCTCCGTTGGCTTTCCTCTGCCGGCAGGCAAGGGGCAGGCTCGCCAGGATGGTGGGCTCAGGGCCTGGGCCTGGCCCAGGCCTCTCAACCATCCGTTCCGTGACGACCAAAGTCTCGATATCAGCTCCGGCAACCGGTCCGACAGGAGTCCCGGCAGCTGTCGCGGCAGCCGTTCCGACCGCAGTTTCGCCAGCAGTCCCGGCAGCCGAGCTGGTGACCACGTTCGCGGCGTTTGCGCAACGGGCTGATTATTCGCTGCTCCACGCTCTGAAGCCCGATCCACAGGCCACGGGCGATGGCCACGATCACCGGCCCCGCCAGGTGTTCTCCGGCCACTACGTGCCGGTCACCCCCACGCCATTGCCGGACCCGCAGTATCTGGCCCATAGCGCCACGTTCTTTCAGGAACTGGGCCTCAGCGAGGCCCTCGTCCACGATGACGCGTTCCTGCGGTTGTTTTCTGGCGACATCTCGGTGGCGCGGCAGCCGCTGCGGCCGTTCGGTTGGGCCACCGGCTACGCCCTCTCGATCTATGGCAGTGAGTACATCCAGCAGTGTCCGTTCGGCACGGGCAATGGCTATGGCGATGGTCGGGCGATCTCGGTGTTGGAAGGGGTGTTCAATGGCCGCCGCTGGGAGATGCAACTCAAAGGAGGCGGCCCGACGCCCTACTGCCGTGGCGCCGATGGCCGCGCTGTGCTGCGCTCCAGCGTGCGGGAGTTTCTGGCCCAGGAGTTCATGCATGCCCTGGGCGTGCCCACCTCCCGCTCGCTGACGCTGGTGGTGTCGGGCTCGGAAACCGTGCGCCGGCCCTGGTATGCGCCGAACTCCCGCTCCTTCGATCCCGACATCCTGATCGACAACCCGGTGGCCATCACCACCCGGGTGGCGCCCTCGTTTTTGCGGGTGGGGCAGCTGGAACTGTTCGCCCGCCGCGTGCGCAGGCAGGCCCATCCGGCGGCGCTGGAGGAGCTGCGGCTGATCGTGGCCCATCTGATCGAGCGCAACTACCGCCCCGAGATCGATCCCGCCTTGGACTTCAGCGATCAGGTGCTGGAGCTGGCCCGCCTGTTCCGGGGCCGGCTCACGGCGCTTGTGGCGAACTGGATACGAGTGGGCTACTGCCAGGGCAACTTCAACAGCGACAACTGCGCCGCCGGTGGCTTCACCCTCGATTACGGGCCCTTCGGATTCTGCGAACTGTTTGATCCCCGCTTTCAGCCCTGGACCGGCGGCGGCGAGCACTTCTGCTTCTTCAACCAACCGGCGGCGGCTGAGGCCAACTATCAGATGTTCTGGTCCTCGATGCGGCCGCTGCTGGAGGACAACGCGGTTGCCCTGGCGCGGCTGGATCAGATCCGTGAGGGCTTTGCTGAGGCGATGCGCCAGGAGATTGAGTCGATGTGGGCCCGCAAGCTGGGCCTGCTCAGCTACGACGCCATGCTGGTGACTGAACTGCTGGAGCTGATGGCACGATCCCAGGTGGATTACACGATCTTGTTCCGCAGGCTCTCGGACATCCCCGACCAGCTCTTCCCGTTGAAGCAGAGCTTCTATTCACCAACCTCCGAGCAGCTCGATGGGCAATGGAATCACTGGCTGCAACGCTGGCGAGAGCGCATCGCCCAGGCCGGTGATCTCAAGACGACCTCCGCGGCGATGAAACGCGCCAATCCCAAAACCACCTGGCGCGAATGGCTGATCGTTCCGGCCTATGAACGAGCGGCCAATGGGGACGCCAGCCTGATCCAAGAACTCCAAAGAGTTTTCGAGCATCCCTACGACGAGCAATCCGCAGCGGTGGAGACGACCTATGACCGCTTGAAGCCTCGGGAGTTCTTCAATGCGGGAGGCGTGTCCCACTACAGCTGTTCCTCTTGAACCGAGCCCCCCTCGCAGGGATTGCCGAAGGTTGCGGCATCCTGCGATGGCTTCGCTTACAGGCAGATCACTGGGCGGCAGCGGCGGTTCTTCTTGCAGCAGGCCATTCCGATCCCGGTGATCTGGAGATCGGATGGACCGTTTCGGCCGTGGCGGAGACAGGTCCTGGGCCGGTCCAGGGCAGGATTGGAGTGGCTGCACGGAGTGGTCACACTCTGGTCCAACTCGCCTATAGAAAAGGGTCCGCAGGACCTCCCGCGGACCCTAAACGCTTCCCGTGCGAGGAGCGTGCGTTGACCCTAGCCCCACCCCGTCTGTTGACGGCGTGTTCCTGAAACACCGGTTGCCCAAGCGCATGGGCTAAGTGGCAAGTTCCTCCAACAAGCGGCGTTGGGCGGCGACGGGCACGAAGTAATGGGCGGCCAGGGCGCCGCTGATCGCCACTGGCGGCACACCGATGCCGGGGAAGACACCCGCGCCGCAGAGCCGCAAGCCGGCGATCGGTGTCGCACCGCTGGGAAAGGGTCCGCGGTCCGCCGGCAGGGCCGGTCCGTAGCTGCCGTGATGGACGCGCAGAAAATGGCTGTGGGTCAGAGGCGTGCCCTGCAGCTCCAACACCGCGCGGCTGTTCCAGTCCGGCAGGACGCGCTCCAGCACCTGGTGAAACAGGCCGCAACGCTCCTGCTTGCGCCGCTCGTAGGCGGAGGAGCCCCGCTCCAGCCCCTGCCACACCTCCCAGGGTTCATTGGCCGGCGTGTAGCCATGCAGCACCTGGTGGCCGGGCGGCGCCAGGGAGGGATCCAGCAACGACGGCATCGACAGCACCACCATGTTGCGCTCGGCCGTCACGCCCCGCTGCCAATCGCCCACCCAGACGTGGTGGATCGGCAGATGCTCCAGGCCGTCACCGCGCAGGCCCAGGTGCAGATGCAGAAAGCTGGCGCAGGCCGGTGTGGCCCGTTGGGCGGCGCGCCAGGCCCGGGGCACGGCTTCCGGCTCCAGCAGCTCGGGCAGATCCCAGGGCGAAAGGTTGGCGACCACCCCGCGGCGGGCTTGCAGCTGGCGGCCATCGCGCAGCCGCACGCCCCGAACCCGCCCGTTGCTCACGTCGATGCGCTCCACCGGGGCCTGGCAGATCAGCTGTCCGCCGTGGCGCTCCAGGCCCCGGCACAGCGCCTCCACCACCGCCGGGCTCCCGCCCAGGGGATAGTCGAGGCTGGCCTCGGGCTCAAACCATTCGCCAAACAGCGTCGCCATGGCGGCGGCGCTGGTCTGATCCATCGGCAACCCCGAGATCAGGAAGCAGAGCAGATCCACCCAATGCAGCAGGAAGGGGTCCCGCAGATGGCGGCGGGCGATGGGCCCGAAAGCCCCGTTGAGCATGGGCAGCTGGGGCGTGATCGCCAGCAGGCTCGCCAGGCCCTTGGGTCCCAACACCCGGGCGGTGCCCCAGGGGCCCGGGCGTAGCGCCAACAGGGGCAGGGCGGCGGCGGCCCGGCAGGCGGGTTCCAGCCAGGCCATGAACGCCCGCCATTGCTCCGCCGCCGCCGCTCCGCGCAGCTGTCGCACCGTTTCGCTGAAGGCTTCGCTGCCGACGCCGACGCGCAGATTTCCCTCCGGCAACAGCAGGCCCCACTCCCGGTAGGTGCGGCAGGGCACCGCTTCCCCCACGGCCCGCAGCACCTGGGCCAGGGGGTTGCGGCTCGGCCAGCGGCCCAGGCCGCTCCACAGCGATGGACCCGACTCAAACCGGAAGCCGCGTCGCTCGAAGCCATGGGCGGCACCGCCGGGCCGGTCATGGGCCTCCAGCACCACCACCTCCAGCCCGTGGTGGGCCGCCAGGGCCGCGCAGCAGAGGCCCCCCAGGCCGCTGCCGATCACGATCAGATCGGTGCTGGGGGGGAGCGGGGTGGGCACGGCTTGACCACAGAACACCTCCCAGGATGGCCGCCTGGCCAGCCCAGCTGGCGGCCCCAGCCCGTCGCGAATCGGAACAGCGTGCCGATCTGGGCTTGGTGCATGTGCGTCGCCGCACCTGAGCGGACTCGGGTGATCCGTTGCCGCCGGGCTGGGCAGCAGGGCGTGGACTTCCTAGGGTGCTGCTTTGCTGCTTCTCCCCCCGAGGATTCACAGCATGGTGGTCGCCTTCCTGCTGCTGTTTTCGGCCGTTCTGTTGGTGCTGCGCAGCACCACAGAGAGCGACGACGTCTGGGCGGTGTGCCTGCGGGTGCTGGCCGGTGTGGCCGTGTTCACCGTGGTGGTGGGGGACCATGGCCTGCCGCTCTGCCTTGTGCTGCTGGGTATCGCCCTGTGGCTGCCGAGCGCCGAGCGGGCGGAGCGTGAGCTGATCAATCGCCCCAGCCCCGGGGCCAGCCCATCGGGCCAGGAGCGTCGGCGATGAACGCCTCCAGGTGGAACTCCCCGCTGTCTCCCTGCGGGACTTGCCCTGGAGACCAGGCACCGTGAACAGCGACGGACCGGATCTGCTGGAGATGTTCTTCGTGGCCCTGGTGCTGGTGGCCATCGCCTACAGCTTCACCCATTGAGCTGGTTGAGGCCAGTCGCTGGCGCCACGCTGATCGCAGTGGTGCTTGGAGCGGTGTTTGCAGTGGTGATCGCCGCTGTGATCGCAGCGGTGTTTGCAATGGTGTTTGCAGCAGTCCTCGCGGCGATTGCGCTTGCCGGCTGAACTCAGGCCTGGCTGGCCTCAGGGCCGACTTGGCTCAGGACCGGCTCAGACGCGAGGCCATGGCGAGCCTGGATCGGCCATGCCCCAGGGCTTGGCGTGGTTGGCGAGCTTCAATGGGTAACGGAACGCTTGCCTTCACGCGTTGAAGCGGTAGTGGGTTTAGGGTTGGAAGCCCCATACCGGCACCGCGTGAGAGTCACCCACATTGGTGATGAGCATCTTGTCTGCCTCTCCTCGGATGAGGTGGCCCTGCTGGTGGACCTGTGTCATGCCGCCACGTTTTCCGAGATGCTGCCCCACAGCGCCGAGGATCAGCGCCGCCAGCAGCGTTTCATGGCAGAAGTGCAAGCCTCGCTGTTTGACACGGCCCAGGAGGTGTGGCTCAAGCGCCGCCGCCAGCCCCTGCCGGTGGAGTGATTCCCCGGGTTGGGACCATCGGGACAGGGCCACCGCTCCGGACCGGGCCCCCAGGGGTTGATGTCGTATGGTGTGGCCGGCGCCGACAAGGCGACCACTCGCCCGCGGATGTGGCGGAATTGGTAGACGCGCTAGTTTCAGGTACTAGTGGCAGCAATGTCGTGGGAGTTCAAGTCTCCCCATCCGCACTCTGATGATCGTTCTCAAGGTCACCAACAGCTCCGAGTTCATGGCCTCCAA
>JBKDOR010000040.1:0-4707 GCA_046342775.1 Synechococcaceae cyanobacterium
TGCACCGATGCGGCGGCCGAGGGCCTCAACTTCCAGTTCTGCGGTGCGCTGATCAACTACGACATGCCCTGGAATCCGATGCGGGTGGAGCAGCGCATCGGCCGCATCGATCGCATCGGCCAGACCCACGACCAGATGCAGATCATCAACCTGCATCTCGATGGCACGGTGGAGGCCGACGTCTACAAGGCGCTCAAGGGCCGCATCGCCATGTTCGAGCAGGTGGTGGGCAAGCTGCAGCCGATCCTGGCCAAGGCCTCCAGCTCGATCTCCCAGGCCACCCTCGTCAGCCGCGGGCAGCGGGAAAAGGCACGTTTCGAGGCGGTGGACGCTGTGCTGAGCGAACCCGAGATCAAAGGCCTCGACCTCGACGATGGCCTGCAGGATCTGGAGGCCATCCGCGATGTGGTCGCCCAACTGCAGCCGCCACCGCTCACCCTCGCCGACCTGGAGGCCATCCTCGATCACCCCGAACTCCTGCCACCCGGCTGCAGCTCCACCCGGATCGGCAAGTGCGACTTCAAGTGGAGCCAGCCCGGCCTCGATCAGGAGCGGCGCATCACCTGCGACCCGCAGTACTACGAGGACAACAGCGACAGCTGTGAGCTATGGGTGCCGGGGAGTCCGTTGTTTCCCGTTGACCGAATACAGGACTTAGACAAATCCGTTTCCACATATACTTCAAGACAGGAGTTTGATTCAGCCTTGAAATGACAGACATATCTATATATTCCATGCAAACTATTCTACCCAGGCCCATGTCTTTTGACCTCCATTTCACGACCAGCCAGATGATGAGTCTACTCGAGGTCGCTAACCTTCCTAGCCCGCAAAGGACCAATGACTAACACTCCTGGCGATAACATCACCACCAAAGCCTTTCCATTCACAGACAAGGCTTTAGATGGTTGTGGAGAATGGGGATCTGGCAAGTCTTCCGCACTAGCCATGATCAAATCCTGTTTAAAAAAACACAAGCCGGTACTGTCCTCCGAATCCTTAGGAGTTCTCGCGATATCAGGTAGGCTTAGGCGGTGGCTTCGCAGGCCTCGACGCAAGCGCAATCTTGATCTGGAAGACTGCACTCCGATTCTCGTTGAATTCAATCCTTGGCTAGTTGGTGCCGCAGATCATATGATTCAAGCCTTCATGGCTCAAATCGCATCCGAGCTTGGACAGGTCAACCAAAATGCCAAAGCGGCTGAAGCCGCTCAGCGGCTTATCGCATACGCACAACTGCTAGAACCGCTGAAATGGATCCCAGGCGCAGAGCCTTGGACCTCGATCGTAAAAGGAGTCGTCGAAAAAACTGGACAAGGAGTGAAGAAAGTCAGCGATCTTCACAAGCTTAATATCGGCAAACAGAGAGACGCTCTCAAGAAATCATTGCTCGAGCTGGGCTGCAACATCATTGTCTTTATTGATGACATCGACAGATTACCGCCCGCCGAGGTATTCCAAATTGTCCGAGCTATTCAGGCCGTTTCCGATTTGCCACGATGTTCTTTCGTCATCGCCTTAGATCCTTTCTATGCAGAAAAAGCACTTCAGGCGGCTGCCGGCTTCGAGAACCCTGGACACTATCTTGACAAGATTGTTCAGCTACGCTTGTTTCTTCCGCAAGTCAACAAGGCTGATCTAGAATTGTATTTTGAGAACCGGCTATGGCAGGCCCTCTCTCCCTTGCAGAAAGACCGATTTCTTGACGAGCAAGGACGCCTCAGCCAGATCTGGCTGTTGGGAGTAAAGCCACTTGTTCAGACGCCTAGAGATGTTATTCGGATTCTCAATTGATTTCTGTATATAGAGCCAAGGTGTGGCAGTGAGGTTTGCTGGGGTGATCTACTGGGATTGCAGACAATTGCAATAATACTACCGGATGTCTTCATGCACATTATGCAGAATCCAGGCGCTTACACGGGTGTCGATATGGCTAGCTCCTTTCAGCGTGTTAGCCATCAAGACCACGTGAAGGAGTTTGCGGATGAGCGTGCAACTGCATTGGAATCCTTACCACCCAATACAAGAACACAGGCCCAGAAGCTGCTGGAAAATCTGTTTCCATTGTTGTGCAACTACTCTTACGAAAAGCTTAGTCAACAGGAGTTTTCAAAAACCAGAAGGATTGCAGCCAACGACAGACTACGAATAGCGCTCACTTATGATTTGCCGTCTGATGAAGTCTCGCAGAATGATGTTGAATTATTCTATTGCAATCCAGCAAGCAGGGATGCCGTAATTAGCAGAGTTCTTGCCAGAAACTTACTGGATCGCTTTCTTGAGCTCACATTGCAGAAGATTGATCCATCCAAGGTTCCCGACAGGACTGACTTTGTCATTTTCCTGGGGAAGATTGTTGAGGAACAAAAGATTAACAGCCGCTTTCAAGGATTCCAATCATTGATTTACATGACCACAATTGAGAAGATCATCAGACTTTCTGAAGTCGTATTGGCGAGTTCGGGTAATAATGCGGGTGAGCTGTCTATTCTCGGTGACTTTGTTTCGAACCCTTCTATTCCATCGTTGACTACCCATCTTTTGCGGCGGCTCCTCGCCAAAACAGAAGATAGTCCACAGCAGGGTGAAGTCACATCCACAGAGACTCTCCTCTCAACCTCAGACGAGCCAATCCTCAGGCAATGGCTTGACACAACGGTGGGTATTCTTCGTGACCCAACCTTCCTGGAGGTTGCCGATAAATCGATCATAGTAAGGACTCTTTTGTTGTTGCAGGAAGGGCAAAAGCAGATTTCAGATCTGCTTTTGCCTTACATAAATTCTGATCAGAGCATTGACGCCATTTCCGACATTTTTATTACCAACATAACCCACTCGACAGAAGGAGCCTCTATCGCTTGCAAAGACGAATATTTAAGGTGATTAGGCGACCCGGTCGCCATTCGTGCGAGAGCAGACAGTCGACTAAGGGATCCCTTGATTCAGTCAAATAAATGGCTTCTCGCAATCTATAGATCAATAGTGAAGCAGAAGAAATTCTACCTTGAGAATGCGGAGCAAAAGCACGATTAGGACGAGTTATCTGATTAGCTTGGATGCGCGAAGTCTTATGGCCCTGGTTGCAGCTTGCTTGGCCTGCACTGAGCTACAAACTTCGTTCTGAGATCGGTGCCGCAGGCCCTTCCATGCTCCGCGCCTTGGCAAGGGTTTCACCAGCCAGCCGGACTGGATGTTGGACTCCGCTGCGCTCCGCCATCCGCTGGTGGCTGGCCCTTGCCAGGCGGCTTGGCTGCAGGGCGGGGCCTGCGTCACCACCTCCTGTGGCTGCTGCCCAGACTCACCATGCCTCCCTCTCGTTTGCGAGCGACAACGGCAAAAGCGGCCCGATCGCTGTCTCCAGCACCAGCCGCCGCACCTGTCTCTCCAGCTGCCCCCTGGCCGGCGATCACGGTTGCTACGCCGAGGATGGCTTCCACACCCGTCTGCACTGGGTCGGCACCAGACCCCACAGGACGTAGCGCCCATCAGCCTGCTGGCGTTCCTCCAGAGGCGCGTCCAGCACCCGCAGGATCCAGGCCTCCTCGCTACCCGGATGCTGCGGCGCACCACATCGCGGCAGTAAGCCGTGACCTTCATGGGCGTCAGTCTCTCGCCTGGCCTGGCCGGTCGTTTCTCCTGGCGGAGGACCTGTTCGGGTTCACAATCCCTGGCGAGCTCAGGCCTGGTTCGACGACCACGCGGCTGGCTGAGCCAGGCCCCCCCTCTCCCACCGGCTCGTAGGTTCCCTCACAGGGCTCCGCCCAGGCCCTCCCACCTTGTGGGGCAGCCTCAAGGATCTGGCCGGGTCCGCGACGCGGGTCCTTGACCCCGCTCCGCCGCCTTGGGAGCGTCCTGCGCTGCGCCGTCCATGGCGCACTCGCTCAGCCATCCGCACCTCCACCGCCACCACTGGCTGGAGGGTTCCGATCCCCGCTTCCTCCTTGCCCTCAGCGAGGCCTGCGCCGATCGCTCCCTCCCCAGGCTCGGCGAGCGTGTGGATGAGGTGTTCTTCCAGCTCTGGTCCCAGCTGCCGCCGGCGCTGGTGGATCCGGAGCTGGAGAAGCTCGTGCCCTTTTGATGGCGCCTGGGGAGGTCGGCCGCCGGCCTCCCATTTCCTCCGGCAAGCTCCGTCGAGGCAAGCGGTGCACCCCGAACCCAGCGGGGCAGGGCGCTCCAGCAAGTGCACCATCGTTGGCCCGTCGTGGGCAGAGATCCAAAAAGATGGGTGCTGGCCGCCAAAAAGGTTTAGATTCGCCTCGGGATGGATTTTGAGTTCGACCCCCTCAAGAGCGATGCCAACCGCCGCAAGCACGGCATCGACTTCCTGGAGGCGCAGGCCCTCTGGGCTGATCCCGCCTTCGTGGAGATCCCAGCACGCACCATCGATGAGCCTCGCTTCCTGGTCATCGCCCGTCTGCGGGGTAATCATTGGTCTGCCGTCATCACTTACCGCCAACAAGCCATCCGTCTGATCTCCGTTCGCCGTTCCCGACCTGATGAGGTGCAGCTCTATGAACAGCTCTGAGTTCGACCGGCGCTTCGAGGAGGGCGAATCGGTGTTGGAAGCGCTGGATTTGGAGACAGCCCGCCGTCCCCGCCTGGAAGCCAGGAGGGTCAACGTCGACTTTCCACTCTGGATGGTGGAGCAACTCGACCAGGAGGCCTCAAGGTTGGGGGTCACGCGGCAGTCGATCATCAAACTCTGGC
>JBKDOR010000041.1:0-14289 GCA_046342775.1 Synechococcaceae cyanobacterium
GAGAAAGTGCAGAAACGCCCGCAGCGAGAAGCTCACCACGAAGTGCTGGCGGTAATCAAACGGCAGGATGCCGCGGGCATGTTCCTCGGCGTAGCCGGCATCGAGCAGGTCGCGGTAGCGCTCGGCGGCGGCGCGGCAAAGCTCCAGATCGATGGCCCGCTGGTCGGCTGAATAGGTGTACTTCTTGCCCTGGCGGTCGCTGTAATCGCCAACCGGTCGCAGGTAGAACACCTCCTCCAGATTCAATTCACCATTGGCGGCGCGGCGGATGCGATCGCCGGTATAGCGCATCGACTGCACATCGAAGCTCACGCCCACCCGATGGGTGCGGGCCTGCTGCATCACCGAATGGGGAAACCAGCCCACATTGAGCACGATCTGAGCATGTTCCAGCGGGCCGTAATGGCCCCGCTCCCCGGCCAGCAACCGCTTGACGCAGATCTCTCCGGCCTTGTCCTCCGCCGGCCACTCGTCGCGCGCATCGGCCACGAAGCCCTCGCTGTAGTCCTGATGCATCGCCGCGTAGACGCATTGCTGCGGATTGGGGGTGGCGGCGATCAGGGTCACCCGGAAGCGGGGATCCATGGCGGAAGGGCGGGATGGAGGCAGGCTGACGGATCGTGGGTCCGCTGGCCACACGGCGCAGGGAATGGGCTTGTTTGGGCTGGGCTGGGATGGAGTTCCCTGGGCTGGGAACGGCAGGGGCTTGGCGGTTTAGCCGTGGCTGCGGGGCCCGGCGCTGGCTGCGGAACCGCCGGCCGGTTCCGGAGCGGCATTCAGGGCGCTGATCGCTCCAACTCCGGCCAGCTGGGGCAGGGGTTTGGCCTCCACCAACGCATCGATCAACGCCTCCAGCTCGGTGGCGCTGCGGGCCCCCAGGGAGCGGCCCACATCCACCCCAGCGGCATCGAACAGCTCCAGCTGGGGGATGCCATCGACGCCATAGCGCTCCAGTTCCGGCTGCCAGCGCGGGTTGTCCACGTTCAGCAGCACCACATTCAGGGCGCCATGGCGCTGGCGTTCGAGGCTCTCCATCGCCGGGGCCATGGTCCGGCAGGCCTCGCACCAATCGGCATAGAACTCCACCAGGGTGGGCTGGCCGTTGCCCAGAGCCACCTGGAGGTCGGGCGACTGGCGGGCAAGCCGCTCCAGGGGGGCCTCGGGGTGGAGGCCGCCCCGCAGCCACACCAGCAGCAAGGCCAGCAGAGCCGCCACGGCCGCCAGGGCCATGCGCTCACGCCGCCCCAACGGCTGCGCAGCGCCTCTGGCGGGGGGCATCACGGCGGGGTTGGGGGGCTGGGAGGGGGCGGACATGGGCGGGCGGTCCGGCCAAGCGGAGCGGGCGCCCACTCTGGCAGCGCCGCGCCGGGGTCGCGCTGGGGTCGCGCCCTCCGCCCGGTGGGCCAACCTGCGGCACTAAGGCGCTTGAACTTCTCACTGAAGGAGATCGCTCCAGGAGCTCGCTCAAGCGGAAGGCTCGGGAGGATGGCTCAAGAACGGTGCTGATCAGCGCCAATGCTTCTCAAGCCCTGGTCAGCGCTCCGGGCGGGGGTGTCCAGAGGCGCGACAACACCGCTGTGGCCTTGCATGGGGGAGATCCGCAGGGCTCGGTTTCCGCAGAGCTGAGTTGCGGAGCAGGAGTGCAGATCGCCGATGATGGATCGGGTTGGAACGCAGCGGTGCTGAACGGGTTGCTCGTGATTGGCCTGCTCGTGATTGGACCGCTCGTGATCGGATCGCCCTGAATGGCACCGCCCTGAATGGACCCGCCCTGAACGGATCAACGCCCAACTGGATCGCTCATGAACCGATCGCCATCGAACGGTGCGATCCGGGTGGCGCTGCTAGCTTCGGGCCAGGGCCCAAGGACGCTTGAAACGCCGCCTCACCCTTCACTTTCCGCGTGAGGTGGTGCACCAGCCCATCACCTATCGCCTCGCCGTCGACTTCGACATCGCCGCCAAGATTCTGCGGGCGCAGATCGCTCCCAACCAGAGCGGCACCATGGTGGTGGAGCTCTCCGGAGACATCGACGAACTCGATGCCGCCGAGACCTGGCTGGAAAGTGTGGGCCTGGAGCTGGATCGCCTGCCCGGTGAAATCCGCATCGATCCCCAGCGCTGCGTCGACTGCGGCCTCTGCGCCAGCGTGTGCCCCAGTGGCGCCCTGCGCTTTCAGCCCGCTGAACAACGCTTGCGCTTTGACGTGTCCCGCTGCCTGCTCTGCGAACAATGCATTCCCAGCTGCCCGCTGGAGGCGATCTCGCTGGTGCTGGGCAGCCCCGCCGGGGAATCGCTGGAGCCGCGGCGATGAAGGGACCGATCGGGTTGCTGCTGGTGCCGCTGCGGGCGCCGATGCTGCTGCTGCTGCTGCTGGTGAGCGCCTACCTCGGCGCCCATATCAGCGCCGAAATCGGCATGCAGCGGAGCATGACCGCCACGGGCATGCCGATGCTCTGGTGGTTGGAGTATGTGCAGTCCCTGATCGTGGTGGTGGCCTGCTCGATTCCCGATCTGCTGTTGCGTCAGGTGTCGACCCTGATGATCGCCAGCCGGGTGCTGAGCCTGGTGATCACCCTGCTGCTCGTGATCATGGGAGGGCTGTATCTACTGCACCTCAATGTGCTGGCCAATGTGCTGATCCTCGCCTCCTCGGTGCTGCTGGCCCGTTTGGATCTGGCCCGGATTCGGGTGGTGAACCCACCGCTGCTGATCACGGCCCTGCTGGCCTTGATCGTGTTGGGCGGGATGACGTTAGGACATTCCATCGCTCGCTGAACTCACTTCAGCAATCCGGATGGCGCGGGCGTTGATAGCTCCAGGCATTGCCGAGCACCTTTTTGACATATAAGCGAGTTTCCGGGTAGGGAATCGCCTCCACCCACAGCTCCGGCTCCTGGAGTCGCCGCTGCGGCTCCCAGCCCGCCACGGCGCCCGGCCCGGCGTTGTAGCTGGCCACGGCCGCCAGGGGATCGCCACCCCACTGGTCGAGCAGGCCGCGCAGATAGCGGCTGCCCAAGGCGGCATTGCGGCTCGGATCCTCCAGGGCCTGGCCGCTGAGCCGGCCTCCGGCCAGCTCCGCCGCCGTCTCCGGCATCAACTGCATCAACCCCACCGCCCCCACCACCGAGCGCACCTTGGGGGTGAAGCGCGATTCCTGCTTGGCCACGCCGAGCAGCAGCGTCACCGGCACGCCTTGGCGTTGCCCCTGCTGTTCAAACACCTCCAGAAACCGCGGCGGATGCTGGGCCTGCTCCAGCTGGGACACCAGGTCGCAGCGATCGCCGCTGAGCCGCAAAGCCGCCTGATCCAGCTGGCCCATGCCGATCCAGTCATCCCCCACCCCCTGGCGCAGTCGCCCCTCCAGCAGCAGCGTGGCGCTGTCCTCGGGGGGCCGGCTGGCGCGCTGGTGGCGCCAGGTCTCCCAGGCTTCATCACGCAGGTCGAGGCGCCAGAGCCGATCCAACATTGCATCGCCAATGGCCAGCGGCTGCCAGCGGGCCACCACGTCGGGCATGCGGGCGGGATCGAGCCGCAGGTCGTCCTGGCCGAGCCGCAAGGCGGCCCTCCAGCCGTAATAGCCGCCGGGATGGTGGCGCAGCAGCTCTCGCCAGGTGTCGGCCGCAGCGGCGGACTGACCCAATTTCAGCTGGCTGAAGCCGAGCCAGAAGCGCTGGCGGGCGGCCAACAGCGGCGGCAGCCGCTTGGGTTCGATGGCATCCAGCAGGGTTTTGGCGTCGCTCCAGCGGTTGGCCAGCAGCTCGCTGCGGGCCAGCTCCCATTGCAGATCCCAGCTGGCCGGATCGCTCGGCTCCCGCCGCAGCAGCGTCAACGCGGCCTGGAGCCGTTGGGGATCGGGGGGGGGCGGGTTGGCGCCGACGGCGGGGGGGCGCAACGCCAGCGCCGCCACCGGCGCGCTGGCGCCCCAGGGGGCGGGCAGGTCACGCAGTTGGGCGGCGAGGGGGCCATCCGCCTCGTCGGCCAGCAGCCGCACCGCCGCGTCCGCCTCGCTCGCCCGCGGCTGCCGGCGCACCAGCTCCAGCAGCAAGGAAATCCCCTGGCGGCGCTGGTCGGCGTCGCCAGGCAGCAGCGCCTTGCCCAGGGCCAGCTGGTCGGAGGCGGGCAAAGCTTGCGCCCGGGCGAGGCCACCGTCCTTGCCCAGGCAGGCCAGCGCCGCCCCGCCAGCCCCCAGCTGGGCCAGGCCACTGGCCAGGACGCGCCGCTGGCTGATGTTGGCTTGGATCGGGTTGGCTTGGCTGTGGCCGCAGAGGTCCTCGATGCGCTCCTGGGCCCCGGGCCAGCGGGGGCCCCAGCGGGCCAGGTGCAAGGCACCCTTCAGGCGCGCCTCAGGGCTTGCGTTGGTTTCGAGCGCCGCCGCCAGCGCGGCGGGATGGGCTGGAAAACGGTTCAGCAGCTGCTGGCGCAGCTCCGGCTGCTCGCGGCCGAGGCTGTACAACGCGTCAGCGCTGGCGGGGGAGTTCGGGAAGCGGCGCAGCAACTGGCGCCAGAGTGAGGCGGCCTGGCGGGGGCGCTGGCGGGCTTCGGCCGTGAGAGCCGCCTGCTTGAGCGCCACGGCCGCGACCGGGTCGCTGCCCCATCCCTGGCCGGCCAGCAGCGCCGCCCGCCGCTCCGGATCTTCGGTGCGCCCCTGCAGCAGCAGGCTGGCTTCGCGGCGCCGCTCCGGATCCGGCGACCAGCGGAGCAGGCGCTCCAGGTCGGCGCTGGCGGTGAGGGGCGAGGGGGCCGGCAGCCGTTCGAGCCAGGCCCGACCCGCCAGGAGCGCCGCCATGCTGCCAACGCAAGTCAGGGCCAGCAGCTGCGATAGACGGGGCAACGGCCCTCCAGAACGGTGGCACCATTGTGGCCGCGCGTGGTCCCTCGCCCTTCCGCCTCAGCCCAGCAAGCCGCGCCTGTCGATGCCACCGCGATCGATGTCCCCGCGCTCGATGTCACCGCGATCGATGCCACAACTCTCGATGCCGCGCCTCTCGTTGCCCAAACTGGCGCCGCCGAAGCTAGAGCCGCGGCGGCTCGGCCCCGACCACTGGCCCTTCCTGCCCCCCTGGCTGCGCCAGCTGCCCGGCGCGGGCCAGCGCCGCCGGGCCCTGCTGGCGCTGGCGCTGGCGCTGCTCTGCTTCCTGCTGCGGCCCTGGCCACCGTTCCAGGCGCTGCCGGGCTGGGTGGTGGGTGGACTGGGGGCCTGGGCGGTGGTCGAGCTGCTGCGCTGGGGCTGGCGACCGGTGCGCTGGCGCTGAGGGGGCGATCGTGTTGTCCCACGGCTCAGCCGCTTAAGTTGGCGCCGTTTCAGGGCTGACGGCATGGCCGGGCTGGAGGTCAGCAACCACGGCGGCGAGGCCACCGCCCCGATCGGCGCGCCGCTGGGCGGCGGCGTGGCGGGGTTTGGCACCGATGGCATCCGCGGCCGGGTCGGCACGCTGGTGACGCCAGCCCTGGCTCTGCAGGTGGGCTACTGGTGCGGTCGCGTGTTGCCGCCCGAGGGGCCGGTGCTGATCGGCTGCGATTCGCGCAGCAGCGGACCGATGCTCGTGGCGGCCCTCAGCGCTGGCCTCGCCGCCGCCGGCCGTGAGGTGTGGCAGATGGGCCTGTGCCCCACCCCGGCGGTGCCGGGAACGATCCGCCGCTTCGGTGCGGCGGGCGGCCTGATGGTGTCGGCCAGCCACAACCCCCCCGCCGATAACGGCATCAAGGTGTTCGGGCCCTCCGGCGCCAAGCTCGACCGCGGCCGTCAGCAGGCGATCGAGGCGGGGCTGCGCGGCGAGGATCCCACCAGCCACAGCGGCTTCCTCGGCAGTGGCCGGGTGCACGAGCGCGGCGACCTGCTGCAGGGCTATCGCCAGGCGCTGCTGGAGAGCGTCGGAGCGACGCGGCTGCAGGGCTGCCCGATCGTGCTGGATCTCTGCTGGGGCTCCGCCACCGCCTGTGGCGAAGCGGTGTTCCAGCAGCTGGGGGCCGACGTGACCGTGCTGCATGGCCAGCCGGATGGCAGCCGCATCAACCAACACTGCGGCAGCACCCACCTGGAGCCGTTGCGGCAGGCGGTGCTGGCCCAGGGGGCGTCGATGGGCTTCGCCTTCGATGGCGATGCCGACCGGATGCTGGCCGTCGATGGCCAGGGGCGGATGGTGGATGGCGATCGCATTCTTTACCTCTGGGGCACGGCCCTGCGCGAGGCGAATGCGCTGCCCGGCAACCGGATTGTCGCTACGGTGATGTCGAACCTGGGCTTTGAACGGGCCTGGCAAGCGAGCGGCGGCGTGCTGGAGCGCACCCCCGTGGGAGACCAGCACGTGCATGCCGCCATGGAGGAGCTGGGGGCGGGGCTCGGAGGAGAACAATCGGGCCACATTCTTTCGGCGCTGCATGGCATGAGCGGCGATGGCCTGCTCACCGCCCTGCAGGTGGCCTCCCTGATCCAGGCCGGAGGCTCCAGCCTGGCGGACTGGATGGATGGCAGCTTCAGGGCCTATCCCCAGAAGCTGGTGAATGTGACCGTGCCAGATCGGCAACGGCGCACCGGCTGGAAGGCCTGCGCCCCGCTGCTCCAGGAGGTGGAGGCGGCGGAGCGGGCGATGGCCGGAGAGGGTCGGGTGCTGGTGCGGGCCAGCGGCACCGAGCCGCTGCTGCGGGTGATGGTGGAGGCGGCGGATGGAGATCAGGTGGAGCATTGGACCGGCCAGCTCGCCGCCGCCGCCGACCGCTGGCTCAACGCCGCCTGAGCGGTGGTTGGGCGGGGTTGAGTGTGTGGCACCAGCACAAACCCTGTAACCCTGTGCCGATCCTCACCGTCATGCCCTGGCTTGGGGCAACGGAGCGGAGCGAGCCAGCCCTGGTGGCAGGAGTGATGAAGTCAGTTGCGGAACTGGTGTATCCAGGCCGTTGACCAACCCGCTCGGCAGCTAGCGGCAGCGGGCTCCAATGAAAATCGGAGCCGCCATTCCCTGCTCGGATGGAACAGTTTGGCGCCCAAGAGGTTGCTGTGGCTAATGTTGAGCTACCTGAGGGGGCTGGTGACCCATGGGAACGGCTGGCGAAGGGGGCTCCCTGAAATCGGATCAGGCCAAGACAGACGGTGATCCTTTAATTATTATTCTAGACACGAACATCTGGATCAAGGAGCATCTTTTGAGAACGGCAACCGGAGCCGCCTTCCTTTATGCAGTTCGGCAAATTGGCGGAAAACTATTGCTTCCCGATGTGACACGGCGCGAGATTATTGCCTGCGTGGCACGAACAGGTGCCGATGCAGTCAAAAATATGGAGCGAGGCCTATCAATAGTTCAGAAATTCACTGGGAGCTGTCCGGGAATCACTCTTCCATCTCAAGATGCTTTTCGCCAGTCAGCCGAGGCGAGGCTGAATGAGATCAGCGATGTCGTGACGTCAGTCGAGATCCTTGAGAGGCATCTGAGGAATGCATTAAATCGGGTCATCGAACGTCGACCCCCAGCCAGTTCAACCGAGCAGTTCAGAGACTGCCTCTTATGGGAGTGCAGCTTAGATGTCAATCAAAATTGCCTGCTCGTCACCGAGGATGGAGACTTTCTCGACAAGAATGACAAGGGCAAAGTTCTCTCACCAGCTCTAGCTGATGAAGGAGCCGGAAGAGTTCGTCTATTTCTCAGTATTGCAGACGCCCTCAGGTCAATTCAACCCCAGCTCCCGCACATCAATGACGAGGCAATTGCTCAAGCTCTAGGCGATGCTGTCTTGTCTGAAATTGAGCGGCATATCTCGGATCAAGGGTGGCAGACAGGCCATCGGGTTGGCTCCTCTATAGAGCTCTATGCGACGGAGCGTCCAAATGCAACTGCAGCCGTATTCACCTTGGAGTTTCAAGCGCTTGGTGGAGAGGATCTCTACGGCAGAAGCGTCGAAGAGGGCGTGGCCCGCATTTCTGGCGAATGCATATTGACAAGCGATTTAGATATCAGCGAGTTAGCTCTCAACGAATTTCAGCTCGCCACTCTTGAAGGCGATAGGATGAAGGGTGGCGCGGTTTTCGCCAAGGGGGCAACCCTGACAATCGGCACCCCGATCTTGCCGTACAGCGTAAGAGCACCGGTGCCACGCAAGCCCGCCTAACCAATCCTCCAGACAAAGAAGATAGGATTTGGACAAGTCGTCAATTCCACCCCTTTCCTTGATAAATCTTGATCCAAGAAGGCTGACGAGCAGATGGTAGGCCAGAATCTCGCTTGACATTTCAATGCTAAAGCGCTGCAACCAGAGAGCAGGTCAAGCAAAGAAGACCATGACTTTACCTGAATCGCACAATCGCCTTGTGGCACCAAGAAGGCTGATATTGAAATAATTCATCGAAATACGCCAGCAAAAGCCATCCAGAAAAACAACCTGGATGGTGGCAGAAAACCGTTCCATGTGATCTGGAGGCCAAAGGGGCTGCCTGGGCGCGATCCCCAGGCCAAGCCCTTGCGTTCGCCTCGCCTGAGCTCTGATCGCCCCTGCGCCGCCTCGGGCGCTCCGGGCCAGCGCACAGCGCACAGCGAACGCCCATGAACCAGCCAGAGCAGGCTCAATCCCCCGCCCGTTGCCAGCGACGCAACAGCTCCTCTCTCTCGCTTGGGCTGGGCGGCGGCAGCAGCCTGATCCCCTGGCTGTCTCGGCCTTGGGCCTGGTCGCTGGCCTGGCGATAGCCAGCACCACGCAGGATCTCTTGACCACTTGGCCCGGTAAGAAAAGCCACCAGCCGCTCCCCATCTTCGGGCCTGCCGCTGGCGGCCCCCTTCAGCACCGCCGCCGCTGGCACCACCTCGATGCTGGGATCGGGCAGCAGCAGGCGGTAGCCGCCTGGCCAGCGCTGGGCCGCCTCAGCGGCCCTCTGCCGAGCGCCGGCCTCGTAGACAAAGGCCAGATCCCCCTCATTCGGACCGCCGCTGATGAACTCCCGCAGCAGGATGTCGGTGGAGCGGGCGGGGCGGTAGATGGCGCGGCGCAAGGCCTGGAAAGAGGCCTGATCGCCTGGGCCCTGGCTCCACAGCGCCAGCAGCAGCTGACCTGAATTGGAGCGCAGCGGATCTGTGGCGCGCAGATCGAAGCTGCCCCACGCCGCCGGCCCCCCCAGGGCCCCCCACTGGCCGGCCGCCACTGCCTCCCGCAGCCGCCTCCAGGAGAAGCGGCCAGCGGCAAACAGCCGCTGGGCCCGCTCCGGCCAGGCCAGCGCCACCAGCCGGGTGCGGGCGATGGGCGTGGGGCCCGCCGTGAACGGGGGCGGCTGGCCCAGGGCGGAGACGCGCGCCGCGAACTGTTTCAACAGGTCTTGATCGGCCGGGATCAGCACCCGGGGGCGCTCGGTCCGGGCCTCCAGGTTGTTGTTCACCATGTCCTGGGAGCCCTCCACCTGCCAGCGCAGGTCGATGGCTCCCTCCTGCCGCTCAAACGCCGGCTCCAGCCGCCTGAAGCTCTCCTCCAGCTCCGAGCCGACGCTCACCAACAGGGTCCGCCGCAGTCCCGGCAGCGGGGCCGCCGCCAGCACCAGGGCCGTGGTGGCGAGGCCGAGGGAGATCAGCCGGCGTCGCGTGAAGGCTGGCCGAGAGGCGCTCACCGCATCACGCCGAGGAAACCAATCCATGGTATTGACAGTGATGTGCACGCAGATGGTTGGTTTGCAAGGCCGTTCAAAGCACTCCAAAGCCCAGCTCCCTGCCGTGGGCGCGACCGCTCTGGCGAGCCCAGCGGACCGAGCGGGGCCGGCTGGCAGGCGGCGGCAGCTGCGGCGAGTCTGGCTGGGGCTGGGCCTGGTGCTGCCCTTTGCCAGTGGCTGCCAGCTGTTGCCCGGCCGCAGCGAGACGATCACCATGCTGGTGGGCAGCGCCCTCGGGGAGACCTGCGCCCAGGCCTCCCGGGCCATCGCCCAGAACCCGCCTCGGCTCGAGGATGGCACCCGCGTGTTGCTGGCCTGCCGCAAAGCCGGCAGCGGCGATGTGGTGTCGGAAATGGAAGGCCATGCCCGGGCGGTGCTGCAAGGCGGAGGTGATGCCGCCGATCCGCGCATCCCCACCCTGCTTTCGGTGGATGGCGAGATCTACCAGGAGTTGCTGCGCCAACGCCTGCAGGCTTTGGCTCCCTCCCAGCAGCTCATCCCCCCTCTGGCCGACACTCCGGCCCTGGCCTCCAGCCCGATGGTGCTGATGACCACCCCGGCCCTGGCCAAGGGGCTGCGGCGCTCCGATCCTTACCAGGCGCTGGCTCGCAGCAGCAATCACCGCCAGCTGGATGCGGCGGCTCCCTCCCAGCCGATCCGCTTTGTGCACACCGCTCCCACTCGCTCGAATTCGGGCCTGCAAACCGTGGTGGCGATGGTGAGCGACATCGCCCGCAAGCCTCCCGAACAGCTGCGGTTGGAGGATGTGCGCGCCAGCGCCACCGCCTTCGCGGCCCTGGAGAGGCACATCACCCGCTACGGCAGTTCCACCCAGGAGCTGGCCGACGCGATGCGGCGCAATGGTCCGTTCTGGGCGTCTGTGGCCTCGGTGTACGAGTCCTCGGTGGTGGGCGCCAATGGCCAGCGGCAGGACGGAGGGGAGCCGCTGGTGGCCGTGTACCCGCCGTCCACCTACACGAGCACGATGCGGGCGATCCTGCCCCAGGCCCCGTGGGTGTCGCCGCGGGAGCGGCAGGCGGCGCGGTTGCTGATCGATCGGCTCCAACAGCCCGACATCCAGAAGCTGGTGGCGCAGCAGGGACTGCGGCCCGCCAATCCCTCGGTGCCGGCCAGCCGCGTCAACGCCGCCAATGGCGTGGATCCCAAGGCCACCTACAACTCGCTCCGGGCGCCGCGGCCGGAGGTGGTGGAGGCGATCATCCGCACCTGGCGCGATCAGGTGAAGAAACCCTCGCGCGTGGCCTTGGTGGTGGACAGCTCCGGATCGATGGTCGGCGGCAAGCTGCCGGCGGTGCAAAGCAGCCTGCAGGCCTATCTCAACCAGATCGGCCCCCGCGATGTGGTGGGTCTGATCGATTTCGACAGCGATGTGCAAGCGCCGGTGGTGGTACGCGGTGGCGGCGCCGACCGCGACCGCGCCGCCTCCTTCGTGGCGGGCCTGCGGGCGGAGGGGGCCACCCGCCTCTACGACGCCGTTCTGGCTGGGCGCAACTGGCTGCGGCAAACCCGCCAGCCGGGCGAAACCCTGGCCGTGGTGGTGCTCACCGATGGCGAGGATTCCGGTTCCCCCCTCAGCCTCCAGGCCCTGATGGCGGAACTCCAGCGCAGCGGCTTCCGCAGCGATGAACGCATCGGCGTGTTCACCATGGGCTACGGCCAACAAGGCGATTACAACGCCGAGGTGTTGCGCCAGATCGCCCAGAGCAATGGCGGCGAGTTCCTCGAAGGCACGGTCGACAGCGTGCGGCGCCGCATGGACGACCTGCAGATGAGCTTCTGAATGCCCGCGCCGCTGTTTCGGATGGCTGTCCCCACCGCCTGGCCCAACCCCCTTGATCAACCACTGGCCATGGCGGTGGCCGGCCTGGTGCTGGTGCTGCTCACCCGCGTGGCCTTCGCTCCCCTGTGGCTGTCCTTGCCGCTGGCGGCGGCCCTGGCCTGGGGGCTGGCGCTGGCCCTGGGCCGCCGCCAGCGGCGCGGGCGGCAGGAGCGGCTGCGGGATCAGCGCGTCAGCGCCGGCATCGATGCCGCCTTGGTGCGCTGCCAACAGCTGGCCTCCCAAGCGGAGCTGGTGCGCGGCGAGGCCCTGGCGCGCTTTCAAAGCCCCGACCATCTCGAGGGTCTCGGCCTGGTGCAGCTCTGCTGCGAGCGGCTGCGGGCCTTGCCGCAACGCATCGCCGAACGGCGGGGCTTGCTGGAATCCGGTGGTGGTGTGTTGCTGAGCGCCGAAGCTCTGGAGGAGCGGCTGCGGCGCGAGGAGCTGGCCCTGCGCCGCGAAACCTCCGCCACCCTGCGTCGGGAACGCAGCGGCTTGGTGGGGCAGCTGCGCAGCAACCTGGAAGCCGCCAAGTTGGGCATCGATGAGCGGGAGGGCCGCCTGCTGGCCCTCTCCACGCGGCTGGAAAGCGTTGATGGCGGCTTGCGGTTGCTGCAACGCCAGGTGGAACGCCAATGGCCCAGCACGGAGGCGGGCGATTCAGCCATCAGCCAGGCCGTGGAGCCCCTCGATGCGGCCCTCGATCAAATCGAGGCCCTGTTGGTGGAGGGACATGCTCCCTAGGGCTGCAGCTGGAGCCAACGCGCTGGGCATGGAACGAAGACGCAGGACGTTCAGCGATGGCGCGGGACGCGGAGCGAAGGCGCAGGCCGCGGAGCGAAGGCACAGGCCGCCAGGGGCGGGTCGGGCTGGTCGGGCGCCGATCCGTCCGAAGCGACAGCGCCGGATCAGCCGATCGCGGCGCTGCGCAGCATCACCTGGGTCAGCAGGCCCTGCTGGCCCACCAGCAACTCCCGCGCCAGGCTCACCAGGCCCACCCAGATCACCGGCGAGACATCCACCCCGCCGATCGGCGGCACCAAGCGGCGGGTGGCCGCCAGCAGCGGCTCCGTCACCGCGCCAAGCCAACGCAGCCGGCCTTGGTTGGGGTCGATCTGGGGGTACCAACTCAGCACAATCCGGGCCAGGAACAGCAATCCCCAGGTCGCCAGCAGCAACCCCAGCAGCAGGTGCGCCAGGGGCAGCGGGGCGAGGGAAAGGGGGGCCGTCACAAAGCTCTAAGCACAGGCAGCCGCAATCGTAAGAAGCCAGCCCGCATGCCTAGGATCAACCAACGCTGGACCCCTCTTCCTGCCATGACCCCATCCCTCGCCAACTTCCTCAGCAGCCTCGTCTGGGGAGCGGTGATCGTGGTCATCCCCATCTCCGTGGCCCTGTTCTTCATCAGCCAGAACGACCGCGTCGACCGCCGTCTCTGAGCTCTTGAGGTGCCGTCGGGCGCGCATGGGCCAGGACCTGCGGTTTGGGCCTCAGGTCCACCCTGCCAGTGCCGCTTGGCCTTGTACCCCCAGGTACACAGAACACTTTCAACTCTGGCCATGGTCCAGGTGGGTTGAGTCAGCCACCAGAGGTCATCTCAACCAATCGCGATCCCGACGCATCGGTTTCCCGACGCACCGACTGATCCGCAGTCGAGCTGGTCATGGGGCTTGGGCAGAACGCTGTTGGCGACTGGGTTGATCGCGATGTCCTGGGGGAAACGGCGCATCCGGATGGGGTTCGGCAAGCGAGCTCCAGCCATCGCCTGGACCCCACGCCGTTGCTGCGCTGGAGACCCGATGGCTTGCCGCTCCTTCTCGGAGCGCCTGCTGGGCTTGAGGGGCTTGCCGGGCGTTGAGTGTCGTTGTCGCCGATCGAGGCACTCCCCACTGCATTGCCGGCAGCGGCAAGGTGCTTGGCGTCCAGCACGGTGCGCGGCTGCCGATCGGGGCTCACCGACTGGCCGTTTTCCCCAGGTCACCGGACGCTGAACGCTCTCGGCGGGTTGACGCTGACCGCAAGCGGCTGGGCCCCTGCGGGTCGAGCTTCCAACCCATGGATTCCAGGGGCTATGGCAATCGCCCTGGTCGTCTTGGTTTGCGGTCGGGTCTCTCCGAGGTCCGAGCCGGTTTTGGACTTGGCTTGGCTTAGGGAGCTGACCTCGTCGCCGCTGGCTGCGTGCTCCGTGGTGCCTAGAGTGCTTCGAACTCTGTAACCACCGGGCCTGTGGTCAACGCCAGCCTCAATTGGGCCAGCATTGTCGGCATCGTCCTGGCTGTGGGTGGCGCCGTCCTCTATTTCATGAGGAGCTTCAAACCGGCCCTGGCCCGTGATTACGACGTGTTCTTCGCCGCCGTTGGCCTGCTCTGCGGTGGCATCCTTTTTTTCCAGGGCTGGCGACTCGATCCGATCCTGCAGTTCGGGCAATTCCTCCTGGCGGGCACCACGGTGTTTTTTGCCTACGAGAGCGTGCGCCTCAGGGGCATCACGACGGAGCAGGCACGTCGCTCCTCTTATTTCGATGAAGAGGAAAGCCCCCCTTTCTCACCCCGCGGAGGGATGGGCTCCGGCCCCTGGGAGGGGGTGGATCGATTCAGTGAACCCGAGCCCCTGCGGCGGCGTATCCGCTCGCGGGAGGAGGAAGAGGAAGATTTCTACCGTCCCCGTCGCTCCAGTCGGCCGGCCATTCCCGAACGGGCAGCGAGCCGCATGGGCTATCGGGAAGAGTGGGAGTCCAATGGCCCAGGCGAAGACGATCGCATTCAGCCACCTCCCTACAGGACCAGCAGTCGGCCATCCTCAACGGATTTCGGCTCCAGGCGACGGGAGAG
>JBKDOR010000042.1:0-21114 GCA_046342775.1 Synechococcaceae cyanobacterium
GCCCTGGAGGCCGACGGCGACCAGCCGGTGGGCCTGAAGCGCCAAGGCCAGCGGTTATACGACCAGACCAGCGGCCTGGCCTGGATTCCCCAGCGCTGGGCGCTGACGGGCCCCGATGGCAGCCGCTACAGCCTCGACGGCAACGGCAAGCTGGAATCGATCCGCTTCAGCGATGGCCAGCAGTGGCTGGTGAGCGACGCCGGCCTGGTGCCGGTGGGCGCCAGCGATCCGGCGGAGCGCCTGGAGTTTGTGCGGGATCCGCAGGGGCGCATCGTGCGGATCAGCGGTCCGGCGGCGCCAACGGGCACGGGCGACGCCCAGCCCGCCGCCCTGGCCTACCGCTACGACGACCAGGGCCGCCTCAGCCTGGCCCGCAGCCTCTACGGCGGCGACACCAACACCCCGGTGGGGTACCGCGCCGATGGCCGGTTGATCCAGGAGCCGATCACGGCCTACCTGGGCACCGCGGCCCAGTGGCAGGGGCCAGCGGCCCAGGCCCGCAACAGCTGGCGGGGCAACCTGACGGGCAGCGAGCCGCTGCACCTGAGCTTCGTGGTGCGCGGCAGCGAGCTGGCCAGCACGATCAAAACCCCCGGCGCCAGCGGTGCGGTGCTGCTGGCGGTGGAAACCAGCGGCGCCGCCGCCCAGCTTTCGGCCGTGGGCGCCACGGTGCTCGGCAGCGCCAGCCAGGGCGGCCGCACCGTCACGCTGCTGCGCACCACGGAGGCGGGCCTGAAGCTGCTCAGCCTGCGCGGCAGCGGCAGCGGCAGCGGCGGCGGCAGCGGCAGTGGCAGTGGCAGTGGCAGCGGCAGTGCAACTAGCGAGGTGGAGGTGCGCGTGTCGGTGGCGGGCGACCTCGACCGCGACGGCGATGTGGACGGTGCCGACAGCGATGCCTGGGAGGCCGCCGCCAAGGCGGGCAACACCGCCCTGGCCGATCTCGATGGCAACGGCCTGGCCGAGACGGCCGATCGGCAACTGCTCTTTGCCAACTACGGCTGGCGGGCCAACCAGGCGCCGGTGGCGCAAGCCCAGCCCGACGGCCCGGCGCTCAGCACCCACACGGATCTCACCACCCAGCGAAATCTGGCCTCGATCGCGATCGACCAGGAGGGAGATCCCCTGTTCTGGCGGGTGGTGTCCGCCAGCCACGGCAGCGCCCGCCTCGGCGACGATGGCCAGACGCTCCTGTTCAGCCCCGAGGCGGGCTACAGCGGCAACGCCACGATCGTGGTGCAGGCCGACGACGGCTTCAACGCCAGTGCGCCGATCGAGTTGGCGGTGAAGGTGAGTGGGGCGAAGTTGCTGGCGATTCGGTTGCAGCCGCTGCCCAACCTGTTGCCTGGGCAGAGCGCCGTGCTGCGAGCCGTGGGCATATTTGAAGATGCGGCGCAGGTGGATCTCAGCGTCAGTGGCGATTATCTGCACCTGGAAGCGCGCGATCTCTCCCCCCTGGGGTATGTCGGCGCCAATGCCATCCGCGTGGATGACAGCCAAGACCGGGTTCGCGCCGAGGTAGCTGGTGCTGGTCTGATCGTCGCCAGCCGCACCGATCCGGCGGGCCGCACGATCAGCGCCACCGCCGCAGTGAATGTGGGTGGCCTGGGTGAAGAGGAGGCTCAGATCATCAACGGGCCCGAGGTGGATGTCTATCCCAATACCCTCTCCCTGGCTCCGGGCGGCACGCGCCAGCTCAAGGTGTGGACGGTGGACGCCAACAGTGGCGAGCGGATCGAGATCCATACACCGCAACAGATCCGTCGAGCGGCCCAACCGGAAACCAGCGAAACCTTCACCGATCCCGACACGGGTGAAACATTCACGTTGGTACTTCCAGCCACAACGCAACTCAGCAGCGGCACGCGCTACTTCAGTAGCGATGAATCGGTGGCCACCATTTCGGCGGATGGCCTGATCACGGCCAAGGGCAATGGTGTGGCCACCATCTCCGTGGTGCATCTCGGCACGGATGTCGATCCCTATGGCTCCCTGACACAGCAGGCGATCGGGCAGACCCTGATCAGCCTGAAGGTGCAGGTACCCCAACTCACGGATAACGATCCCGCCACACCCACGCCGGATCGGATCAGCGTTGGCGCTGAAGCGGGCGGCATCGTTGCCGCCGCCACAGGAGAGACGGTGTTGATTGGCCCGGGTGCTCTCAAGGCAGCCACGGCGGTGGGTCTTCAGCGCCTTGTGGTGGACAACATTGAAACGATCACGGGCCTGGCCGCTCCCGCGGCCGGGGTGCTGCTGCCGGTGGCGGCCTTCCGTCTGGATCTGGGCGCCGAGGCCACCAACGAGCCTGTGCAGTTAAGGATTCCGGTGCAAGTTGGTGCCGACACCGCCACACCCGGCGAGGAGGTGCTGTTCTTCCGCAAGGGCCAGGTGCTGCAGCCCGATGGCCAGTGGCACGACACCTGGTGGCTGCTGGACAACGGCGTGATCGAGACCGATGCCTCCGGCCAGCTGGTGGCACGCACGGCCAGCAGACCCTACGAGGGCATGACGCGCTCCGGCGACTACATGATCTCGCGACGATCACCCGGGATGATGGACACCTTCGCGTTCATGAACATCGCGGCAGGCACCTGGGCAAGCTTTGGTGGTCTTGGCTTCTCAATGGGTGGTGGGTTGAGTGGATTTTCGGCATTCTCATCTGTGCTGGGAATCCTGGCCAGCCAAGCCACGGCTTTGGTGGCTGGCCGTTATGCCTTTGGTGTGCCGAAGTTTGCCGATATTGAGCTGCCTCAGAGTGGGCTGAACAACAACTTCGAGCTCGATACGGCAGCTGTGCTGCCTGCGGTGCAGACGCCCTTTGGCAACGTCAGTTTGCCCAAGATCAGCAGAGCAGAAGTGGGCAGCAGCGGTCAGATCCTCTTCACAGTTGAGGCACCAAGTGCTGATTTAGATGGACAGACACCACTCTCCATCGGGCAGCTTGTGGTGCGCGCGGTAATGGCGAACGGTAGCCACCGCGATGTGCTGTCGCTGCCTGGAAGCACCTCAGGACAGATCAGTGTCCCTCCCCCAGATGATCTAGCCATTGGTAGCGTGAGTTGGCAATTGGTACGGCAGATTCCCACAGGCACCATCGGTAGCGATGGCGAACTGATCTTGGGTGATCCATTGGAGTTTGAAGGCAATCAAATCAAGCTCAGACCCAAAGCTGACATGGCGGCTGTGCTAACGCGCACGGGAATTACGATCGTGCGACAGGAGGATGATCCCGTCACCGTTCCGCTGCTGGAGTTGGTCAAAGGTCCGGGGGAAGGCCAGTCCGACTTCAGCACCTACCTGACTGGTCGCAAAGTCCAGCCTGTTGCTTTCAGCGATGATCTGAGCCGCATTTATGTCGGTGGTAATGGCGTTGTTTATGTTGTGGACACTCTTAGTCTCAAGAAGATTGCCACGATTACAATACCAGACGGTAGAAGTATCACCAGCCTAGCCACTGCTGGAGATTTACTGCTGATTGGCGAGGCTGCTTTTGGAAACGGCAGCCGCCTACTGGCGATGAGCACAAATCCAGGCAATTCTCGCTATCACCAAGCGATCACGATCCAGGGGGCTGGCCTGGAAGCAAGCCCGCTCGGCGTCAGCGATATCTGCATTGGTCCCGATGGGAAAACGATGGTTGTAGCACTGCCGAAGCAGAACCCTAGCTACACCCTCGCAGGCGCATCAGCTACGGGCGATGTCTTGATCTTCAGCTTGGATAGCCTTAATCGTACATCCGGTCGCATTGATGCGCCGATCGTTGCTTTTACTCCGGCAGACAGCATCAGCGGTAAATCGCCTCAGATGATTACAGCCACCAGCGATCCCAACCGCTATTTGCTCACTAATATCAACGATTACAACCGTGGGCTTTCTGCTCTCGTGATCCAACGTGATGACAACATGAAACCGCTATCTGCTGCAGCTAATTCCATATTGATGCAGCAGCCCGGTACCAGCGTTCAGCGTGATCGACTCAACATCCAGCGTGCCCAAAGCGCTGTGCTTGTCACCGCTGCCGATGGTGTCGAGTACGCGATCGTATCTGATGACAACTACAACTTTTTAGATCCGTACTGGCGCGCGATGTTTGAAGCGCCGATGTTTACTCAAACAAGCCCGTATGGTCCGCCCACAGCTGTAGGCGGTGCTGCCAGTGCCAAGAAAGTGAACGTAGGTGGCAAGCTGGGCATTGTCAAAGATCCCTTCGGCCTGCGTGGGGCACCCCAGTATCTGGGAGCTACGGTGCCACTGGATGGATATGGAATCGTCAATTTGTCGCTTTCTGAGGATGGCAAAACCTTGATCGGTCAGCTCAAAGGCGGCTACGGAACGATCGACCAAAACACCCAGCTTCCGCACGAAAGCCAGGTATGGGATGTCAATGCGCTGATCGCTGCAGCTATTGCACAGCCCGAAAGTGATCGCCTGGCCAAACCTTTCGTTCTACCCACCAATGCGGGACAACGCATTCCCACGAATGGGGCTGCGCCAGCGGGTACGGAGTTTGAACAGCAAGGGTCGATTACTCTTCTTGATCCCATAAACAGCAATAGCGATATCGATGGATTAATGGGTAGCAGTTCACGCCCTATCTTTAAACTTAAATCAAGTCAAGACCTTGAGGAACTGCGTATCTTTGTCAGTGTTTTTGGCCCTGGGGATGGTCTGTTTCCCGATGACAGACCAAAGCATATAGCCTCAGAGTGGTCGAATCAGAATGCTCGTGCTCTGGATGAAGAACACAGCCAACGAATCTTTACCAGTAGTAATCTACTTCTTCCAGGGCAAAAACTTCGTGCTGGCGAGATTTTTCCATATAGAGATTTTGCAATTGACCCGAATTTTGCCAATTTTCGGTTAACGCCTGGGCAGACCCTTTGGTGGGGAGCAGAAGGAAAACAAATCTCTGGCGGTGAGGTCTCGGCAAGAGCAGCTGCTCAATTCCAAGTGGGTTCAGCTTTTCAGCAGGGCCTCCCGCAGGCCAGTTCTGTAACAATCATTACCCATGGATTCCAACCTCCATTGCCAGGTGCTGATAACGATCCTGCAATGACACGATCGGCAGAGTTGGCGAGAATCTTGGCACAACAACAGAACGGCTATGTTTACAAGTATGATCGGCAAAATGGGGCATGGACGCCACTAGATGGTGACTTTATATCACTGAATACGGCACTAGAGAAGAATCATCCTGTCGTTTTGGTGCCCGACTGGATTATTGATTCTGGCTTAAGTGACTCAGGTTTTTCAGAAGCCGCAGCAGACGCACTTTATGCATCCTTGATTGAAGCCAACGCAGCTTCTGGGGGCAAGTTGCTCAGTGGCTATCTCCATTTAATCGCTCACAGTAGGGGTGCAGTTGTCAATTCTGAACTTAGTCAGAGGCTGTTGTGGTATGCGAGGACATATGGAATTGGTCGCCCTTTGGATTTACATGTCACGACCTTAGATCCACACGATCAAAACCAAGATTCTTTAATTCTAGAGGGTCGCAGGGCACAACTTGCCAATACCTTAGGCGCTAATACCGTAGGCGGTGTCACTGCCAATCTCCTTCTTGGCAATACTTGGAGAGGTTTGGATAGGATTGATTATTCTGAGTTTTATGATCCCAACGTGCAGGCCTGGGAAGGGGTGAACTATGCAGACAACTATTATCAACATATTGCCAATGAAAACTTGCCAAGTGTTACGCTCACCCCTAATGGACGTTCTCTGGCAGGTGCTGATTCCCGTTATCAAGATAACGGCTTTGATTTTGATTTTGATCTTTCTGGAATGAAAGGATTTATCTTTGATGATAATGTCAAATTGGCTGGCGTATCAATCCCGATCTCTTCTGCAATTGTTCATTCTCGCCCTCATAGCTGGTATGGGGGCACGATTGATTTATCGCTGGACTACTTTTCACCCATGAAGACAAGAGGTGGAGACCCTGTTGATCAGCGTGAGCCAATCATTCGACGCAAAGCAGATTATGCTTCTGATCAGCTTCCTTCCGTATTGAAATCTATACTTACGGCTCAGCTTACGGCTCAGAGCCCTTACACCGATGCAGTTAGTCCTTGGTATCTCCAACGTGTAGACGAGCGTAGTGGTAGAGTTATCAGAGGCTCATCTGGGCGTTCAGGACTAGTTTCTGTTATTGATTCCTATAACTCAGAAATTCTCGATACATGGGAAGGGATTGGTGTTGGATGGGCAATGTCAGCCCTTGGTGGTGGAATTCCTTCGCGGATTAATGCTGGCTCTGACAAGCGTATCCCACTTACGGAAGACAACACTGAGTTTGGGATAAGCTATAAAGCTATACCGTCTGTGTTTAATGGAGATTTCCAAGCTAGTGTTCGCCCGTTCTTTGGTAGATATCCAACACGCTATGAATTACCCGGGTGGTCTTTTCATAATGGCAATCAAGAGAGTGTTGACATGAGGCAGTCTCACAATCTTGCATTCTTAGGGCTTGATAGAGAGAGAATGGCTCGTGATTCATTGCAATTCAACTCGACCAATTTTGACCGCCTATTAAATATAATGCAAATGTTTAAAGGTGATAATTTCTCAATTGATGATCTTGCCAATGCTGTTCTTGGTATTCAGGTTGCCCTGGAACTTGGTGTTAATGTTGCCCTCAGACGAGTCCCAGGTCTCAGCACGAACTTTCTCCTTAAACTTCTTTCAGGCTTTGCAGTCAATAATGCTGTTGTCAGGCCTCTCGTGATTGCTGAGTTGGCAGAATTTGCTTCTCGATTGAGTAAGTACGCTGATTGGGGGTACCAACTGAATGGGACATCCGAACTAACTCACAATCGAATGATATTGCCAATATCTGCAGATCAACTTAGTTTTGAAGTGACATTCAACAATAGTCCTCCGATAAATCCTCCGCAGTCACCTGAAGATCCTTATATGGTAATCTATGATACTGCTGGTCATTTAATAGTCGAAATTCTGACCGGTGAAAATTTACCCCCCACAGTTCTTGGAAGGATCAATATCACAGATCTTCCCGAGGGATCCTCGCAGTATTCCCTAGTTATTCCCCAGGGCGTCAGGTCGAGCCAGCTTCAGTCTTTACAGTTAAGGTTCCGACTTGAAGTTCCTGAACCAGTTCTGCATGGAGGAAATCTGATTGTTTATTCTGGAAATGTTGTGATTGATGATGTCAGGGTTGGAAGTACATTCTCCGTTCGGGATAGCAGCGAGAATCCAGAAGATCAGATTGTGCTATTCAGCGATGGTTACCGTGTACCACTTACCACTTCACCCGAAATGCTGATCAGACATGACATATTTGTGTTGCCGGGCCAGAACGAGCACAACTTAAATCTAAAGAATAATTCGGATTCTGCGATCTTGTATGATGTGAGCGTATCGAAAAATTCTTTTTTATTCTCCGGTATTGATGGTGGTCGAGTATCGGCGTATAATGACACGCAGCAAAAGAGAACCTTTCTCTCCAATCAGTCATTGCCATCACGGGGAGAAAGCCAAATCTTGCTCAGCGTAGGTCTTTCAGATTCACTGCGGAAGGAGTATAGTGATAATTATGATGCGGTCTTGTTGAGTACTGATTTATTTATTGATACACGAAAGCTAGCAGGCAATGGCAGTTACGTCGGCGCTGGTGGATCCTCTGTAAAATTACTTTATTTTACTGAACTTTCGGATCTTAATCATTACGATAGTGTACTGAATGGTCGAGATATCGTGGCAGGCCAGACAGGTTTGATCAAGATTTACAACCCAAATAATTATGAAATAGCCCTTGTCCCTGGTAGCCGTTGGCGGCTGTCAACTGATGGGCCACTTACATTACTATCCCTAGCGTCTCGGCGGAACGATGATGCTACTTTTGATGGAAATCTTGAAATTCGGATCAATGGCCAGCACTACAGAGATTTGGTTGTTCGTTCGCGAGTTGTTCCCCGGCAGCAGCTTCTAGTTGATGATCAGCAGCTCTCCCAGTTGCTCTTTGATGCCATTACTGCTGCACTGACACCTACTGATCAGCTTGAAAGTCTTCCCCCTGAGAAACTACGGCTACATACACTTATCGCGAGCTCAAGCTTTCGAGCTAGGTTTGAGGATCGTTTTGAACTTACAGATTTAGAAGCCATAATGCAAGGTACAAGGAGGTCTTTTGGCTCGTCTGAAAATTTGGGTATATTTAGCCCCGCATTCTGGGATAGTACCCTCGACATTTTGTTTTCTTCTCCTGAGGCTTTAAGCCCCATGGATGCGGCAAGAACTACTGCTGTTCAATTCGTTCTGGAGCCCACTGGCAACTCTATTGAGGCTGGCTCTGCTGGATGGGATTTTAACCAAGCTTTGGTTCCTGCACTGCTCCTTAATCCCGATGGTTCTTTTCGGACTGACTTGGGAGCCCGAGCCAAGGCCTATGCACTGAGTCGCCTCCTGAATACAAACCTGACAGGCGCCTCGTTCTCTGCGACATCATCAAGCGGTAGCGGACAAGCGAGAATCTCAATCCCGAATGCATTGAAGCAGGCTGCTGCTTTCACATCTTCTGTTTCTGATCGTCCATCCCGCATGATAGCGATAGGTAATTATCTTGGATGGCTGATCGCCCATGAGCTTGCGCACAACATCGGTCTTCCTGATGAATACAAACTTGATTCGTCTGGACAGCGAATTCCCCTTCATCCCTCCCCCAGTTTCATGGGGGTGCCAAATGATCGGCGTATTAACATTGAACAGCGTGACCTTTTGAGTCTCGCCCTGCGCCATCAGCGAGATATTCCGCCTGAGCGCATCGATAAACTGCTGCGATACATCATTCAGTTGAGTGGGCAAAGGCCATACCAGGGATCGCCGCCTTTGAATACTGGAGAGTTTGCCGAGAACTGGATAGTCACTGCTCCCGAGCAAGTTCATTCAGATGTTCTAATCCAACCAGAAGCCCCAGCAGAAACTTCGCTTATTAGTTTTCTGAATGCGATGGGCCTGATCAACCCCACCCTGCTCAATCCCGACTTCGGCATTGACGGCACCGACGGCTGGATCACCGAAGGCGACCTGCGGCCCGGCAGCAACACCATCACCCTCAAGGAGTCGTTGATCGCGCCCACCCACCTGGCCCAGATCTTCCAGATCAATTCTGGCGATCGCCAGCTGCGTTTCACCGTTGCCGATCTCTCCCTCGACGCCAACTCCGCGGGCCCCAATGACGCCTTTGAAGTGGCGTTGCTCAACGCCGACACCACCCTGCCGGCTCTTGGAGCGGACGGCACCGTGCCCCTGCCGGATGCCGACGCCCTGCTCAACATTCAGCCCAGCGGCGCCCCCTCGCTGGCGTCCGCCTTGCGCTGGAGCGCCAACGGCGACGGCAGCACCACCTACTCCCTTGATCTACCCGACAGCATGGTCGGCACCGCGGTGCTGCTCAGCTTCGATCTGATCGGCTTCGGCGCCGCCGACAGCCAGGTCACCCTGCGGGACATCAGCCTCAGCGGTTCCCGGGTGGCCAGCCCCAGCCTCATGCTGGTCAACGACACCGGCTCCTCCGCCAGCGATCGGCTCACCGCCGATGGCACGGTCTCCGTCTCGGGCCTGGTCAGCGGGGCCACCTGGCAGTTCTCCAGCGACGGCGGCAGCAGCTGGAGCGCCTCCCAAACGGCGGCCACCAGCAGCAGCTTTGTGGTGCCCTCCGGCAGCTACGGCCTTGGCCAGGTGCAGGTGCGCCAATCCCTCGGTGGCAGCACAAGCGAGCCCTTCACCAGCTTCGCCGCCTTCACGGTCGACACCCTCGCCCCCCAGGCCCCGACGCTCTCCCTGGCCAACGACACCGGCTTCTCCAGCGCCGATCGCCTCACCGCCGATGGCAGCCTCACCATCTCCGGGGTGGAAGCCTCCGCCGTCTGGCAGGTCTCCAGCGATGGCGGCACCACCTGGAGCGTCGACCAGAGCCCCGCCACCAGCTCCTTCCTGCTCGCCCCCGGCAGCTACAGCCCGGGCCAGGTGCAGCTGCGCCAGCGCGATGCCGCCGGCAACACCAGCGCGCCCCTCTCCAGCTTCGAGGCCCTCACGGTGGATCTCACCCCCCCCACCGGCTCCCTCGTCCTGCCAGGCGCCGCTCCGGTGGCCCCTGTGCGCTCCACCACTGCGAATGGCACCTACGGCCTCGGATCGGTGATCACCCTCACGCTCGAATTCTCCGAGCCCGTGCACGTCGACACCAGCGGCGGCAGCCCCACGTTGCAGCTGGAAACCGGCGCCATGGATCGCTTCGCCAGCTACAGCGGCGGCAGCGGCACCACCACCCTCTCGTTCACCTACGTGGTGCAACTCGGTGATCTCAGCGCCGATCTCGATCAGCTCTCCAGCTCCTCCTTGGCCCTCAACGGCGCCACCATCCAGGACGGTGCCGGCAACAACGCCCTGCTCAGCCTGGCCGCGCCCGGGGCGCCGGGATCGCTTTCCGGCAACGCCGATCTGGTGATCGACGCCTTCAATCACGCCCCCACCGATCTGTTGCTCAGCAACCTGATCACCACGCTGCCCGAAACCACCAACACCACCAACGCCATCCGCCTCGCCGACATCCACATCAGCGATGACGAATTCGGCACCAACCTGCTCAGCCTGGTGGGCGCCGACGCCAACGCCTTTGAGCTGAAGGACAAAGCCCTCTACCTCAAGGCCGGCACCGCCCTCAACTACGAGGGCAGCCAGAACACCTACAGCCTCTCAGTGCAGGTGGCCGACGCCAGCGTGGTGGGCGCCACACCGATCAGCAAGCCCTACAGCCTGGCCCTCGCCAATGTCAACGAGGCGCCGAATTCCCTGGGCTTGAGCAGCACCAACTTCGACGAAAACATCCCGATGGATAGCCGCATCGCCAGTCTTTCGGCGACGGATCCAGACCTGCCTTTCACGCCGCAGACCTTCACCTATTCCTTAGCCCCGAACTACGGCGACAACCTGATCTTCTATGTCTCCGGCACCGGCCTGCACATCACGGGCAGTCCCTCCTATGCCGACTACGAACGCCAGTCCTCCTATGCGATTCGCCTGCAGGTCACCGATCAAGGTGGCCTCAGCTTCCAGCGGGATGTGACGCTCCAGGTGAACGATCTGCCCGATACCCCCACCTTCAGCGTCAGCCAATCGGCCAGCTCCATCCTGGAGGGGCAGAGCGTCAGCTTCAGCCTCGCCACCACCAACGTGCCGGCATTCACCAGCGTGTACTGGGCGATCAGCGGCGAGGGGGCCATCGCGGGCGGCCTCAGCGGCGCCGACTTCAGCGATGGCCTGCTCCAAGGCAGCGGCGCCATCGGCTCCGACGGGCGCTTCGCGTTGCTGCGCTCCACCGTGGTCGATGCCCTACCGGATGCCGATGAACGCTTCTCGCTGCGCTTCTTCGCCGATGCCGGGCGCAGCCAACCGCTGGGTTCACTCCTTTCGGTTCAGATCCTTGAGCCGGTGGTTGGAACTCCCACCGAGGGCGCGGATGTGATCATCGGTTCTCCCATCGCGGAAACGATCCGTGGCGTGCCTTCCGGCTCCAGCCAGTTCGGCAAGGGATCGGTCGACAGGTTGACGGGCCAAGGTGGGAAAGATCTGTTCCTGCTCGGTCTCCCTGGCCAGCGCTTCTACGACGGCGACGGCACGGCCGGCATGGCGGTGATCACCGACTTCCAGATCGGCCAGGATTGCATTCAGTTGGCGGGGCGGTCCAATGATTACAGCCTCAGCAGCGGCCGGTTCAATGGGGTGAACGGCACCTTCATTTCCCTCGCCAGCAATGGCGAGCGCCTCGGCTTCATCGAAGGGTTGCGGCCAACCGGCCTCAATGCTCTGCAACTCACTGACCCTCAACAGTTTGGCTATGTGTGATGGCCAAGCCGGCCAACTGTTGTTCCGCTAAGATTGCTTCACAATGATGGTTGACCATTCCCATGAGATTCGTTGGTGACAGCGGCAGCCTGCGCTGGGCAATGGGGGTTTCTGTTCTTGTTGCTACCGCGTGGCTGCTTCCCCAGCCCGCCAAGGCCGTGCTTGTCATCGTTGGCGGCACGTCCTACGACGTCCTGGTTACCAATCGCTCCCACGAGCAGGAACCCACCCTGTTCACAGTGGCGAAGATGCCCTGGTTCTCAGGTAACATCGCCGATCCGAATCTCGCCTACGAGTTCGCCCAGCTTGTCAACGGCTACCTGGGATCGAACTCCTATCCTGGCTTTGCCGCCATGGGCGGGCCGCTCTTTGCCTTCGCGACCAACGCCACGGATGTTTATGCCGTCTTCCAAGAAATAGGCAACCCAAACGTACAGAATGAAATTCAGGTCGGTCGGAATCAGGTCTACAATTACGCCTACGCCATGCCCAGCTCCCCTCCACCGCCTACCCCCGTCCCGGCCCCACTACCCGTGGCCGCGGCTGCCATGGCATTTGGCTGGAGTCGCCAGCTGCGCAGCCGCCAGCGCCGGCCAGGCTCTGGCGGCTCTCTCACCCCATCGGGCTCTGGCGGCAGTGGCCGCAAGCTGGGCAGCTGAAGCAGCTAGCACCGGGCGGCCGAATCTCGCTCCGGGGTAGCCCTCCATGGGCCACTCCACATCCACCGTTCGCTGGCCGCTGAGCCACCGTTCGCTGGCCGCCGAGCCACCGCCGCTGCGGGGGGCGATAGCAAGGGATCCAAGCCGGAGCAAGACAGAGCACAGCACACTCACCGCGCCCTGAGGGCCTTTTCCGCCTCCTCGCGGTCGTCGAAATGGATCTTGGTGGTGCCGAGGATCTGATAATCCTCATGGCCCTTGCCGGCGATCAGCACCAGGTCGTCGGGCGAGGCGGCGGCGATGGCCGCGGCGATGGCCTGGGCCCGGTCCACCTGCACTTGCAGACCGGCCCGATCCGCCGGAATGCCGGCCAGCACATCGGAGAGGATCTGTTGGGGATCCTCGGTGCGCGGGTTGTCGGAGGTGACGACCACCACATCGGCGAGGCGCGAGGCGATCTCGCCCATCTGGGGCCGCTTGCTGCGGTCGCGGTCACCGCCGCAGCCGAACACGCACACAAGCCGGCCGCGGCTGAAGGGGCGGCTGGCCTTCAGGGCGCTCTCCAATCCATCGGGAGTGTGGGCGTAATCCACGAACACCGCCGGCTGGGGCAGGGTGCTGGCGATCGCCACCCGCTCCATGCGGCCCGGCACGCCGCGGAAGTTCTGCAGAGCGTCGAGCAGCTTGGTCAGGGGCAGCCCCTGCTGTTGCAACGCCCCCACCGCCTGGAGCAGGTTCATCAGGTTGAAGCGCCCCACCAACGGTGACCGGAACCGTCCCGTGGCCGAGGGGGTGCGCAGGCGCCCGCTGACGCCATCGGCGGCCATCTCCAGCTCATCGATGTAGAGCTCAGCGCTGGGATCCTCAAGGGAGCTGCGCCAGAGCGGGCCGGGAAACGCGGAGGCCGGGGCGGCCGCCAGGCGCTCGGCCAGCTGGCGGCCCCAGGGGTCATCGATGTTCACCACGGCGCCGCCCCGCAGCAACGGCGGCTGGAACAGCAACGCCTTGGCCTCGAAGTAGTCCTGCATCGAGGGGTGGTAGTCGAGGTGGTCCTGGGTGAGGTTGGTGAACACGGCCGCGGCGAAGCCGCAGCCCGCCACCCGCTGCTGATCGAGGGCGTGGGAGCTCACCTCCATCGCCGCCACCCGGGCGCCGGCCTCCACCGCCTGGGCCAGCTCCAGCTGCAGCACATCCGCGAAGGCGGTGGTGTGCTGGGCGGTGACGCTATGGCCGGGCCAGCGGTTCACCAACGTGCCGAACAAGGCGGCGGGATGGCCGCTGGCGGCGGCCAAGGCCTCAATCAAATGGGTGGTGGTGGTCTTGCCGTTGGTGCCGGTGACGCCGATCAACGCCAGGCGCTGGCTGGGCTGCTGCCAGAAGGCCGCCGCCAGCTGGCCGGCCAGGCGCTGCAGCGATCCCTCTTGCACCAGCACCGGATCCCCGGCGCCGGGGGGGCATTGCTGGGCAGCGGCGGGACCGATCAAGGCGGCGACCGCCCCGGCCTCCAGCACCTGGGGCCAGAAGCAGCCGCCATCGGCGCGGCTGCCAGGCAAGCCGATGAACAACGTGCCGGGCCCCACCTGCCGGGAATCGCAGCTGAGGCCCCGCACCTCGGCGTTGGGCAGCCCCGCAGGCACCGGCAGTCCCACCTGATGGAGCAGCGGATGGAGCAGCTGGACCATGGATGCGGCGACCCCAGGGGCTGAAGGCCCCCTATCTAAGCGCCCTCGAACCGGAGCCGATAGGCGACAGCGGCGGGAGTGGCCGGGGCTGTTTCTCAGAGGCAGGCTGTGGCGCAGCTGAATGCTGCTGCTCAGCTGGCGAGCTGGCGCTGCAGCCAGCTGGCCAGGCCCTGGCCGCTCAGGCGCGGCGGCACCCGCGGCAGCAGGCGCCGGGGGCCTTGGCCCGCGGCCACGGCCAGAACGGGCACCTCCAGCCCGTAGCGGGCCTGCAGGGCGGGATCGCCATCCACATCCACCAGCGACAGCGGCGGCGGTGGATCGAGGGCCCGCAGGCGCTCCTCCAGCCCCTCGCACAGGCAGCAGCCCTGGCGGGTGTAGAGCACCAGCTCCGCCGCTCCCGCCTCAGGGTTGGACATGGCTGCTGGACGGCCGAGGGGAATTCCCATCCTCACTCCCGATCCGCTGACTCCCGATCGGCGACCCGGCTCTCCCGATCCGCTCACTCCCGATCGGCGACACGGCTCTCCCGATCGGCGACACGGCTCTCCGAGTTGGCGACACAGCTCTCCGAGTTGGCGGCAGGTCCCGGCGATGCCAGACCCTGCCGCTCAATCCGGCACCTGATCGCAGCCGCAGGGGGTGAAGGGATGGCAGCGCAGCAGCCGTCGCAGCGTCAGCCAGCCGCCCCGCCAGGGGCCGTGGCGCTGGATCGCCTCCAGCCCGTAGGCGCTGCAGCTGGGGGTGAAGCGGCAGTGGGGCCCGAGCAGCGGCGAAAGGCTGAAGCGATAGAGGCGGATCAGCCCGAGCAGCAAGGCGCTCAGGGCTGCGGAGAGGCCGCCGCCTAAGATGGAAAGTTGGCGCTGCAAGGCTCCAGCTGTTGGCTTCCCCCAGCATGCCGGTGCACCAGGCCTGCAGCGGCTTTCGTCCTACGCCTTCAACACCCCATGTCCCGATACCGCGGCCCTCGTCTGAGGATCACGCGGCGCTTGGGAGACCTCCCCGGTCTCACCCGTAAGTCCGCCAAGCGGGCTTATCCCCCCGGTCAGCACGGCCAAGCCCGTCGCAAGCGCTCCGAGTACGCCATCCGTCTGGAAGAAAAGCAGAAGCTTCGCTTCAACTACGGCATTTCCGAGCGGCAGCTGGTCCGCTATGTCAAGAAGGCCCGGGCCCAGGAGGGTTCCACCGGCACCAACCTGCTGAAGCTGCTCGAAAACCGCCTCGATAATGTCTGTTTCCGGCTGGGCTTCGGCCCCACCGTGCCGGGGGCGCGCCAGCTGGTGAACCATGGCCACGTCACGGTGAATGGCCACGTGGTGGACATCCCCAGCTATCAATGCCGCCCCGGCGATGTGGTGGCCATCCGCGAGCGCAAGGCCAGTCGCAAGCTCGCCGAGGGCAACCTGGAGTTCCCGGGTCTGGCCAACATCCCGCCGCACCTGGAGTTCGACAAGGCCAAGATGACCGCCAAGGTGACCGGCCGCATCGAGCGCGAATGGGTGGCGCTGGAGATCAACGAGCTGCTGGTGGTGGAGTTCTACAGCCGCAAGGTCTGAGCCCAGCGGTGGGTCCGCCGATCCCGCCACCGATCCCGATCAGCCCTCAGCCCTCGCCTGCCCGGCGGGGGTTTTTTGTGGCCAGCGTCTGGTGCCGCCAACGCTCCAAGCGCAGCCGCCACACCGCGGACCTTCGTCACGGCGTCCAGAGATCCTCCAGATCGAGCGCCAGGCCCTCGGCCAGCTCACTGCCCTCCAACCGGCTGGCGTTCTCGAGGCGTGCCGCCATCCCCGGCGCACCGGCCCGCCAGATCTCCACAGCCCGCTCCTGGGGCAACAGCAGCCAGCCCAGGCGGGCGCCATTCGCCTGGTAGGCGGCCATTTTGCGGCGCAGGGCGCTGGCGCCGCGTGGACCCTCATCGCTGGGGCTGGCCAGTTCCACCACCAGGTCGGGGCAGAGGGGCGCGAAGCCGCGCTGCTCCTCAAGGGTGAGGGCTTGCCAACGCTCCTGCCGCACCACAGCGGCATCGGGACTCAGCACGGAGCCATCTGGAAACCGGAAGGCACCGGAGCTGTCAAACACCAGCCAGCCTCCCTGCCGATCCGCCCAGAGGAGCAGCCGCATCGTCAGGCGGGAGTTGCGGCGGCTGGTCTCGCTGCCCGTGGGAGTCATGATCAGCAGATGGCCATCGGCGGCCAGTTCGAGCACAGCCTCGGGATTGGCCTGGCAGACCCGCTCAAACTGCTCTGGCGTCAGCCGCAGATCCAGCGGCAGGTGCAGCGGCGCAGGCTCCAGTTCCGGCGAGATGGCGGCGGATGGGGAGGCCAGAGCCATGGGTGAGCAGCAGGCATGGAAAACTGTAGGCAGGCCAGGCCGCTGCCTTCACCGACATCACTCGCTCCCCGCTGATCCCCATCTCCGGGGCCGCCCGCATCACCAGCTGAGGCTCAGGCGCCAGCGGATTGGCACAGCGGCTGCCCCGGCCAGCGGAATCGCCCGGCGGCGGTGATCAACGCCCGCAGCAGCCGGGCGGTGCCGCGCTGGACGTCCGGATCCGACAGCACCAGGGCGGGCCGACGCCGTTGCACAGCGCGAGTCGTGAACGGGGAGGGCAGCGGCACCACATCAGCCGGCGTCAAGTTGGCCGCCACCAGCCTTCTGGCCCGCAACCGTCGGCCAGAGCCCCACGACGGAGCGTCGCAGGGGGGTCGGGGTCGTTTGGAGCCGGCAGGTCTGGTCGGTGGGGGCGACCTCGATCACGTCTTCATGAGAAATGCTTCTCGGCGGTGGGAGCTCCAGCAGGTTGTTGAGGCACAGCGGCGGCACCGCTTGGAGAGATCCGTCCAACGGATTTCTGCGTGATTGCAGCAGGGATGGCGCGGCAAGGGCTGTTGTTTGGGTTTCAAGGGATGGAGGCGATCAGCTGCAGATCTTTTGCGCACCTATGACAACACCATCCAGGGTTCGCCGGCTGTACACCACAAGCGTAACTTTCTGTATCGAGTTGTGTCCATTTCCCTGGACATGATCCGGTCATTCTTGCCGAATAGACGTATCGTCATTGTTGCTGATCCTGTCAGCACCCTGGGCGGGCTGCCTGTCCCGGCACCACGACATGAGGAGTTCCACTCCTCCCTGCCAGAGCGTCGCCGGCAATCGCGTCCCTACGCCCGTTTCATCACTCCCCAATTCTTGGCCACGGATCCCCATGCCTACCGTCAAGCCCTACTGCACCTCCTTGGATCAAGGTAATGCTTATTGGATGGCACGCCTTGCTGGCGCTATTTATCAAAGCAAGCTAGGTGGTAAAGACCCAGACGAAGCGGGAATTCTCAGCAATCTGAAGGCTGAAGATCCTGGATTCCTGTCGGTGCGAGGGTTCTCGAAGAAATCCGCCCAGGCTGCCGTGGTGGAACACTCCACGTTTCTGGCCCTGGTGTTCCGAGGAACCGATGAGCCTGCCGACTGGATCGACAACCTCAACGCCTTTCCGGAGCAAGCCCTGTTCGGAGCCTTTCACCGTGGCTTCCTGCATTCGGTGCAGGACATCTGGGATCCCCTCTTTTCACGCTACGCCGAGCTCAATCGGCTGAAGCCGAGAGCACTCTTTGTCACCGGGCATAGCCTTGGAGGCGCCATGGCCACAGTGGCCAGCTCGATTCTGATCCAAGAGGACGAGTCCTTTACCTCCACCTACACATTTGGCCAACCGCGGGCCATCACCCGTGATACGGGTCGGGTATACAACGTTGAGGCCAAGGGTAAAACCTTCCGGTTCCAGAACAATAATGATATTGTCACCCGCGCTCCAGCCCGGATCATGGGCTACACCCACGTCGGCACATTCCTTTACATCTCACAACAGAAGCAAATCCAGCAGGACCCGGGTCGCTGGCTGCAGTTTCTCGACTGCACCGCCGGTGCGATGGATAGCATCAAAGAAAAAGGGATTGACGCCGTTGAGGATCACGGCATGAACCACTATCTGGAGGCCGTGAAAAAATGGAACTTCGTCAAAGCGAGTTGAGCGATTGCTGAACGAGTCTCCTTTAGGGTTGTTTCCTGTCGCTGCAGGGCTGAGTGAGGATGGCTGCCAGCTGGTGCTGGATCCGTTCTCGCCTCAGCCCTGTTTCGCCCCCTGGAAGACCAAGAAATCAACACGACCGCTGAGATCGGCACTCAGCCAAGACGAGCGGAGATTGAGCATCGCCCCCGGCGTCATGGCCTCTGCCACACCAGCGCTTCGGCCCGTTTCCAGTAGCGCGAGAAGCGCCGCAAATCCGGTGCCCCGCGACCCACAAGCGGCAGATCCACAAACGGCTCCGGATCCAAGATCCGCAATGGCAACGCCGCCGCCACACGCGTGGCGATCGCCGCGAAGCGCGGATCCACCGCCCGGCTGGTGACGATGCCGTCGCAGCCCTGGGCCGCCGCCGCCGTCAGCAGTTCGTTGGCCACATCGCCTTCGCGCACCTGCACGGGCAGCTCCGCCAGGCAATCGCGCAGGAAGCGCAGGCGCCCCGCCGCCAGGGGCTGGGGCGAGCCGCCCACGGCGGGATGGCCGCCAGAGCTGGGGGCCCGGCCCTGGATCAGCTCGGTGTCGAACACGAACAGGGCCGGCGCGCCGGGATGGGCACGCAGGGCGGGGTTGGAGGGTCCGAGGGCCTCGCCATGCACCCAGAGCAGCGGGCGCCGCGGTGCGGGGCCGCAGGCAGCCGGCAGGGTCGCGCAGGGGTTGGCGCCGGCCGTCCCTGGGGAGCCAGATGCCGCGGGAGCGCCGTTGGCCGCAGAGGAGCCGGGTGCCGCGGGGGGCGCGGTCTCGCCGCGAGGGTCGTAGGGCCGGAACAAGCGCTCCTGCAGCACCTCGTAGCTGGCCTCGAACGGGCAGCCGCTGAGCGCCTTCGGGCAGCCCTGGCAATAACGGCCGCTGCTGAAGCGCTCCAGGTTGGAGCGGTTGAAGAGGTAGGGCTTGTGGCTGAAGGTGCTGGCCACCCATTGCCAGCTGAGGTTGTTGCTGGCGGGGTCGCCATCGAGCAGATGGCTGAGGAACCAGCGGGCGCCGGCCTGCCAGCGCACCCGGCGCCAATGCACCACATAGGCGGCCAGCCACATGCGGGCGTGGTTGTGCAGCCAGCCCGTGGCCAGCAGCTCGCTGGCGAAGCCATCGATGCAGGCCAGGCCGGTGTTGGCCGACGCCAGATCCGCCGGCAGGTCCGGGGCGTAGCTGTGGGGCGGGATCCCGGTTTTGAGCGGTTCCTGATCGAGCCAGATGCCATCCCCCAGCCGCGACCAGAGGCGCTGCCAGTAGTCGCGCCAGCCCAGCTCATTGATCAGCTTCTCTCCGGCCCGGCGCTGGGCCGCGCTCCAGGGCTGGGCCGGCGCCCCTCCAGGCCCCGCACCGCCAGGCCCCGCCCCACCAGCCATCGCCCCGCCAATCACCGCACCGCCAGCCCCCGCGGCCGCCGCGCCTAAGGGGCCACCACGGCCTGGCCTGGCCGTGGCGAACAACTCCCCCTGCAGGGCTTGGGGCTGGGCTTGCTGCGGGGCGGGGCCCGGCCCCAGCTGCCGCAACCGCTCGAACACCGCCTGGCGCACCTCCGCCAAGGAGAGCACGCCATGGCGGATGTAGGGAGACAAACGGGTCACCGCCCCATCGAGATGGTTGCGCGTGGCCCCGTCGCGGGCCGGATCGATCAAGGCCAGCCGCCGTTCGGCCTCGCGCCGGCCGCCGCGGAAGACCGGATCCGGGGCTGGGGCTGGAGCCGGGGCCGGTTGACCAGCCTCGGGACGGCGGCGGGGAAGAACGGGCACAGGCGAACAAGCAGGCCGGACAGGCACAAACGAATCATGGCCGGGCCAGGGGTCGGCATCGCAACAGTTCCGAAACAGCTGAATCAGCGGCCGTGACGAAGATCTAGAAGATCGCAACCTGAGCGCCATCGGCATGCCAGGCCTGAGACCCACCCTGCGAACCTCCTCGGGATGACCAGCACCCTTCCCAGCGCGTTTCGGCTGAGCGGCATCAGCCCGAAAAGCTACGAGCACCCCGCCGATCGTGCCGCCACGGCGGCGCTGCGTCAGATTCCCTATATCGATCAGGTTGTGCGCAAACTCTTCGAATTTGGCGTTGAGCGCGCCTACCGGCAGGGATTGATCGCCAATGGCATTCGCATTGGTCCGCAGCAGCTGCCGGCGGTTTGGAACAGCTATCAGGAATGCTTTCATGCGCTCGACATGGAGGTACGCAACGATCTTTATATCCTGCAAACACCAGAGGCCAATGCGATGGCATTTGGTGCCGACAAACCGCTCGTGATCCTCAACTCAGGCCTGGTGGGGATGCTCGATGAAGACGAACTGAAGTCGGTCATCGCCCATGAGGTGGGACACATTCATTCCGAGCATGTGTTGTACACCACGGTTCTGAATCTGCTGCTGGCTGTTGGCCTGGGCAGCACCGGCCTGCCGCTGGCGGGTCTGCCGCTGCAGGTGATCCAGTTGGTGTTGCTGGAGTGGTCGCGGGCCGCGGAGCTCAGCTGCGATCGGGCCGCCGCCCTGGTGGTTCGCGACCCGCGCGTGACCTGCCGCACGCTGATGAAATTGGCCGGAGGAGGCCTCCATGGCCTGAATGTCGATGCCTTCATTCAGCAGGCCAGTGAATACGAAGAGTGGGATGATTCGATGGATCGCGCCATGCGTTTCTTCTCGGAACTCTCCACCACCCACCCCTTCGCCGTGCGTCGCGTCAGCGAACTGCTGCGCTGGATTCGCTCGGGCGACTACGAGCGCATCCTCGGAGGCGTCTACGTGCGGCGTGGCCAGGAACCGCCGGCGAACGCGGAATTTGCCCGCGCCGTCGACCACTACTCCCAAAGCTTCAGCGCCCTGATTCAAGATGCAGGCGGTGGCATGCAACA
>JBKDOR010000043.1:0-5721 GCA_046342775.1 Synechococcaceae cyanobacterium
CGTGAATTGGCGATACTCCGGAGTTCGCGAACATCATTCTCGGAAAGCGCCAGAGGAGGCATTGGGCGGCCAATAGGCATGGGCCTGGTTCACCTGATGATACCTCATATTCTATCATTTATATCCGGGGCGGCACACTAGGCGTCTCATGGAAATGACCACTCAATCACTTGAGAGTCGTAATTCAAGAGGCATTCGTAACATTGCTAGCCGTGAATATGAAGTTCGTGGCATGCGACGCGATTTCTTCAAAGACCCCTCAAAACCTATTGAAAATAAAGAGCTTGATAGCAAAGATAATTTATATAATAATCGCTCTCTTTGGGATAGCAAGCCAGAATATTGGAGCTATCCTCTTCCCTTAATCCCAAGTCACATTTCTGCACGGGTTGAATCTCATCTAAGTCGGTTTACGCTGCATAGTCTTAGCTCTTTCCGCCAAACTGCTATTGCCAAAGACGGTAATAACCGCGAGGAGAGTATTCCCAGCGAGGATGAAAGCCTAAGTCAATTCGCCAAGAAAGCATCTGTTCAAGATCATATGTGGTATTTGGTAAAGATAGAATTATCCGGCGCGGTCCTTGGCTCCATTGCCAGAGTGCTCCGAATGACAGGTGTTGGTGACATGAACTTCACCCAAGATTTGGACGGTCTTTCGCGAGAGCTACAGACCAGGGCTCACCTAGGTTTTCAGGATGATCTTTGCTAAGCAGCAGATCCAATTTTTTCCCACGCTTTATTCGGCATCTTCTGCCACCTTTTTAGTCATCGCATAATCAAGTCGGCCTCCTGTGCAGTCTTGGCACTGGTCCCTCCCTGCATTATAAGAGAAATCGCTCTTTTCGAGTCTATTTCTGGTAAGTCATCCATGATTCTCACGAGAAAACTCAAATATAAAATTATTCAAATATCCTCAGATACCCTGCAGAAAACACTCTATGCAGTTTAGAGCTCTTAGGCAAGCAAAAGGATTAAAGGCCCTTGATCGGCAAGCGGGTCGACGAAAGGCATCACTTTTATTAGACTTAATATACTTTCAACCGCTTCTTTCGGGTCCGCTCCATCCCCGCACCGTCTTGCGCCGAGCCCTCACCAGTCTGAGGCCCGCCTGCCGGCGGACCTCTGCTGGATTCGGTCCCGCCGCTGCGCCGGGGCTGTTGTTTGGGGGGGGATGGCACCAGCTCCTGCTGGCGCCGGTGGGTCTGGGAGCCTCCAGCTGTGCCGTGCCCCTCGATCCTTCCCCCCTCAGTAGTCCTCAGGAAACATCACCGTGGTGATCGGCCCCTCGCCCTCGCCCCGGATGTCGTCCGTGATGATCCAGATCTTGTCGTGCTCGGCAGTGCTGTAGCTGGAGAAGAGCCGCCCATCGCCAGTGCGGGCGGCCTCATCGTTGGCGGCCTTGTCGTCCTCGCTGAGCTCGCCCCAGTCGCCTGCGGCATGGCGATCGAGCAGGGCGGTGATCTGGTTGTGGGGCACAGAGGCGGCCACGGCGGCGGTGGCCACCACCCGGCCGAGGTTGTGGAGCATGGCGGATGGTGCGGCGGGAAGGGAAAGCGCGGCCTGGGGCGGCCCCGCTGGTGGTGGCGGCAGTCTGCCGGCCTCAGGCGGTGCGGGCCTGGGGCTGGCCTTGGCTGAGGCCCTGGGCCAGGTAGCGCTGGATCCAGAGGCGATGGCGCTGCTGGGTGATCAGCCCGGCGATCGATGGGGGTGGATTCCGGTACCTGGACGGCATCAAATATTGAAGGCTTGGTGCAAGAGGTGATTGGGGGCGCTGCCCCCCTGCTGTGGCTGCCTCAGATCGCCAGATCGAGGATTTCGATGGAGAGCGGCAAACGCCCCTGGAGGCGATGGGCCTGCTGCAGGTGGGATGCCGGTGCCGCCGCGGCCGGGGAAGGCAACCACGAGAACGCCGGTGGGCCCGTCGAGGCGGTAGGCCGCTGCCTCCTCGCTGGCGTTGCGGAGCATCTGGCCGTTGCGCACCGGTCCGGCCGCCAGGCGATAGCGGGCCCTTGGGGCGGGCATGGCCTGCACGGGCCAGCCGAGGCGATGGGCGGCGGCCTCGATGGCGCGATCGGCACCACGGGCACCACCGTGGAGCAGCAGCTACACCAGCCGGCCGGCGGCGGCGGAGCTGAGGGCGGCGGCGATCGAGAGGGGGGGGCCAATCAAGATCACGGCCGCCACCAGCTACCACCACCAGGGCGCGACAATGGGAGCGAGGCGAAGGGGGAGGCATGGGCGGATCAGGGAGCCGGCGAGGCGGTGGCTGTGGGGCCGCATCTGCGGCCCTTGGAAGGAGCAAATCCATGGCAAAGTGTGAGGAGAAAAAGCAGAGTGGGATGTCGCCGGAGTGACTGCGTGGCAGAGCTTCTTACCACTACCTAAGAATAAGAGAACATGGGCACTAGCCGCATCCGTAGAAACACGCAAAAGCCCCCGCGCCGAGGAGATCCGCGGGGGTGCCAATGAAGCCGACCGGATCAGCGAGAGCCCGAGGGAATGAGAGGGGCGCGTGATGGCCAACTGGGACTGATTGCCACCGCAGCTTGCGGGAAGCCAGCCTCAGCCCACCCCATCAGAAGAAGCCGAGAGCCCCAGCAGATGCGAGGGGAGCGCGATGGAAACCGTGACCCTCCGCCACCGCAGCTCGCGGGGTGCAGCCTCAGCAAGGGTGGCCAAAGAGAACCCAACCCCGCGGCGGCGAGGGGAGAATGATCACCCGAGGGCAAGAAGGGTGCGGCAACGCCGCACTCGCGTCAGCCCTTGCGCCGGGTGAATCCCTGAGACCCCGCTGCGGGGTATCAAGTCCCCCTCAACAAATGTCGATTTCCCAAAGGCTTTCAATTCGTGAATTGTGCCACCCAAACGTCTTGCGTACGTCGTTGAGAGCAGGTAAGCGTGAGAAACGGGGCAAACAGGCAGGCAAAGCAATTCGCGGGAGCCCTGCTCAATGGATCGGTTCCCAAAACACATCGAAGCATTGTGCAAAGAAGCCGGCCAATGCTATATTCGTAGAATGTGAACCACCTAGCCTTGTTCCAATTAATCAGCACAATTAAATTCATCGCTCTCGCTATTAGGCTTGTATCACCGCGTAAAACATTCTTAGCACAACAGAAGCCCCACGGACAATGCTGAAAACCCTCTTCCTCTTCGCTCGACGTCACCCTCTGCTCATTACATTGTCAGTGGGTTTCGTCTTGGCTATTACGATAGGATCGCCAAACGGATCGGGGCTCAAAGACAAAACAAGTTGGGACTGGCTAAACCTTCTCGGAGCCCCTATTCTTCTTTCAGTATTTGGACTTTGGCTGCAGCAGTTGCAAAAGGACAGGGACAAAGGCCAGGAGGCAGAGAGAATTCTCTGCAGATACATTGATCAGATCGCATCGTTAGTGATAGAGAGAGATATCTTTTCCACAACTGGTACCACTAGAGAAGGGATTCGTAGAATCGTACGCACTCGGACCCTTACCGCGCTTAGACAGTTAAAGGGCGAGAGTGAACGGAAGGGCTTGGTTATCCGCTGTCTGAGCGAGACGGGTGTGCTCTCTGCGCTGGAAATCGACCTCTCGGGGGCTGACCTTGAGGAGGCTAGCCTTGAAGGAGTTGATCTACGTGGGGCAATTCTGACTGGGGCGAAACTTTCAAAATGTAAGCTTAGAGGTGCGATTCTGGCCGGATGCAACCTCAGCAGCCATGATGTCAAGCAAGATATTTCCACTGGGGTCAATATTACTAAGCGCATCCTTGACATACAAGATGGGCGAATCCCGTCGGCGGACCTTTCTGGCGCAGATCTTAGAAATGCATACCTTGTCAATGCAGCCCTCATGGGAGTTAATCTCGAAGATGCAGACCTCCGCGGTGCTGTGTTTAGCATCAACCCACTAGCCAGATCAACTAGCTGTGGAGCCTTGTTGGACGGAGCAAACTTCAGGGGGGCAAAATGGGACGAGGAAACAAAATGGCCGAATCGGAAAGAGTTTGAGGGTGCACATAATATCCCAGCCCCCTTGCGCCGCAGGCTTGATTTGCAATAAACATTACTATCGCCCCATCCATATCACCAATGCCTTTCGCCCACCCGCCAGCAGAACTCCCCCAGTCGCTCCCGCCGCCAGCCCACCAGCGCCCCGGGTCGGGCCACCAGCGCCAGCAGGTCGTCCTCGGCGTCGAGTAGCTCATCCAGCAGCCAGCACAGGGCCTGGGTGCGGGCGATGCTGGGGTGGTGCGGGCTGGCCATGGGTTACTCTCGCGGCCTCACCAGAGAGTTCCGGTGTCGTCAAGCCATTGACGCGCTGGTATCCGCCGCCCAGTGCCGACAGACTGAGCCCAGCCCACGCCAAACATTGAAACCCAGTGAACACATCCTGGGCGGGTCCGGCTAATATACAAGTGCTTTTTGCAGCAAGACGTGAGATGCACCGCAGTGCAGGGTCTCCGCCGCCCGTCTTCGGATGAATAACTGCGTCTTAGGTTGACAGCCGAGGTTTATCGCGGCGACTTGGGCGGATCCGCTCAAATTGCTGTTGGGCGCCACAAAGAAACCCGAGCTAGCAGATCATGGATTATTCAAAATTTGGCTGGCAAGAGTTCGAGATGCTCTGCGCCCGGCTGCTACAAGCTTCCGGCTATACGCTTCAGCGACAAGGGGCCCGGAGCCAAGACATCGGGGTAGACTTCACGTTCACTGATCCTTCGGGCGAAACATGGGTTGCCGAAGTGAAGCACTTCACGCGACCGAGAACCGCAACAACCATACTTCGCCGAGCAGCCGTTCAACTCAACTCCGCTAAGCAGTTGACCGGTGCGACCAACGGTCTGCTGATCGTCTCAATGCTGCTCCCGCAGAACCTTAAGCACGAAATTGAGGCACGGGAGGGCATCACGGTTTGGGACTCCCGCCGCCTGAATGACCTTCGGGCCAATCGTCCTGAAGTTGAGCAAGACTTTCTACTCCTGTTGGATGCTCAGGCTGTCGCCCGTCGCGGACTGGAGCAACTGGCACCACTTGATTCACGGGCACAAGAGTTGATCAGCCGACTAGAGGCGCTTCCGCCAGGAAGAGAGACTTTCCGTGAATTTGAGGACCTATGTGTGGAGATTCTGAACTATGCATTCTTTCCGCAACTGGGCGTCCCATCTGTGCAAAGCAGAAGCGAGGATGGTCTCGATATTCGTGACGCCGTCTTTCCGATTGACGGTGAACATGCCTTTTGGCAGGAAATCAAGCGAACCTGCTCAACGCGCTTCATGGTTGCCGAGTTCAAGAATTACACCGAGAGTGTTCGACAGCGTGAGGTGGAGTCTATTCAGCAGTATCTCTATTCGAAGGCTATTCGCATGTTCGGAGTGTTGTGCAGCCGGAATCAGCCGTCTGAATCAGCGCTCTTGGCTCGGCGGCGCGCTTGGGTAGAGAATGACAAACTCATACTTCTGCTTTCCGATGAGGAACTGAAGGATCTTGTTCGCGCAAAGTCATATGGCGAGAAGCCGACAGACGTCCTAGACGCCCAGCTGGGCGAGTTCTTTCTCAGACTAGCTCCGTGACGGTGACGCCCAACCCATCATTCCAGCAGACTGCCTTCGGCAGCTGCTGAATTCAAACGTTAGAAAGTGGCCCCCAAAGCGGCGGGTTAGAAAAATCCGGAGCCAGAGAGCTGCGCAGGGCCGAAATCACGCCCTCACCCCACCACCGGCTCCACCCACTCCAGCGGC
>JBKDOR010000044.1:0-2776 GCA_046342775.1 Synechococcaceae cyanobacterium
CCGCCAGCTGCTCGCCTGGTGGGAGATCCACGGCCGCCACGCCATCCCCTGGAAGCTGCTTCCCGACGGCAGCCGGCCGGCTGACGGAGAAGCGATCGATCCCTACGGCGCGTTCGTCGCCGAGGTGATGCTGCAGCAGACCCAGCTGGCGGTGGTGCTGCCCTACTGGCAGCGCTGGATGGAGGCGTTGCCAGATCTGCATGGCCTGGCCGGAGCGGATTCCCAGCAGGTGCTGCTGCTGTGGCAAGGGCTTGGCTACTACTCCCGGGCCCGTCGGCTGCAGCAGGCTGCCCAGCAGCTGCTGGAGCGCGATCCGGCCGATCCCTGGCCGCGGGACCTGGAGGGTTGGCAGGCCCTGCCCGGCATCGGCCGCAGCACCGCGGGCAGCCTGCATTCCTCGGTGTTCGATCAACCCGCGCCGATCCTCGATGGCAACGTGAAGCGGGTGCTGGCGCGCCTGCTGGCCTGGCCGCTGCCCCCCGCCCGCGACCAACGGGGCCTCTGGCGAATCAGCGAGCAGCTGCTGGATCGCCGCCGTCCGCGGGCCTTCAACCAGGCGCTGATGGATCTGGGCGCTGGCGTCTGCACGCCGAGGCGGCCGCGCTGCCCGGAGTGCCCTTGGAGCCCCCAGTGCGCTGCCTACGCTGCCGGCGATCCCGCCCGATGGCCCGTGAAGGAGACCAGCCGCGTTGTGCCGTTCCAGGTGATCGGCGTGGGGGTGGTGCTCGATCAGGCCGGGCGGGTGCTGATCGATCAACGCCTGGAGGAGGGTTTGCTGGGCGGCCTCTGGGAATTCCCCGGCGGCAAGCAAGAACCCGAGGAGCCGATTGCCAGCACGATCCTGCGCGAACTGCGTGAGGAGCTGGCGATCGAGGTGGAGGTCGGAGAGGAGTTGATCAGCCTGGACCACGCCTACAGCCACAAACGGCTGCGGTTTGTGGTGCATCTCTGCCGCTGGCTGAGCGGCGAACCCCAACCCCTGGCCTCCCAACAGGTGCGTTGGGTGCATCCGGCCGAACTGGAGGCCTATCCGTTCCCGGCCGCCAACGCCCGCATCATCGCGGCGCTCCAGGCGCGGCTACAGGCCCAGCAGCAGCCCGCTGCCGCGGCCCCCGAAACCAGAGCCGTTGACTGAAGGGGATCCACCACAAGGGCGCCGTCGTTGACGAAACTGGCCCCGAGCTGGGCGGCGGCGTCCCGCCAGGTGCCGATGCCACCGCAGCGCTGGATCGCCGGCGGGCTGTGCTCAAGGAAACTCTGGGCAACGAGCGTTCATGGAGGGCACCTGGCCTTGATTTGTGCTTGCTGAAAGGTGGCATCGATGATCGTGCCCTGCTTCATGGCCATGCCATTGGCCTTGGTATTTTCGCGCGGATGGCTTGGGTTTTCCAGAGTCTCCCTAAGTTTGAAACATCGTGATGGCCAATAAGCTGAAAGTCTGGTTTGATCCTGAGGCAGATTTCCTGGAAGTGCGTTTCTCAGAAGCTCCTGGTTGCGCCAAGGAAACCAGCCATGATGCTGTGATGGAGCGCCTGGATGGCGAGGGCCATGTGATCGGATTCAGCATCCTGGGCGTGAGCCAGTTCAGCAAAGACAAGCCTCTGAAGGCCGAGCCACTTTCGGACTGAAGCGCGAGCCCCGCGCCCAGCACTCCATGAGCGACTCCAGCCAACAACAACTCGGCAACACCCTCTGGGCGATCGCCGACCAGCTGCACGGGGTGATCGACGCGGACGGCTGTCCTGACGGTGGGGGCTCCAAGCCCCAGCCCTGTTGCCTTGCTCAACCCGCGGGCCTTCATCCAGCCCCCGGGCTGAGCCCGAGCTCATTCGTTGACGATCGAGGCGATGATTTCGATCGAGATATCGCCGCATTGCACGATGCGGTCGGTGGGGTTGTCCACGAAGGTTCCCAGCACAAGCTGGGGGTCGGCCGGACGGATCTGGCTCGGCTGGATGTGGCTGGGCCAGCAGCAACCTGATTGACATCTGACAGGGCTGGCAATCCAAGGGTGCAGGCCAGATCTCGCGAAGGCCCGCGCAGGAGCCTCGGCCGGTCAAGCCCTACTGGGTCAGACTTCTCAGTAGAGAGTAACGCTGTGCTCGTATCGCACAAATGTTGAGGCTGATTGCGTCGCAGCGGCCGTGAGGGCGCATCTGGGGCGCAGGCATGATTACGGAGATAGCTTGTGACGGGAGACGTTCATTCAGGGATTTGGTCTTTGGATATTCTCGCGATCCATTTTCAGCAGAGTAAGTATCATCAATCTAAGTTGCGCGGCTGATCAATGGCTCGGTGCCTGGGGATCGGCATCGAGGGGGCGATTGGCGCCCTGACCCGCCTTGCGGATCAGCCAGTAAGCCGTGGCGAGGCCCACCACGATCAGGTCAAAGCCGGCCATCAGTGGGGCCTTGCTCTCGGTGCCTGGCGGGAGCACGATCACCTTCCGTGCCACAGCCGTGAGCGCAGTGAGGAGCACCAGCTCGATCTGCACGACTTGGTCACGCAGATAGGCCATCACATTTTGCAATACCTCCAGCGCGATGAAGATCAGCAATAGGCGATCCAGTAGCTTGATTAAATCGCCGTTAAACCAATCTGTCTGCCACTGTGTGAGTTTGACGCCCGACTGCAGAAGCAATTCGAAGGTTGCAAGGCCAATGACCACAGCCAGTAAAAGGGCGAGGGTCTTGGCCAGGGTGCGTTCATAGCTGTGGATGACGCTCAGAAAGCGCTTGTCGCTGAAGAGATCCATGGTGCGGGAGAAGGAGAGGAA
>JBKDOR010000045.1:0-19094 GCA_046342775.1 Synechococcaceae cyanobacterium
TGATCACGGCAGACGCCAGGCTCCGGGCGCTGGAGAGCCTGGATACGGTGTGGTGAGGCGCCGCTGCTGGATCCCCTCCGCCGCCATGACTCCTGCCGAACAAGCCGCCCAGAAGCTCAAGACGCCTCGGACCGTCCTGGTGGTGCCGATGACAGGTGATCCTGAACTGGCGATTCCAGATCTGACCGTGGTGCTCCAGCCCAGCGCCAGCAACGGTTGCCAGAAGGTGAGCGACCTCCTGCCCCAGCATCTGACCTGCCTGGCCAACGCAAACTCCCACACATCAACCCCCGACTCCTGCCACGGCAGCAGGAGTGAGACGCCGACAAACAGCAGGCAGGCGGCCTGGAGGGCGCTGGCGCGGAGTACCTGCCAGGCCAGGTCATGGTGGCGATTGGGGTTGAATGGCGAGTGAAGCGCCGCCTGCGCCAGCGGAGCCGGCTGGAGCGCCAATTCAGAGCCCTGGCTGATGTCAATGAAGAGCCTTGCAGCACTCGCAGACTCACAAGCGGCGACCTCAACGCCTTTAAAACTCCACACGTCCGAGGCCGCCTGACTTCATGCCAAAGCTGCCGGATGGACAGGAGAATTCCATCCCCACAGCCTGGTCTTTGACGAATACCACAGACATACTGCAGCCATAGCCATCTCTCCATTCATATTCCGAGGCTCAGCGATCGGGTTGTGCGCGAATCGGATCACCTGATCCGCAACAACGGCGGACGGCGGATCGTGATTCCACGCCATCACCCCATCAAGGCCAGCACCATGGCCGCATACGCTCCTCGCCCACAATGGGTCCAGGACGCCTGCTCCGCCCCGCGATGACCCAGGCCCGCACCGCCTCGACCAGCCCCACCGCCTCAAGCGCCACCGCCTCCAGCCCAGCCGCCTCAAGCCCAGCCGCCACCAGCTCAGTCCCCACCAGCTCAGCCGCGATCAGGCCCGCCGCCAGCTCCGCCAGCGCCGCTGCCGCCAACGCGCCGCCGAACTGGGTGGCGAGCCGCCATCCGCTGGGCTGGGCCATCGACCGGCTGCTGGCGGTGGAACCATTGCGCCAACTGGTGTTCCACCAGGCCCGCAGCCTGATCATCCGCACCGCCGAAGGGCGGGGCATCGCCTGGCGCCAGCGCCGCGAGCAGCTGCGGGCCGCCGCCGAGCCGCTGCTGGCGAGCGTCAGCGATCCCAACCTGCGGGTGCCGCACTATTACGTGGCGCGCTTTCACGCCTACAACCAGGGCAACCTCTGCTGGGAGGCGGCCTGCGAAGCGGAGCAGGCCACCGATTCGATGGCCTTGCGGGTGTGGCCCGAGGAACCAGGGCTGGACCCCGCCACCGCCCAGGAGCGGCTGCGCAACGCGATCTTTGCCGCCGTTGCCCCCAGCCTGCGGGGTCCGGTGCGGCGGGCCCTCGACCTGGGCTGCTCGGTGGGGGTGGGCACCCTCGCCCTGCAACGTTGGCTCGAACAAACCGCCGCTGGAGCTGGCGCTGGAGTCGAAGCCGGCTCAGCAGCTGAGGCTGGAGTTGGCGCTGAAGCTGCAGTCGAAGTCGACTCAGGAGCTGAAGTTGGAGCTGGTGCTGAAGTCGAAGCCGGCTCAGGCGCTGAGCCTGGAGCTGGCGCCAACCTGGCCCCTGGCGACGCAGGGGCGCCGCGGGTGGAAGGCTTGGACCTTTCGGCCCAGATGCTGGCCGTGGCCAAGGTGCGCGATGCCGACAACCGCATCGCCGCCTGGCACCACGCCGCCGCCGAAGCCACGGGGCTGGAGACCGCGTCCTACGACCTGATCACGCTGCAGTTCGTGTTCCATGAACTGCCCGCCGACGCCAGCCGCGCCGTGCTGCGCGAGGCGGCCCGACTGCTGCGGCCCGGCGGCGTGATCGCCCTGGTGGACCAGGATCCGGACTCGGAGGTGATCCGCCGGCTGCCCGCGCCGATCGCCACCTTGCTGAAGAGCACCGAGCCCTACCTGGAGGACTACTTCCGCCTGGACCTGCCGGCCGCCCTGGAGGAGGCCGGCTTTGGGGCGGTGCGTCGCGAGGCCTGCGATCCGCGCCACCGGGTGCTGGTGGCCTCGCGAACGGATGGTTGAGGAGCGGGCTTGAGCCGGGGCCATCATTCGGCTCGCGGCGCGGGCGGAGCAGCCAACACAGCTCTGCCTAGCCTGACGCCATCGGCCGATGCCCCCCATGCCCACCCCCGTGGACGCCCACGCGCCCGAGGATCTGATTGACCTGGAGCTGACCCCGCGGGGGGATGTGCATCCCAGCCCGGTGCTGTGGCGCAATCACATTTTCTATCAAATCCTCCCGGATCGCTTCAGCGATGGTCGCGAACACGAGCGGCCCCTGTTTGATCGCCACAATCCTGAACAGTTCCGGGCCCCCGATAAGGCCGCCTGGATGCGGGCGGGGCTCGGTTTCACGGGCGGCAGCTTGCGCGGCGTGCTGAGCAAACTCGACTATCTGCAAGGTCTTGGTGTCACCGGGCTGTGGCTCAATCCAGCCTTCAAGCAGCGGGCGGATCTGAGCACCTATCACGGCTACGCCATCCAAAACTTTCTCGACATCGACCCGCGCTTGGGTACCCGCCAGGACCTGCGTGATCTGGTCGATGCGGCCCATGCCCGCGGCATGGTGGTGCTGCTCGACATCGTGATCGATCACACCGGCAACAATTGGTTCTACGGGCCGGATCTCACCGGCCGCACGGAGGACTCGTTGCCCTATCGCTACGACCCTCCCTATTCGGTAGCCGGCTGGCGCAGCGGCGATGGCCAATGCGTGGACCACATCGATTCTCTTGAAGATGGCTGCTGGCCAAGGCAATTCCAACGGCTGGAGGCCTATAACCGCCGCGGCGCGATCGTGAACTGGTGGAATCCGGATCCGTTGGATCCAAACGCCGAGTTCCGCCGCGGCGATTTCTTTGATCTCAAGAAGCTGAACGGCTTTGACGACGAGTCGCTGGAAGCGGTGATCCGTTGCTATCAGTACTGGATTGCCATCAGCGATTGCGATGGCTTTCGCATCGATGCCGCCAAGCACATCGCCAAGCAAACCTGCCAACGCTTTAGCCGCGCGATCACGCAGTATGCCTTATCCATTGGCAAGGAAAACTTCCTGCTGGTGGGCGAGATCACCGATAACTTGATCGCAGAGAACTACCTCGCGTTGTTTGGCAGCGTGTTCGAGCGCGCCCTGACGGCCGTGTTGGACATCAATGGCTCCCCCATCCTGCTGGCTGGCGCAGCACGGGGCACGATCGATCCGCGTCAATTCTTCGCGCGCTTCCAGCTCAACTCCGATCTCAGCCGTTATGTGCAAACCGGCCGCATCCACGTGTCGATTCTGGATGACCATGACATGTCGTGCAAGAGCTACAAGGAGCGCTTTGCCGCCAACAACAGCACTCCGCACCGCGACTGGCAGGTGGCCAATGCGGTGGCCATCCAGTTGCTGACGCCCGGCATTCCCTGCCTTTACTACGGCACAGAGCAGGCCTTTGATGGCAATGAAGGATACCACGATTACAGCATCGAGCCCCAGCGCTTCGGCGAAGACCGCTACATCCGCGAGGGCATGTTCGGTGGCCCCTTTGGCGCCTTTGGCACCAGCGGCTGCCACTTCTTTGACACCTCCCACCCCACCTATTTGCGCATCGGCGCCATCGCCCGCTTGCGCCAACGCGACGACGTGATCGGTCGCACCCTGCGGCTTGGCGTTTGCTACCCGCGTGAAACCGCCTTCAGCGGCTATCCCTTCGGCTTGCCGGGGGCCGGAGAGCTGTTCGCTTGGTCGCGCGTGCTGGCGGACCATGAGGTGCTGGTGGTGATCAACACCCATGGCACCGAACCCCGCGGCGCCGATGTCACGGTGGATCACAGCCTGCACCGCCACGGCACGTTGACGGTGCTGTACCGGGCCGATTGGAGCGATGCCCAACTGGCCGACACCGCCGATCCCCTGACAACCACGGCGGAGCGGCTGCCGCTGCAGCGGCAGAGCGATGGCCGCCTCACGGTGCGGCTTGATCTTCCGGCCGCGGGGATGGTGATCCTGGCCTGAGCGCCAGCGCTGCTCCAGCCCAGGGGGCCAGCCGCAGCTGGCCGGTTTCCGCCTCCAAGGCCTCCAGGGGCGCGGTGAGCAGCAGCGGCTCCAGCCCCTGGCCTGCCGGCCAGCCCCCGGGGAGATCTGGGCGGACGGCGTTGTCGCAACCTGCGCCAAGGTCACTCTCAGCAAGGTCGCTCTGCGCAAGGTCGATGTCGGCGGCGCGCTCGCTGTTGTTGAACAACAACAGCAACGCTCCAACCCGAACCCCCAGCAGGGCCTGCGCGTCATCCAGCAGCCAGGGCTGGCGCGGTTGCCGCCGCAGCTCCGGGTGGGCGTGGCGAAAGGCGATCAACTCCTGGAAGAAACCCAGCAACTCCTGGTCCTGCTCCCCATCCCAGAGCATCGGCAGGCGCGATTCCTCCAGCCGCCCCACCTCCGCCCGCTGGCTCAGGCCCACCTCGGTGCCGTAATACACAATCGGCGGCACCGGCAGGCTGAACTGGGCAAGGGCCGCCAGCCGCAGCCGCCGCTTGTCCCCCCCCACCAACCACAGGAATCGGTTCATGTCGTGGTTGTCGAGGAAGCTGGGCAGCACCAGATCGGCACCGAAGTAGGCCAGATGCTGGGCCAGCCCGTGCTCGAAGCCGCTGGCCGTGAGGCTGCGGAAGGCGAAGAAGGCCCGCAGCAGCTCCAGCAGCCGGAAATCGAGGCAGCCGTCGAGGCGGCCCACATAGGAGCGCATCACCGCCGGCGGCCGGGTGATCTCGCCCAAGGTCACCGCCTCGGGGTGGAGCCGGCGGGTGCCCTCCCGGAACTGCGACCAGAAGGCATGGCTCACATTGGCGGCGTAGTCGAGCCGGAAGCCATCGCAGCCGTGGTCCAGCCAGAAGTTGGCATGGGCCAGGAAGTAGTCCCGCACCTCCGGGTGATCGGTCTGCAGCTCGGGCTGGCCGGGCACATCGAAAAAGCAGTCGTAGGCGTGGGGGTGATCGCGGAAGCGGAACCAGGCATTGGCCGGATCGGCGGCATCGGCCTGGGCGGCCTGGAACCGCGGATGCTCGTTCGACACGTGGTTGACCACGTAATCGAGCAGCAGGCGCAGGCCGCGGGCGCGGCAGCCGGCCACCAACGCCTGCCAGTCGGCCATCGAGCCGAGGCGAGGCTCGATCGCGCCCGGATCGATCGGGTCGTAGCCGTGGTGCGAGGGGCTGGGGAAGATCGGCGTCAGCCACAGGCAGGTGATGCCCAGCCGCCGCAGGTAATCGAGCCGGCCGGTCAGCCCCCGCAGCGTGCCCCCGAAGATCCCTGCCAAATCGCCGGGATCTTGGAACGGCTGACCGGGATCCGGGGCGAAGCGATCCACGAACACCTGATAGATCACCGCCTCGTGAAGCCACTCGGGGATCGGCCGCCGGCCGCTGGCGTAGGCGTAGACGCGGGGCCCGGCCGGCGCAGGCCGCCGCTCCAGGTCCTCCAGCCCCAGCTGCTCCGGCGCCAGCAGCCTCCGGCGCAGCAGGGCCGGATCGAGCCAGGGGCAGCCGAGCCGCTCTCCGCCGAGACTGGTGGCCGTGATGGCATAACGCACCAGCACGCCGGCGGGTTGGCCGGGGATCGTGGCGCTCCACTCCTCCAGATAGCCCCAAGCCAGGTCGTCCCAGATCAGTTGCCTCCGCGCCATCGCCACAGCCCACACCCCGGCGGCTGGCGGGCCGCTGGCGGCCGGATCGAGCGCTGGATCGAGGGCTGGATCGAGGCTGTAGCGCAGCTCCAGCGACCGCAACGCCAGCTCCGGCCCCACCCGCACCACGATCTCCTGGGGCTCTGCGGCGGCGGGGGCCAGCACCAGGCGCTCCAGCGGATGCACCAGCCCGGCCCGTTCCAACCGCGCCACCCGCAGGCGTCCGGCCGCGGTGGAGAGATCCCCGAAGATGAACTCCGGCACCGCGTCGCCGGGAGCCCTATCGGCCGAAGCCATGGCCACCGAGCTGTGACTGGCTACAGGTTATCCTCCGCTGGGGACGATCAGCTCCGCGCAACACGCTCAGGCCGGCTTATCGATGGCGGGGTGCAGTTCCTCCAGCCAGATCACCCGATCCGAGAAGGACTGCAACTCGCAGGAGAGCGTGTCGTGGGCGCCGCAGATCCATACCTCCTTGTTCAAATCCGACTTGATATAAGAGATTGCATCTTCGAAGTCGCCATCGCCCGCCGAGAGGATGAGCCGGTCGTAGGATCCTTTGGTGGCTAACTTAATGATCAAGGTGGCGATGCCCACATCCACGCCCTTCTGCATCTCGCGGTTGAACTCGGCACCACATTTAGGACAGTTGACATGCAAATCTTTAAGACGATAGAGCTGCACCCTGATCTTGGGGCCTCGGGGCGGCGCCGATTTCAACCAGCTGTAGAAGGAGTTCTGGGCCTCGGTGGAGGGGTCCCGGGTTGAATTCAGGTAGTAGGACTCGTGAATGGGGCCCTCGTTCAGATTGGTGAGCTCCTCCTTGAGCTTCAGGTAGTCGAACGGGTGGCTGCGTCCATGGTTGAACATGTAGGCCCCATCGATGATCCAAACGGTTTTCACCGCGACCTCCCCGTGCTGGTTGCCAGCAAAAATTTACGTATTATGGTAGGTGACACCGCTGCAGCCTGGGGCGCGCACCGAGGTCGCCGGGTCCTCCCCGGTCCCCGGCCTTCCAAAGCAATCCCTGGACACACCAGCCGCCGCCCCAGCTGGTGTCCGCGCCCAACGCGCCTGAGGCCAGCACAACTGCTGCGGTGGCGACGCAGATGGCCACAACCCCGCGCCCCGCTCAAGCCCGCACCAACACCGGCACCCGCTTGAAAGCCGGCGTGCCGCTCTCGGGGTCGATCACGGCGTGCATCAACACGTTCGCTTCGGGGTAAAACATCAACGCCGCGCCCGAGCGGATCGAGCCCGGAATGATCTCCACCCCCTCCAGCCGTCCGGCCTCCCCCTGCACGGTCACCCGCTGGTGGGCCGCCAGGCCGCTGGAGACGAGATCCTCGGGATTCATCAGGATCGTCTGGCGATGGGGCATGCCGCGGTAGCGATCCGCCTGCTTGTACACGACCGTGTTGTGCTGGCCGTAGCTGCGGGCGGTGATCAGGTTCAGCACCACCCCCTTCTCTCCGGGCGCCAAGCCGCCGAAATGGTTCGGCTCGGGCAGCCGCAGCTGGGGCAATGGGGTGACGGCCAACTGGGCGCGGCCGTTGGGCGTGGCGAACGTCGGTTCACTGAACACACGCCCCGCCACCTGGAACTCCTGACGGCTGGCATCGATCTCCGCCAGCGCCCCGTAACCGGGCACGGTGCGGGCGATCAGCTCCCGCACATAGCTGGCCTCCTGCAGGCGACGCCAATCGATCGGCCTGGAGCCGTGCAGCCGATGGGCCAGTTCCGCCAAGAAGCTGATCTCGCTGATCAACTGGCCTTGGCGCAGATGGCTGCTGCCCGGTTCGTTGAGGCGCACCCAGTTGTTGCCCGATTCGGTGGTGGTGCGCTGGGGTGTTTCGAAGCGGTTGTACACCGGCAGCAACAGCGTTTGGCGGGCCCCCAGGCCATGGAAGTGACCCGTGTTGGGCTTGGTGGCCAGGTACACCACCGTGTCGATCCGGCCGATGGCACGGCGGGCCTGATCGCTGTCGGGATTGGCGCCATAGAGGTTGCCGCCCAGGCACAACAGCGTGTCCACCTCCCCCCGGTCGGCGGCCTCGATCAGGCGGCGGGTGTCGTAGCCGGGCTCGCGGCTGAGCGGGCGCTCCAGCAGCGTTTCCAACGCCTGCCGCAACGGCTCCCGCAGGCTGGCGCTCACGCCCATCGAGCCGAAGCCCTGCACGTTGGAATGGCCGCGGATCGGCATCGTGCCCGCCCCGGGGCGGCCGACGTTGCCGCTGAGCACGGCGGTGTTGGCGATCGCCTGCACATTGGCGGTGCCATTGCTGTGGTGGGTGATGCCCATCGCCCAGGCGAACACCACGCCCTTGCTGGCGGCGATGTGCTGGGCGGCCCGCTCGAGCTCAGCGCGGCTGAGGCCGCAGCAGCCGCAGATCGCCTCCCAGCTGGTGGCTTCGATCTGGGCGATCAGCTCGGGCCAGCCGTCGGCGTGGGCCCGCACAAACTCCCAGGCGATCGCCCCCTGCTCCAGCAGCGCCTTCTGGATGCCGAGGAACACCGCCGTGTCCGAGCCCGGGATCGGTTGCAGAAACTGGGAGGCGATGTCGCTGCCATTCAGCAGCGAGCGGATCGGGAAGGCCGGGGAGCCAAAGCTGATCAACCCGCCCTCGCGCACCGGGTTGATCACGATCACCGTGCCGCCCCGCTGGCGCAGGCGGATCAGCTCATTCATCAGCCGGGGGTGATTGGCGGGGGCGTTGGAGCCCACCAGCACCACGCAATCGGCCCGCTGCAGGCTCTCCAGATTCACCATCGAGGTGCCGCTGCCGAACACCCGGTTCAACGCCACGGTGGAGGGGGCGTGGCAGAGATCGGAGCAGTCGGCCAGGTTGTTGCTGCCCAGGGCCCGCAGCAGCAGCTGCAGCAGGAAGGCGGCCTCGTTCGAGGAGCGCCCGGAGCTGTAGGAGGCCACCCGCTCCGCTGGGGGCGTGCGGCAGGCGCGGGCCGTGAGGTCATGGACCTCCTCCCAGCTGATCGGTTCGTAATGCTCCTGGCCCTGGCGCAGGATCAGCGGCCTATCCAGCCGGCCCAGCCGGTCGCAGGCCTGGGAATCCAGCTGCCGCAACGCCGCGATCGTGCGGCCGGAAAACACCTCCCGGGGCACCGCTGGCATCAGCTCCGCCTGGATCGCCTCAACGCTTTTGAGGCACCGCTGCAACGGTTCGCCCAGCTCATCGCGGAAGCCGCCGTTCTGGCCGCCGGTGCCCCAGGCGCAGGAGAGGCAGGCGCTCTTGTGGTTCAAGGTCTGCCAGAGGCGGGGCCCGCTGGGGGACAACGTGGCCCGGGCCCAGCCGTCGATCAGCGGCCAACCCCCTCCCGTGATGACGTCCTCGGCGGCGGCGGGGTTGGCCGTTGGCGCGTCTCCGGCCGGGGCGGGGGCCGCAGCGGCTGAGCCCGGGTCGGAGGGGCCTGCTGCGGGTGAGCCGGGGTGGGAGGAGCCGGGCACGGAGGAGGCGTCAGCGGCTGGAGCGCAGGAGCCAGGGTCGGAGGGGGCTGAGCTCATGGCGCGACCTGCCGGGGTAGGGGAAATTCTGGGAGCTGACTGCAGCCGCTGGTGAGGCGGCTTGCGGCAGCCGCAAGTGAGGCGGCTTGCTGGAGCCGCAGGAGAGGCAGCTTGCTGGAACGGCGCTTGAGGCGGCTGGGCGCCACAGCGGCAGCGGGCCCGCTGCCGCCATAGCCTGATGCCCATGGGATCTCCCCCGCCGCCGCTCGATCGCCTTGGGCGTGCACCTGGCGTACTGCGGTTGTCGCTCACGGCCCGCTGCAACCTGGCCTGCCCCTACTGCTGCCCGGATGACCGGGACCCGCCGGGTTTGCTGAGCTTGGATCAGCGGCTGTGGCTGGTGCGGACGGCGGTGGAGCTGGGGGTGCACACCTTGCGGCTCACCGGCGGCGAACCGTTGCTGCATCGCCAGCTGGAGGCCCTGATCACGGCGCTGAAGCCGTTGCGCCAGGCCTCTCCAGCCCTGCGCCAGATCGCCCTGACCAGCAACGGCCAGCTGCTCACGGCCGAGAGGGCTTTGGCGTTGCGGGCCGCCGGGCTCGATCGCCTCAGCCTCAGCCTCGATGGCGTCGATGGCCTCAGCGTGGCGCGGATGGCCGGGCTGGGAGCCGATCCAGAGCGCGGCGAACGGGTGTTGGAGCGGGTGCTGGGGGCGATCGACCACGCCCGCGCCGCTGGCTTCGATCCGGGGCAAGGCCAGCTGAAGCTCAATGCTGTGATCCGGCGGGGCTGGAACGACGATCAGCTGCTACCCCTGGCCGAACTGGCGCGGCGGCAGGGGCTGGAGCTGCGGCTGATCGAGTTCATGGATGTGGGCAGCCGCAATGGCTGGAGCCTGGAGCAGGTGCTGCCCGCGGCGTCCATGGTGGAGCGGATCAGCCAACGCTGGCCCCTGGAACCCCAGGGGCGGCCTCGCAACGGCACGGCCAGCCGCTGGCGCTACCGCGATGGCGGCGGTTGGCTCGCTGTCGTGGCGTCGGTGACGCAGCCGTTCTGCCGGGATTGCGATCGCCTGCGGATCACCGCTGATGGCGTGGCCTATACCTGCTTGTTTGCGGCGCCCGGGGATGGTCTCGACCTGCGGCCCTGGTTGCGGCCCGACTCCCCGGACGAAGGCTTGCGGGAGGTCTTGAGCGGAATCTGGCTTCGCCGCAACGATCGCTACAGCGAGGAACGGTCGCAACGCCATGGACGTGCTGAGGGGAGGGCGACCCCAGGCAGCGGTCACGCCGAAATGGCTTATCTCGGGGGTTGATCGCCAACCCTCACAACTCGGAATGGTGCTGAATCGCTCCCCCAGGGCAACACCATTTCAACGCTGGGGGCATTCCGGCGGAATGTCGCGGAGCCCGCTGTTGATTTTGGCCCTCTCTGCGGCGTTGAGCGCTGTATACCAGGCGGCAACCTGGACCGTGCAGTGGGCCTGGGCATGGCGGACCCGGAAGTAGTTCGTCATGGCAATCGCGTAGCGGATGGTGTAGTTTTTATAAAATGCCTGTAAGTTCCGGGCGGCGTCGCTATTCAGAGCAGCCAGGCGCAAGCTTGAGGCCAGTAGCCTTTGGCGAAGTTGGTTGATGTTGGCTGATTGGTTGCTGGTTCGGCCCGATTCAACATCGGCCACTTCGATCTGTGGCAGCTGAGGATCAGCTGTGCAGGTGCTGGAGTAGTTGCTGCAGAGACGGCCCGGAGCCGGAGGCAAAGCGGCGGACGCCGGATCAGCGAACATGACGCTGAGCTGGACCGCGGCACCGAGCAGAGAACTAGCCATGGCTGCAAGGGTTGAGCTTGAACCTGGTCGCCGAACCTCGGCAGTGCGCCCCCTGCAGGGCGGTGATTGCACTCTGAGCGATGCCCCAAGCCACCCCGGGCCCTACACGACCGTCGCTCCTGAGCCATTCAAGACGATGACCAGGACATTCCAGCCGTAACCATCTCAAGATTCCCAGAGAACTGAACTTGATCAGGACATCGTCAAAGATCCTGCCGACAAGAAAGGTTGTTTGAAGTGAAGACGAGCTGAAAAAGCAGCGATTCGATAAAGATGGAGACGAGGGGATGGCGTTGTGACGGGCTCGGCCCCTAAGCCGCTGCCGCCATGGGACCAGGCGTGGCGCTCGAATGGCGCAAACCGCTGTCAGCATCCTGTCAGCAGAAACTCAGCGGATTTTAGCCGCGCCCCTGGGGCGAGCATGTTCACCCTGATACACAGTCGCCGGTCTGGCGGGCTGCTTGCCCTGCTGAGATCTCGGGCATGGGCTGTCGAACGCAAGGGTCGGCTGGTGGCCGAATCACCCCCAGGGAATGGCATCGATCCAGGGATGAACCTCCAACGCCGTCCAGATGCCCTGCCGCCAGTAGACATCAGCCTTGACGATCCGCTCCACCTGCTCGCGGTTGTCCGCCTCGAACACCCCGAACACATGGGTGCTGCCCTCCGTGGGCCCCAAGGTGAGCAAGGTGCCGGCCTCCTTGAGGCGCCGCAGGCCTTCGAGATGCTCCTCCCGGTAGGGGGTGCGCCGATTCAGGGCGTCGTCGCAGTAGGTGCCCCAGAGAACAAATTTCATGCCGTCAAATCAAGCGAGGTTTGGCCTGGGTTTGCCCATCCACGGGCGGCCCCTGGTTCCGAGCTGTCCACCCGGGCCGCGGGGCGCGGGAAAGGACAGGCGGCGGGTCGCAGCGTGAAAGGGGGCGCGTCTCAGGCATCCGCGAGGCTTTCGCGGCGCAGATAAACGCGGATCAATTTCTCATCCATCAGCCCTACCCGGGCATGGGGCACTTCGTCGCAGCGGCGGAACAGTTCGATCAGGGTCTCCGGCTGGAAGGGTTGACCCGAGGCGGCGGCCAGGTCGCTGACTTCCGAGGCGGTTTGCATCCAGTTGAGCTGTTCCCGGAGCTCCGCGTCCTGTTGGATGCGCCCCAAAAATGTGAATAGCCGGTCGAGTTCGGCCGGATCAAGCGTCGCCATTGGCGCGGTGAAGGTCTGCAAAGCCTAGGCAGGCGGGTTGGCCCTGCCATCCCCAGGATGGGAGCAGCCGCGGCTGATCAGGCATCCAGCCCAGCCCGCAGCTCCCGGCAGAAGGCCCCGGCGGCAGCGGCCCCATCGCCTCCGGCGGCCCGGGCTTCGGCCATCCGCTTCACCAAGGCACTGCCGATGATGGCGCCCTCGGCCCCCCAGCGGCGCACCTGGGCCGCCTGTTCCGGCGCGGAGATGCCAAACCCCACGGCCACCGGTGGCCCGGGCAGGGCCCGCAACTGCCGCAGCAGGGGTTCCACCCGCTGCTCCACGGAGCTGCGCATGCCCGTCACCCCGGTCACGCTCACCAGATAGGTGAAGCCGCGGCTGGCGGCATGGATCCGGGCCATGCGCTCGGGCGGGGTGGTGGGAGCCACCAACAACACCAGATCGAGCCCGTGGGCCGCCGCGATCGGAGAAAGCTTCTCCGCCTCCTCCAGAGGCAGGTCGGGCACCACCAACCCCGCCGCCCCCGCCGCCGCGGCCTGCTGGCAGAACGCCTCCATGCCACGGTTCAGCAGCGGGTTGCTGTAGGTGAACAGCACCACCGGGATCTCCAGGCTGCCGCCCAGGTTGGCGAGCAGCTCCAGCACGGCTCCGGGCGTGGTGCCGGCCGCCAACGCCCGGCCGGCGGCGGCCTGGATCACCGGACCATCGGCCAGCGGATCGCTGTAAGGAATGCCCAGCTCGATCAGATCGGCGCCGGCCTCCTGGAGCGCCAGCAGGGTGCGGCGGGTGTGCTCCAGATCCGGGTCTCCGGCCACCAGGAAGGGCATCAGGGCGCAGCGGCCCCGCTGGCGCAACAAGGCGAAGCGCCGCTGGATCGGCGTGCCGCCCGTGGCGGCGGCCGGACCGGAGGCGGAGACGGCAGTCATGCGGCCGGAGGATCGCTGCTGCCGAGCCTATGGGACAGGCTCCTCAGGCTCAGGCGACACAACCCCGGGGGTCTCAGGCTCCGACGGCTCGGACTCAAGCTGATCGGACTCAGGAAGCTTGGGCCCAGGCTGATCGGACTCAGGCGGATCAGACTCAGGCGGATCGGACTCAGCAAGCTCGGGCCCAGGCGGGTCAGCTTCAGAGGCTCTGTCGGCTCAGTCAGCGGGGCCGGACGTTCGACGGCCGCCGGTTCGAGGCGCTGCGCCAAGGGGGCGCAGGTTCGACGCGAGAGCCTCAGAGCTCGCTATCGGCCTGGAGCTGGCCCACCTCCTCCAGCAGCTTGCGCTGTTCTGCTTCCGGCAGCGCATCGAAGCGGGCCTGCAGCTGCTCGATCGTCAAGGCGTCATAGGCGGCGCGGTAGCGACGGCGCTGCTCCATGTAGGTCATCTTGCCGCCCACCACCCGGGCGATGTAGGAGGCGGTCCACACCAGCACCACCAGCATCAGCCCGGCGGAAGCGGCGATGCCCGGGTTGAAGCCCTCCAGACCACCCAACCGGGCCAGGGCGTAACTGCCGCCGCCGAGGGCCAACACCGCAACGCCCAGCAGCAAGGCTTGGCCGCGGGTCATGCCTGCTGGCTCCCCTGGCCCGCCATGCGCAGGTTGATGAACGGGGCGAACAAGATCAGGCCGGGGAAGAACAGGAACACCAGGCCGTAGACGGCCGTCCGCTCGATCTTGCCCATCACATACCAGCGGCGCACCATCCAGGCGTAGAGCGCCAGGGGCACCACCACCAGATAGGCGCCAGCCAGCACCACATAGGCGGCGATCACGAGCAGCGTGTCGCTGGAGATCGAACTCAGGAACCCCGGCAGGGCCATGGAGGAGCGAACCTTGGTGCGCCAAATCTAGGGCGGGCGGCCCGGGGCTTGGCGGCTCGCCGCGAGGCCGAAACGGCGGAGGCGGGAGCGGCGGCTACGGCTGATCGGCAGGCAGGAGCGGCCAGGCCCGCCAAGACAGGGATGCTGTGCAGGATCTACGTGGGCACAACAATCCCATGCAGCCCCCTCATGCGACAGCAGTGACATCAGCGCCAGGGCCAGAAGCCAGGCCTGCAGCGCCCCGAGATCACCCTGTACGCCATCACCGGAAACAATCACAGGGGGAACGCTGGGTTGGTCACCCTGCAAGCGCCCACTTCACCATCGATGCTCCCTTCAGGAGCCCAGCAAGGCGGTGCATTCCAGGCGCTCCTGGCTGGCATCGCGCCGCTGCAGGCGCAGGCTGATCAGGCTGGCCAGATACTCCGCGTCGTCAGCCACACCGCAGAAGCGCCCGGAGCCCCAGGTGTGCAGCCACGGCAGGCCGAGGAAGTAGAGCCCGGGGCTCTGGGTGACGCCACGCTCATGGGCCGGTTGGCCGGAGCCATCGAAGACCGGCACATCGATCCAACCGAAATCGGCGCGATAGCCCGTGCACCAGATCACAGCGGCTAAGGGCTGGGAGCGCAGATCCAGGCCGGGGTCTTTGGCGGGACCGGGCTGCCAGCAGGGTGAGAAAGGGGCCTCCTCGGGGGCCTCGATGCCGTGCTTGGCGATCCAGCTGTCGATGCTGGCGCGGATGCGGCAATACACCGCATCGGCCTGATCGAGATTGGCGGCGAGATCATCGCTGAAATCGATCCGATCGGCCGTCAGCCCGCACAGCCGTCCGTGCAACTGCATCCCCTGCAAGGCGTGGGCGCGTAGATCGATCTCGCGACCGCCGTCTCGGCCGGTGAGGTAGTGATTCGTTTTCGAGCGAACCGCGCGGGGATCGGGGTGATCGCTGATCGGCATGGCGTAATAGCCCATGCGCTCCAGCCAATCCACCACATCTTTGCCGCGATAGCGCCGCGGCGACCGGGGGGCGGAGCCAACGCTGAGGTGAACCTCGCGACCGGCCAGGAACAGATCTTCGGCGATCTGAGCGCCCGACTGGCCGCTGCCCACCACCAGCACCGGTCCCGGGGGCAAGCTGGCGGGGTTTCTGTAATCGCGAGCGTCGAGCTGCAGGGTTGCGCTGGGGAGCCGGGGCGCTTCGGCATGGCGGCGCGGTTGGTGATAGCCGCCGGTGGCCACGATCACATGATTGGCGAAAAGATCGGCCTCGCTGGTGACCAGGCGATAGCCCGGGCCGTGGCGCAGCAGGCGCTGCACCGCGACACCTTCGCGCAACTCAGGGGCCACGAAGGCGGCGTAGCGCTGCAGATAGTTGACGATCTCAGACTTCGGCATGAAGCCTTCGGGATCAGGTCCGTCGTAGGGGTAATCGGGTAGGCGACATTGCCAGTTAGGCGTCACCAAACAGAAGGAATCCCAGCGCTGTTGATCCCAGGCGTAGCCCACCCGGTGCCGGTCCAACACGAGAGGGCGGACACCGCGCTTGTGCAAGGCATGGGCCACCGACAAGCCCGCTTGTCCTGCCCCCACCACCACCACCTGACGCTGTTGGACCTGGGCGGATCCGGACACAACAGAGCCGCCAAAAACTAATTTATTTTCTCCCGGTGCTGACGCTGATTCCGTAACCGTTCACACCAAAGTGCCGATCCAGGGGGCAAATGCAGAGCGCTGGTGTTTTGGTTGCATCGGCGACATTTGCGCAGCGGTTCACAGGGCGAAGCTGCCCGCAGAACACTTCTTCACAATCTGCATGCCTGCGGTCAGCCGTCCTTCCAACCAGCCAGGTGAGTTCCTGGTCGACTACGAAGAGAAGGTGTTTCCCGATGTCAAAGCTGAACCCGGCGAAAAAGCCCTGATCACCTTCCACACCGTCGCCTTCGAAGGGTCGATCGGGCTGGTCAACCTGCTGCAGGCCAGTCGGCTGATCAACAAGGGCTTCGAGACCTCGATCTTGTTGTACGGGCCGGGCGTGACCTTGGGGGTGCAGCGCGGCTTTCCCAAGCTGGGGGATGCGGCCTTCGACGGCCATCTCAACTTCAATGCCCGCCTTCAGAAATTCATGGATCAGGGCGGCAAGGTGTATGCCTGCCGCTTCGCCTTGCAGGCCCTCTATGGCCATGGCGAGGGCGCGTTGATGGCCGGGATCCGGCCGATCAATCCCCTCGATGTGCTCGACATCGTGCTGATGCACCGCAAGGAGGGTGCCTTCATCCTCGACACCTGGACGCTCTGATCGCCTGTGCCCGCAGTCCCCATGGCCGCCACGATCAAGGTTGCCGCCGCCCAGATCCGGCCGGTGCTGTTCAGCCTGGAAGGCTCGCTGCAGAGACTGCTGGCCGCGATGGCGCAGGCGGCGGAGCAGCGGGTGGAGTTGATTGTGTTTCCCGAAACCTTTCTGCCTTACTACCCCTATTTCTCCTTCGTCGAGCCCGCTGTGCTGATGGGACGCTCCCATCTGGCGCTGTACGAGCAGGCCGTCAGCGTGCCAGGGCCGGCCATCGAGGCGGTCGCAGCCGCCGCCCAACAGCACCAAATGCATGTGCTGCTCGGCATCAACGAGCGCGATGGCGGCAGCCTCTACAACACCCAGCTGTTGTTCGACAACAGCGGAGCGATTCGGCTCAAGCGCCGCAAGATCACCCCCACCTATCACGAGCGGATGGTGTGGGGCCAAGGGGATGGCTCCGGGCTCCAGGCGGTGGACACCAACCTCGGCAAGATCGGTGCCCTGGCCTGCTGGGAGCACTACAACCCTCTGGCCCGCTTCGCCTTGATGGCCCAGGGGGAGGAAATCCATTGCGCCCAGTTTCCCGGCTCGCTGGTGGGGCCGATCTTCACGGAGCAGACGGCCGTCACCATGCGGCACCACGCCCTGGAGGCGGGCTGTTTCGTGATCTGCTCCACCGCCTGGCTGGATCCTGCCGATTACAGCCACATCACTCCTGATCCTGCGTTGCACAAAGCCTTCCAAGGTGGCTGCCACACGGCGGTGATCAGTCCCGAGGGTCGCTATCTCGCCGGCCCTCTACCGGAGGGAGAAGGGTTGGCCATCGCCGAACTGGACCACTCCCTGATCACCAAACGCAAGCGAATGATGGATAGCGTGGGCCATTACAGCCGGCCCGATCTGCTCTCCCTGCGGATCAATCCCAACGCCGCTCAGCAGATGACTGGGATGAACTCCAGCCAGCCGACTGCAGCGAGCCCCGATCCGTTGGCCGCTCTGGCCCCCTGCCGGCAGGCTGCCGTGACCCCCATCCCCGAGGCGCCAGCCTTCCCCGCATGGTCCGCCCCGGGCCAGGAGCTCCACCAGGTCTCAGGTGGGTCGTCTGGTTACCGCATTGCAGGTTCACGGCGTCGCCGCTCCCGCCCTGCCGGGCAACCGCGGCCGGCGCGGCGGAGCCGGCCCCTCGGACCATCGAGCCTTGACCCTCGGGGGCACCACGGTGATGGTTCCCGTCTACACCTCCTCGGCCCAGGGGTCTCCCTACAGCCTCGCGGCCGCCGCCGATGGCGAAGTGGCCCTGGCCGACCAGGCCCAGCGGACCCTGGCCAGCGTGGAGATGCCCGGCGAGCCTGCCTTCTACCGCCTGAAGACCGCCGATGGCATCCCTTACCGCTCGATCGCCCTGTTGCACAGCCGCGACGTGCTGGCCACCACCCTGCTGCAGACCTGCATCCGCTTCCGCGACAGAAGCGAATCCTGCCAGTTCTGCGCGATCGAGCAATCCCTCGAGGATGGGGGCACGCTTGTACGCAAGACGCCCGAGCAGGTGGCCGAGGTGGCGGAGGCCGCCGTGCGGCTCGATGGCGTCAAACAGCTGGTGATGACCACCGGCACCCCCAACAGCGAGGACCGGGGGGCCCGGCTGATGGCCGAAACCGCCGCTGCCGTCAAACGGCGGGTCGCCCTGCCGATCCAGGCCCAATGCGAGCCGCCCGAAGATCCGATCTGGTACGAGCGCATGCGGCAAGCCGGTGTCGACAGCCTCGGCATGCACCTGGAGGTGGTGGAACCGGAAGTGCGCCGACGCATCCTGCCGGGCAAATCCGAGATCACGCTGGAGCGATATTACGAGGCCTTTGCCCAGGCGGTGGCCGTGTTCGGCCGGGGACAGGTATCCACCTATCTGCTGGCTGGCCTGGGCGATTCCGCCGCTGCCTTGATCCAATGCGGCGAACGCTTGATCGCCCTGGGGGTGTATCCCTTTGTGGTGCCTTTCGTACCGATCTCCGGTACTCCATTGGAACACCATCCAGCCCCCAGCACCGACTTCATGGTGGAGGTGTACTCCGCCATCGCCAGCCAGCTGCGCCAGTCCGACATTCGCTCCGAGGCCATGGCCGCCGGCTGCGCCAAATGCGGCGCCTGCTCAGCCCTGGCGTTGTTCGAAAACGAGGGCTGATCACCTTGTTCTTCACCCCCTGCAAAGTCCTGATTGCGTTCAACAACGCGCGCTGATCACCATGTTGTTCATTGATCCCAGCAGCCATGACATCGGTCGCAGCCACAGCTCGGCGCCGGCCGCCTTCACCCCTTCGGTGCGCTGGGGCCTCGGCATCGACGCCGACGACTTCCGCCTGTCGCCCACGGCCAGCTCGGATCGCTTCAGCTTTCATCTGCTGCAGCCCCATTCGCCGCTGCTGGGTGGCTACTGGCAACTGCGCAGCGCCATTTTCTGCGAAGAGCAGCACCTGTTCGAGGAGCACGATCGCGATGAGCTGGATGCCGCGGCCTACCCGATCAGTGCCATCCATCACGGCGCCAGCCATGGCGGCCAGGTGGTGGGCGTGGTGCGGATCGTGGAGACCACCCCCAGAGTTTGGTATGGAGGCCGCCTGGGCGTGCACAACGCTTTTCGGCGCCATAACCAGATCGGCAAGGGATTGATCTGGAAGGCGGTCACCACCGCCCATGGATGGGGCTGCGACCGCTTCCTCGCCACCGTGCAGATCCAGAACGTGCGCTTTTTTCAACGCCTGCATTGGCGCTCGATCGAGGAACTGGAG
>JBKDOR010000046.1:0-27754 GCA_046342775.1 Synechococcaceae cyanobacterium
TCCCCCTCCCCGATCCAGCGCCAGTGCATCCCGGCGGTGTTGGAGGGTCGTGATGTGATGGCCGCCGCCCAGACGGGCACTGGCAAAACCGCCGGCTTCACCCTGCCGATGCTGGAGCGGCTGCGGCACGGCCCCCACGCCCGCTCCAAGGCGGTGCGGGCCCTGGTGCTCACCCCCACCCGGGAGCTGGCGGCCCAGGTGGGCGAAAGCGTGCAGGCCTACGGCCGCTATCTGGATCTGCGCAGCGATGTGATCTTCGGGGGAGTCAGTCCCAATCCCCAGATCGCCCGGCTGGCCGCCGGGGTGGATGTGCTGGTGGCCACCCCGGGCCGCCTGATGGATCTGCAGCAGCAGGGGGCGCTGCGGTTGGAGCGGGTGGAGATTCTCGTGCTGGATGAAGCCGACCGCATGCTCGACATGGGCTTCATCCGCGACATCCGTCGGATCCTGGCTCTGTTGCCGCAGCAGCGCCAAAGCCTGCTGTTTTCCGCCACCTTCTCGGCCGAGATCCGCCAGCTGGCCGCAGGCCTGCTGCATCAGCCGGTGCTGCTCCAGGCCAACCCCGAGAACGCCGCGGCGGCCACGGTCGAGCATCTGCTGCACCCGTGCGACATGGACCGCAAGGCGGAGTTGCTCAGCCATCTGATCCGGTCGGGGAACTGGCGGCAGGTGCTGGTGTTCTCCCGCACGAAACACGGGGCCAACCGGGTGGCGGAGCGGTTGACGAAAGAAGGGCTGAGCGCCGCCGCGATCCATGGCAACAAGAGCCAGGGCGCCCGCACCCGGGCCTTGGCCGGCTTCAAGAGCGGCGAGCTGCGGGTGCTCGTGGCCACGGACATCGCCGCCCGCGGCCTCGACATCCAGCAGTTGCCGCACGTGGTGAACCTCGATCTGCCCAACCAGGCCGAGGACTATGTGCATCGCATCGGCCGCACCGGCCGGGCTGGCCATCCCGGCCATGCCGTGTCGCTGGTGGCTGCCGAAGAGCACGAGTTGCTGCGGGCGATCGAACGGTTGCTTGGCTCGGCGCTGCCACGCCAGGAGGTACCCGGCTTTGAGCCCACCGTGCTGAGCGCGCCGCCACTGGATCTCAGTGGTGGTCGCGGCGGGCGCCGGCCCGAGCGCGGGCAACGCCAGCAAGCGGGCCCGCCCGGCCCGGCCCGCAGCGGCGAGCGACCCAAGCGTTCGCTGGGAGGCGAGCCCCCTCGCCGCCGCCGCCGCTGAAGCCTTCCGGCGCATTGGCAGCCCTTCTCATGCTGGATCCTGCCGCCACCGCATGGCACTGCTCACGGGGCCTGAGTCCCGCAGATTGTTGGCGAGGCCGGTGAGGAGATCGAGCCTTCCACCCCACTACCATTGAAAGCCATTCGGCTGTCTGCCGCGATAACCACAGCAGAGCCCAAGTCGCCGCGCTCTACTGAACCTGACCCCCTCTCCAACGATGCCCTACGAACCCGGTTCCCCTGAATGCCGCGTGCTGATCGACTGCAAGCAGCAGATCGAGTTGATGCTGTTGGCTTTGGAACGCATCGAGAACAGCCGCCACATCCGTGACCAGCTGGTGTCGGTTCACAACCAACTCGAAGGGCTGCACGAGCTGCACCGCACCCAGCCCTCGCCAGCAGCCTGAAGTCTCCGGCGAAGGCTGCCTCCCGGCCAGGCCTCTCCCGCCTGGCCCTGCCGTGCCTCCATCGTTGGGTCCCAGCCTGCTGAGGCTATCGCTACTCAGCTCGCATTCCGGCGATTCGATTTCGTCTGGATTGGACACGCCTCCAGCGGGGAGATTCCGTCGACAAGGTCTGGCGGAACGCGCTTGCGGATCACCCGACAAGGTCTGGCGAACGCTCGCGGATCACCCCTATCTCACCAAACGGCAGCCCGTGTCTTGAGATTCAGTTCCTTGCGGCGACTGCGCTAGGACGAAGGCATAGGCGGACTCATCACCCTTTCCCAACTGCGGTGCAGCCCTTCTGAGCCTCAGCGCTGGTGCAACCCGTCAGCGAGGCAAGCGGCTTGCGGGCTCACTGCAGAGCCCTTAGGTGCTGCGATTCGGCTTCTGGCCTTCACCACGCCAGGAGTGAGCGGGGCTTAGATCTCTTTGCGGGATTCGTGCCCTTGGAGCTCCCAGCCCTGGCAGGCGGCATAGGCTCCGGCGAGGGTGGCCACCATGCGGCGCTGTTGCGGAACTTGCTCATGGCGCACCACATAGGCACCAGTGGTTTCGCGGTAAATCAAGCAACCTGAGCCGGTTGATTGCACCAGAGACAGCTCGTTGCCCATCGCGTTGCCAAAGCGGACCTAATGCCTGTCTAGGACTGATGACGTAAGTCGCCCCTGTGTGAGACCGCTAACAACACAAAATGCAACGCGGGAACGACGAGGCTCGCGATCTGCTGACGACTTAGGTCAATGGATCGCCGGGGCGCAGGTTGAGCTGTTGCAACAAGCTGCGGCCTTCACAGGCCCGCCGTCCCTCCAGTTGGGCCTGGCGCAGCAGCAGGGCCCCGTCAGCGCACGCCACCACAAGTCCCAGGGGATCCAGCAGCTCCAGCACGGTTCCAGGAGGCTGTCCCACCGCTGTTGTCGCCAACGAGGGGCGTTGGCGCAGCAAAGCCGCCACCTCCGGGCTGAGCTGATCGCCCAGGGCCGGCTGCAGCGGTTCGCAGGCCAGCAGTTTCAGTCGACGCCCCGCCGTGCTGGTGAAGGCGCCGGGCCACAGCCCCATCACGCGTCGGTGCACCGCCAAGGCGGGGGCGGCCCAGGTCACGCCGTAGTCGTCGCGCTGGAGCAGGCGCGCGTAGGTGACCCCCTCAACCGGCTGGGGCCGCAGCGCCAGCCGTACCGCCCTCTCGCTGGCGCAACCGGTTCCCGCCGCCGCGATCCGCGGTAGAGCCTCCACCAGCAGCGAGGCCGTCATCGCCGAGAGGCGCTCGCCCAGCTGTCCGGCGTTCTCCAGCAGACCAATTGCAACGCGGCGTTCCAGCAACACCGGCCCGGTGTCGAGCCCCTCCTCCATGGCCATGATGCCGACACCGGTTTCGGCGTCGCCCTCAAGCAGGGCCCATTGGATCGGCGCCGCTCCGCGCCAACGCGGCAGTAGCGAACCGTGGCCGTTCCAGCAGCCCAGAGGCGGTTGCTCCAGCACCTCCGGCGGCAGGATCTGGCCGAAGGCCACCACCACCGAGACCTCCGGTTTCAGGGCCGCCAGCTCAGCCTGCAGCTGCGGTTCGCGGCGGATGCGCGCCGGGGTGAAGGTTGGCAGGCCTAGCTCCATCGCTTTGGCCTTGACGGGAGAAGGCTGCAACTCCGCTCCGCGGCCGCGGCGCCGATCCGGCTGGCTCACCACGCCCACCAGCTCGTGGCCGGCGGCCAGCAGGGCCTCCAGGCTGGGCACCGCGTAGGCCGGGGTGCCCCAGAACAGAACGCGCATGGCCGCGTTCAGGCGTCGCCCGTGACCGACAGTCCTTCGACCCACACCCAGGGGCAAACGCCTCCCGGCGTGACCTCCGGCTCTCCCTCGAAGCCGACGATGGCCTTCAACACCTGACGGATGTCGCCTGCCACGGTGGCGGCTTCGATCGAACGGCGCTCGCCATCGCGCACCCACCAGCCGTCGAACGGCAGCGAGAAGGAGCCCTGGGCCGCCTTCACGCCGGCATGCAGAGCGGAGAGCGAATCGATCACCACGATGCCGAGCCCTTCCTCCGCGCCATGGCCCTGGCCTGCGTGGCGATCCAATCCCTGGGGGCCGCCCTCGCTGCCGGGTGTGGCACTCACCTCAAACCAGTCCGGCCCCACGGACACTTTGGCGCCCAGGCCGGCGTGGCCGGTGGGGGCCACCCCGAAGGCGCGGGCTGTGGCTTCAGAGTGAAGGAAGTTGCGCAACACACCGCCCTCCAGCAGCGCCAGACGCGCCGTAGGGGTGCCTTCGCCATCGAACAATGCCGCGCCGATGTTGCCGGGATGGAGTCCGTTGTCGTGCAGGGAGAGGAACGGCACCGCCAGGGTCTCGCCCAGGGACTCGCGGCGGCTGAGGCTGACCCCATCCAGCACTGCCCTGGCGTTGAACAGGGAGCTGAAGGCGCCCAGGAGATCGAGAAACGCCTCCGGCCGGAACACACAGGTGTAGCGCCCCGTCTCGATCGGTCCGTAATCGAGGTGGGCGATGGTGCGTTCGGCCGCCTCGGCCACGCAGCCGGCCACGTCGAGGTCGGAGGCGCCGTAGGCCAGCCTCATGGCGCCGGCGCTGCGGGGCTTGCGGCCCGTTTCTTCGGCCCGGGCGTAGAGATACACGCTGGCGGTGGTCTGGCGTTGGTGGCGGCAGGCCCCCTCGCTGTTCAGATAGAGGCGCTCGCTGCGGCGCTCCGCCAAGCCGTTGTAGGGAACGGTGCCGATCGCCGGATGGCGGCCCAGCAGGTCGCGTTCCGCCTCGCGCAGGGTGTCGAGCAGCTGCAGGATGCCGACCGGTTCCCGCATGGGTTGCTCCAGTTGGGGCAGGGGGGCGGTGGCCAGCGGCGAGAAGGCCGGGATGTCGTCAGGATTGCCGAAGGCGCTGGCGTCGTGGGCGCCGCGCAGGGCCCGGGCCAGCCCCTCCGGAGAGAGATCCGAGGTGCTGGTGATCCCCACCAGGCCCTGATCGTTCCAGACGCGCACCGTGATGGCGCTGCGTTGGGCGCCCTTGAGCTGCTTGGATTCGCCTCGGTCCACTTGCACCGAGCTATCGGTGCTGCAGGAGGCACCGAGATCCCAGCGATGAATTCCCTGGGAACGGGCCAACCGATCGAGATCCTGGGCCAATCCCTCAGGATTGAGACCACCGGGTTGGGAGGCGGCCGGGGCCGCTGCAGAGGTGCTGGTCGCCATGGTCAGCGCCCCCCCACCGTGATGCTGTCCACCTTGATGTGAGGCTGCCCCACGGTGACGAACACGCTGCCGCTGATCGAACCGCAGAAGCCAGCGGCCAGTTCCAGGTCGTTGGCGCACATCGAAATGCGCGGCATCACCTCCTTGGCTTCTCCGATCAGGGTGGCCCCCTTCACGGGCCGGCCCAGTTGGCCGTTTTCAATCCAGTAACCCTCTTCCACAGCAAAGTTGAACTGGCCGGTGGGGCCGACACTGCCGCCACCCATGGCCTTGCAATACAGACCCCGATCCACCGAGGCGATCAGCTCGGCCGGCGTGTGAGGCCCGGCGGCGATGAAGGTGTTGCGCATGCGGCTGGCGGCGGCGAAGGCATGACTTTGGCGGCGGCCGCTGCCGGTGCGGGGGTGGCCGGTGCGCAGCTCGCCGGCCCGGTCGCTGAGAAAACGGCGCAGCACGCCATCCTCAATCAGAACGGTGCGCTGGGGCTCAAGGCCTTCGTCATCCATGGACAGCGAACCGAAGGCCCCTCCGGTAAGCCCCTCATCGATGGCGGTGACCGCGGGATGGGCGATCAGTTCATCAACACGGTCGGCAAACGGGGTGGTGCCGCGCTCCACCTGGGTTGTTTCGAGCAGATGGCCGCAGGCTTCATGGAAGATCACCCCGCCAAAGCGATTCGCCAGGACCACTGGGAACTGCCCGGCCTCGACGTAGTCGGCGTAGAGCATTTGGCCGGCGCTCTGGCAAAGGTCGCTGGCTGAGGCGTCGGCGTCCCAGTGGCGCAGATCATCGGGGCTGTCGCTGGTGCCGTAGCGGCGGCCGAGGCTGGCACGGTGCTCGCCATCCGCGGCCAGCAGTGTCAGCCCGAGGGACTGATGCAGGCGAACGTCGCGGGCGTAGGTGCCGTCACTGGCGGCCACCAGCACCTCCTGCCAGTCGCGGGCATAGCTGCCGCGGCGGGCTTGCAGGTGTTGCCCATGGTGGGCGAGGCGTTCGGTGCCGCGCAGCAAGGCCGCGGTGGCCTCCTCCAAGCCAGGGCAGCGCTGGAGCCAGTCGCCCTTGGCGGCGCCGTGATCGCGCAGGGCGGGGAGGCCGTGGAACGCAGACCCCGCCGCCGCAGCTCCACTGGGACAGCTGAGCCCGAGCATGCCGAGCGCCTGGGCCAAAGCCTCCAGGAGACCGGCGGCACTCAGGTCGTTGGTGGAGACGAAGCCATCGCGGTGACCGCGAAACACCCGGATGCCGGCACCCCGCCCGAACGCGGGAGTGACGCTGGTGATCGCCTCCTGCTCGGCGAGGACACCAAGGTGCTCGGTGCGCTCCAGAAACACTTCCACAAGATCAGCGCCAGCCGCCCTGCCTCGGTGCAGCAGCATTTCCAACTGATCAAGCGGTACCAGCTCGGGCAAGCCCGGGGGCTGAAGGACATGAGCCTGAAGCCCGGCCACCACCGAGCCGGGGACCTGAAGTGCGGGGGAGAGCAAACCGGTTCACAGCGAGCGGGATCTCAAGACCTGGCCAGAGGCCCGACCTTGGGGAACCAGCTTAGAAAGCCGTGATCACCACCGCTCACCCCGCCCGGAATTGGCGGGCGGGGTGATGGCAAAGGCTCAACGCACCGCCGGCTGGAACGACTCGCTGCGGATCGGAGCCATCAGGAACAGCTTGGCCATTTCCAGGGCGTTGGCGGTCCAGAGGGGCAGCTTGCGCAGGACCTTGAGCGGCGCTGGTGCGTTGCTGGAATCGGCCTGGCTGAGGGCGACATTGTTGCCCACCATGCGCTCCAGACGCTCCCAGAACTTGGGGCTCTCCACATTGAGCACAACCGGGAAGATGCGGGCTGAGGTTTCGTTGGTTTTGCGGATCACATAACGGTCATAGTCGCGGGCATTGAGGCCGAGGGCTTCATAGAACTCCTTGCGGGCCACATCGCGCACGTACATGGTGGCGAACACTGCCAGCAAGAAGAACCGGCACCACAGGCGCGCCCGCCAGCCCCGCACGGTGCTGGGCTGGGATTTCATCAGGGCGTCAAAGAAATCGCCATGACGATTCTCGTCTTGGCACCAGTTTTCAAAGAAGTTGAAGATCGGGAAAATTTTGCATTCAGGATTCTTTTCCAGATGCCTGTAGATCGCGATGTATCGCCAGTAGCCGATTTTCTCGGAAAGATAAGTGGCGTAGAAGATGTGATCGGGGCTGAACTTGGTGTAGCTCTTGTTGGCGGTGAGGAAGCCGAGGTCGAGCTGCAAGCCAAAATCGGTCATCGCCTTGTTGAGAAAGCCAGCGTGGCGGGCCTCATCGCGGGCCATGTGGGCGAAGCATTCGGCCAGCAGAGGATTTTTTTGCTTGATGCGGCGGGAGAGCTCTTTGTAGAGCAGAAAACCAGAGAATTCTGAGGTGCAGCTCTGCTCGAGAAACTCCACAAACACCCGGCGTGTTTCAGGGTCGAGCTTGTCGGCCGCCCCCTCGAACGCCTCGTCGCGCACGAAGTGATGGCGGTTGTAATCCTTGCGGAATTCTTCGCAGATCGCCTCCAGCTCCTCCTCGTTGGGGCGCAGGTCCATTGCCGCCATCGCCTCGAAGTCGGTGGTGTAGAAGCGGGGCGTCAGGATCGTGTCCTTCACGGGATCCTTGATTGCCGGGCCCTGGGCCGCGGCAACGGCTGTGCCTGCGATGGAACCGGGGGCGGTGGCCGTGGCGGGAGGCACCATCACACGCAAACGAGGGGGTCGACCCATCGTAGGCACCAGAGACCCGCCAGTTGCGGGGTTGTGAACAGGCTGGTCACACGCGGGATCAGCCGCGGCGATGGGGTTGGCCCAGGGCTTGTGGGCGGTGGACTCGGGTCGATCGCATCGGCGCCGTGATGTTCCCCAGCGCTCGAGGCTTTCCGCTTCGCTGCAGCAGGCTCTGAGGGCCAAAGTTGCGGACGCGTGAACAGGACTCAGTTGGGCCCGAGCCACTTCTGGCCATTGAGCCGCTGCACCAGCCGCGAGACGAGCAGGGCCAGGCTGGTCTTGCGCTCGTCGATCAGGAACGACTCCAACAAGCTGGGGGGACCATCGCCCTCCGCCAGGGCCACGGTCTTGGAGCCATTGATGTCCTTGTCGCAGAAGCAGAGCCAGAAGCGGCGATCGCCGGGCAGGCTGCCGCGCACCATCCAGCAGGGGCTGCCAACCACCGGCATTGCTCCCTCCAGCACCTCCAACTGCGGTGCCGGTCCGCCATAGGCCTGCACCTCCTTGCTCAGGGCCGGCAGCAGCAGCTGGGGCAGGAACTGCTCAAACGGGGTGTCCTCCGGCGCCGGGGGCTTGGCTTTGGTGGCCGCCGGGGCCTTCGCCGCTGCTGGATCCGCAGACGCGGCAGTGGAGGGGGTGGGTGCGGGGGCTGCGCTGTCGGTCACCAGGCCTCAACATCCGATTGGGTGCAGGGACTTTAGGCAGACCGTCACGCCGATGGCCCCGCGCTCGGGAGGCTGCCGGGGCAGGGCGGCTGAACGCGCTGGCCACGCCTGACAAACCCGCTGCGCCCGTCAGCCCCTGCTTTGGGTCCTCGAGACGCACCGTTGCAGGGAGAGTCCTGGCCACTCGGCTGCTCAGCCGCTGGACAAGGGCCCCGCAGCGGCTGTTCCGCACCCTGCCGCCCTGCCGCTCCGGCCCGACAGGCAGCTACCAGTCGTCCTGCGGGGGATCCCCCCAGTCCTCGCCGGAGTCGTGAGGCGGAGCTGCTTCAACAGGCTGGCGCTGGTGCGGCATCGGGGCGGCGCCCGGCCGCGATCGACCAACCTCGACAGCGGCTGGAGCGCTGGCCGCGACCCCAGAGCCGACCGGATGGGCAGGCCGTTGGATCACCCGGAACGGCACGGCCACGGTGGGAGCCGGTTCCCCCGCCGCGCGGCTCGGGCCGGCCGAAGCGCCGCTCGGCTCGCGCCACGGGGCGGAACGGGGTGCTGCGGCGGGGGGCGGCTCGGCATCCCGCCAAGGTTCCCGCTCGGGTTCCCGCCAGCGGCTGGCGCCGCCGCTGGCCACGCCAGTGGCGCGGTCAGGCCGCCGCCGTTCGCTCCACGCCAACCGCCCGGCCTGGCCAAGGGACAGGCCCACGGCGGCGGCGCTGACCAGGGCGCCTCCGGAGGACGCCAGCGCCAGCCAAGCCCCGAGGGGCAGGGGCGCCGAGCGCCAGATCAGCAGCCGCAGCGACAGCCGCGGCGCCGGATTGAGGGCCGCCAGCACCAGCACCGCCAGCAGCGGCGCCAGCAGGGGAACCAGCAGGAGGCGCCTGGCGGGGCTCATGGCTGCGCCGCCCTTGCCTGTGGGGTGGATTGGGGGCCCTGCCAACGGCGCAGGTTTCCCACCTCAAGCCCGAGGGCATCGAGGATGCGGATCACCAAGAAATCCACCATCTCCTCCAGGTTGCTCGGTTGGTGGTACCAGGCCGGCACTGGCGGGGCGATGCGGGCACCCGCCTCCGCCAGGGCTGTGAGGTTGCGCAGGTGAATGAGGTTCCACGGCAGCTCGCGTGGCGCGATCACCAGGGGCCGGCCCTCCTTGAGATGCACATCCGCAGCCCGCTCGATCAGATCGGTGGCCACACCCGCGGCGATGCGTCCCCCACAGCCCATGCTGGCCGGCAGGATCACCATGCCATGGGTGAGATGGCTGCCGCTGGCGATCGCCGCCGCCTGGTCGTCCCAGCGGTGGCAGCGCAGCCGGCCGCTGCTGCAGCCGCTGCGCTGGCGCCAGAAGGCTTCCTGGTCGGTGGGATCAAGCGGCACGCGGATGCCGAGCTCGGCCTGCCACACGCGCATGGCGCCGCGGCTGGTGACCAGCTCCACCGATAGACCGGCCTCCAACAGCAACCCCACCGCCCGTTCTGCCAAGGGCTGGCCGGAGGCGCCGGAGACGCCCAGCACCACAGGCCGCTCAAGCGGGGCCATCGACGCGCTCAGAACGCCCCATCCAGGGCATCGTCGTCTTCGCTCGCGGCGGCGAAGGGATCGCTCTCGGGAACGTCGAGGCGTTCGACGTCTGGGGCTCCCCCGCCGCTGCCGCTTCCGGAGGCGGCTTCGGCGGCGGCGAGATCCTCCGGGCTCAGTTCAGGCTGGATGACCGCGAGATCGATCTGGTGGCGCAGCGCGTCCACCTTCAGGATCTCCACCTCCACAGGGTCGCCGAGCAGATAGGTGCGACGGAACTTGCGCCCGACCAGACGGTTCTGGCGGGAGCGGTATTCATACCAGTCGTCCTTGAGCGAGCTGACATGCACCAGTCCCTCGACCTGGGAAGGAGGCACCTCGACGAAGAAGCCATAGCTCTGGATGCCGCTGATCTGGCCACGCACCACCTGCCCCACCAGCGATTCGCCGAAGCGGGCCTGGGCCATGGCCAAGGCATCGGCCTGCAGGTCCTGCTGAAAGCGGCGCCGGCCGTTGAGGCGCTGCACAAGACCGCGTCGCAGGGGCTCTTCCAGGGAGCTGGTCAACGAGGGGGCAAACAGAGGCCAGTCGATGGCGCCATGGCAGCTGTCGCTGGCGAGATCGACGCAGGTCTTGTGCCGCACCGTGGGCCGGTCTTTCCCCTCCGACAGCAGGGTGACCAGCAGGTGCTGATTCCAGAGATCGGCGGCGTGCAGGGTCGGCAGGCACCAGGGGGCGAAGGCCAGAATCCCCCCCTCTGAACCGTTGCGGCTGACCTCGCCGGTTTCACCACCGGTCTCCCCACTGATGGCGTGAATCCCGGGCTCGCTGCTGAGCTGAACGGGCGCGAGGCTGTCCTGCAGAAGCTGCTGCAGCACCCGAGACCGATCGCTGCGGGCGAAGGCGGTCGCCAGGTCGGCGGCGCTGGCGTTCCCCTCAGCTCCGAGCTCCAGCGGTATCTCCAGCGCCAGGGCTGTCCTGGCCACATCGTTGATCTCCGCCGGATCGGGCAAAGGGTTGACCGCAAAGATGCCCGGAAGGCTCAGGGCCGCCAGGTGGCGGCCGAGAGCGCGGTGCGCCAAGAGCACCGCCTCGCGCAACAGCGCGGTGGGATGGTCGTCCGGCAGCTGCACCAACCAGCCGCAAGGGTTGTCTCCCGGTGTCGGAACGCGCAGGTCACCGAGGCTCTCCAACTCCGGCATCGGCAGATCGAGATCCAGCGAACCGGCCGCCAGGCGACGTTGACGCAGCAGCCCGGTGAGCCCGATGAGTTGCTCCAGCAGCGGCAGCTGATCTTTGAGGGGCTTGAGGGCAGCCGGCAGGGTGCGTGCCTTGGGTTTGCGCTCCGCATGGGCCGCCAGGCTCTCCACCGTGACGACTGCCAGCGGTTTGATCTCGCTGAGGCAGAACCGGTAGTGGAGCAGGCGCCCCTCGGCATCGAGGTCGAGGGCCACCGAAACCGCCGCTTCACGACGGCCGGGTTGGAAGGCCGAGGTCTTGGCCAGGCTGGAGGGCAGCAGCGGCAGCCAGCGGCGGCCAACGCACAGGGCATCGCCCTGCCCCTGAATCCAGGCCTCAAGGGCTTGGCCGAAGCCGATGCGTTCACTGAGCGCTGGAGCATGCACCCAAAGGCGCCAGCCCTCCTCCCTGGACTCCAGGGAAAGAGCCGGCAGCGCTGGCGCCTCAGGGCTGCTCCAGGGGGCGAACAGCAGGGCCGGCAGGGCGCTGAGATCCTGGCGGGACGCCTGGGGTGTGCGCGCCGTGGCGCGGGGCGGGGCGGGCCGGTCGTGCAGACGGTGCTTGGTCAGCAGCAGATCAAGGTCCGCCTCCTCGCCACCCTGCACGGAGAGGCTGCGCGCCACGTGCCCCTGGGGGGCGAATTGGGCCACGGGAAACCGATCAACCCGCACCTCGACGACGGAATCGGCTGCCGTTTCGAGAAAAGAGGCGTCGCTGGGCGGCAACTCCACCGCGGTCAGCAGACGATCGTCCAGGGGAACCGCCAGCAGCTGTCCCTCCTGTTGTTCCAACTGGGCCAACAAGCTGGGGGTGCCCCGTTCCAGGATGCATTGCACTCCTCCTTCGGGGGAGCGGCGCCGCCCCCCCTCGCGGGTCAGTCGCACCAGCACGCGATCGCCGTTCCAGGCGTGGTTGAGCTGGTTTTCGCGGATGTAGATGTCCTCACCGCCATCGTCCCGCAGGGCGAAGCAGAACCCTTTGCTGGAGCAGCGCAGCCGAGCCGGGATCAGCTCTGGGGTTTCGCGGCGGCGCAGGCCGTCCGCGTCGCTCTCGATCAGCTCCAGCCGCATCAGGGCTTCAAGGCCGATGCGCAGTTGCTGGCACTCGCCCTCGTCGCTGAGGCCGAAGGCTTTTTCGAGGCTGGCCTGGGGCACGCTCCTGTCGCAGGAGAGCTGGTCGAGCAGGGCGGCGACCGTGAACTTCATCGGGAAATCGGGAGCGTGGAGGAATAGGAATGGGGAGGATGAACGAAGCGAGGGCCCTGACGGGGGCTTCTCAGGCGCACCGCCTGCCGTGGAGCCCCTTGGTCAAGACCGCGGCGGTCTCACCGATTGGAGCGATAGCGGCAAAGGGCCTGAGGAATCCGGCAAAGCCAGCCAGACGGCTGGCCCCCATGGCCATGAACGAAGCAAGGCGCGAAAGGCCAGGAGGACTGTTGTGGGGCAACGCTCTTGAGTCAGCGGCAAGCTTCAGGCTCGCGAGCCGGGGTTGAGAGAAGATCCTCAGCGAGTCGGCCTGTTGGCTCCGCGACGTTGGCGTAGCTGAGAGCGGAGAGATATGCCGTGCCAAATGGATGGACGCAGCCGGAATGGCAGGGCGGGAACGGCAGGAATCCCTGAATCCGTCAGCCAAGCAATCACACTTTAGGGAGTGGCGGTCCCGCTGTCCTGGTTGGCGGTCTCCGGGGCGCCTTCGCCGGCCGCGGGCCCCCGCGAGGCCAGGATCAGGCGCGTGCCGATGATGAGGAAGCCGCCTGCAGCCGCCAGCTCAAGGGCATTGGTGGGAATCAGGCTCGATAAAGATCCTCCCGCCGCCGCCCCCACCAGGCTGGCCAGCACCAACGCCGCGGCACTGCCGGCGAACACCGCTCCAGGGCGGCTGCTGGTGCCGCTGATGCTGACGATCGCCAGTTGGGTCTTGTCGCCCAGTTCCGCCAGGAAGACGGTTACAAAGGTTGAGGCGAGCAGCGCCAGGGTGGTGGACATCTGGTGCGGGGGATGGCGGTGCGGGGGAGTGAGGTGCGGCAGGTCGGGAGGCTAGCGGTCGCAGCGTGGTCAGGCCGGAGGTGTGGGCAGCGGGGCCAGGTGGAGCACGGCCTGGCGACCGAGCCACAACCCCAGGGCCACCATCAGCACCCCGGCGGCCCGCTCCAGTTGCTGGGGCGGCACGAGTCGCGCCAACCAGCGCCCCAGCACCACGCCCACCAGGCTGGAGGCCACCAGCGCCAACGAGGCGCCGATGAACACGATCAACGGTCGGCCTGATTCCGCTGACAGCAGCAACGCCGCCAGCTGGGTCTTGTCGCCCAGTTCCGCCAGGAACACGGTGGTGGCGGTGCTGAAAAAGACGGCTCCCCAGGACGACGCCTGGTTGACCGCTTCAGCGTCGGCCGCACTGCCGGGGGGTTCGGGCGAGCTGGTCATGGCTGGCGGCGCAGGGCCCGCAAGAAGCGCCGCATCACCCTGCCACGGCCACCACACTCGCTGCGAATCTGTTGCTTGCAACAGGTGATCGCCAGGCTGTCGACGCTTTCGGCCGAGGCCCCGAACAGCCGCATCAGGTTGCTGACGCGACAGAAATCGGGCCGTTCTGCATAGATGCGGCAGCGGCGGCGACCGGTGTCGAAGTGAAGGCACCAGCCATCGGGCCCCACCATGGCCAGATAGGTGGTTTGCTGCTGCGGGTCCAGGGCCTCCAGGGCCTCCGGCCGCAAAGCCGGGTCCAGGCGGCAGCAGCAGCCGCAGTGACTGATGCAGCTCCAGCGCTCGTGGTCTTTCATTCCGTCACAGCGTTCGGCTCGGTGGGGAGCTGGTGCCTGACGTCCATTTAAGGTGCGGCCTGATTGAACTTCCCACCGTCCTCGCCATGGGCATCGACTTCCATCTGATCGCCAACTTCGGCGCCCTGGCCCTGATCACCCTGGCGGGCCCGGCCGTGATCTTCATTCTCTTCTTCCGCCGCGGCGCCCTCTGAAAGAACCCGGCGGCGATCTGTCCAACGGCCTCCGGACTGCATTCCGTTGTCGCTCAACCGAACGCTCCCGGCGGCAGTCATTCATGCGCCTCCGGCGGCGATTTCCTTGCGGGGATCTGCTGGGGCGGAATCACTGGGAAGCGTTTGCACCGCCTGGTTTCACTCCTCACCAGCCCCAACGTGAAGGAACATCCGGGAGGCGACCAGCAGAGCATGGAAGACAGCTGGGGCCCCTCAAGGTGACGAAGGAGTCCTTAGCCACTCTCCTCAGCCGGTGAGGCCGAGGGCCGTTGCTGCGTCCTGAACCAACCCCGCCACGTAAGGGTGCACCGTGTGATCCTGGCGGTGGGGATCCGCCTCGATCTCCTCTCCAGCCGCGTTGCGGATCACCACCAGTTGCCGCTCCCAGCGGCAGTGATACGTGCGGTTGCGGCGGCGCAGCACCACCTGGGCATCCCCGCTGGCGCGCAGCGCCGCAACCTCCAGCTGCAGCCGCTCCTGCCCCTGCCAGCGGTTGAGCCGCAGCTTGAAGGCCACATCCACCGCTCCGCTCCAGCTGGTGCTCCCTTCCCAGCGCCAAGCCACCGCCCGCAGACAAGCTCCCTCCTGCTCCAGGTCCAGCTGCAGGTGGCCACCGCGCAGCAGGCGGCACTCCCGCACCCAACACGCCCGACTCCAGAACAGGGGAGCGGGATGGCCGCTGCCGAAGGGCTCCAGGCGCCGCAGCGCTTCCCAGAACTCCCGATCGATGCGTGAGAGCGGCAGATGGGCCTCGGGTTCGACCACCGGGCCGCCGCCCTCAGCCCCGAGCCAACGCAGACTGAGGGCATTGAGGCGCTCATGCAGACCGGCAAGCTGGTCGGCGCGCACGCTGAAGCCCCCTGCGGCGGGATGGCCGCCGTAGCGCTCCAGCAGATCGGAGCAGGCTTGCAGCGCCTGATCCACGGCGAAACCCCGCGGCGCCCGCACCGAGGCCCGCAGCCGCCCCTGGCCTTCGGCCGCCAGCAGAGCCACCGGCCGGGCGAACCGCTCCACCAGCCGCGAGGCCACAATGCCGATCACGCCGTGGTGCCAGTGGCTCTGGGCCAACAGCAGGAACGGCTGCCGCTCGGGACCATCGGCCTCCAGCAGGGCGAGGGCCTCGGCTTCGATCGCCGCGCACAGCTGGCGGCGTTGGCGGTTGAGATCCTCGCAGCGGCGGGCCAGTTGCAGGGCATGCTCCGGTGCGTCGCTCGTGAGCAGCTCCACCACCAGCAGGGGATCTCCCAGCCGCCCCACCGCATTGATGCGCGGAGCCAGCTGGAAGCCCACCGCTTCGGCATCGAGATCCCTGTCTTCCAGTCCCGCCAGCTGCTGCAGGGCCTTCAATCCAGCGAGCCTGGTCCGGGCCAGTCGCGGCAAGCCATCCAGCAGCCAGCGGCGGTTGACGCCGGTCAGAGGCGCCATGTCGGCGATGGTGCCGATGCAGAACAGGTCGAGGCCGATCGCCAGCACGTCCTGGCGGTTGAGCGCGCGGCAGAGCGCGGCGGCCAGCACATAGGCCAATCCCACCCCCGCCAGGCCCCGATAGGGCGATCCCTCCGGCGTGCGAGCGGGATGCAGCAAGGCCAGATAGGGAGGCAGCTGCGGCGGCAGGCTGTGGTGGTCGGTCAGGATCACCTCCACATTGAGCGCCGCGGCCCGCTCCAAGGCTGCTGTCGCCGCCACACCGTTATCCACGGTGATCAGCAGCCCGATGCCGCTGGTCGCCAGACGCTCCACCATGGCCACGTTCAGCCCGTAGCCGTCGTCCATGCGGCTGGGGATGGCCGGTTCGGGTCTGGCCCCGAGCTGCCGCAGCACGCCCATCAGCAGGGCTGTGCTGGTCATGCCATCGGCGTCGTAATCGCCGCAGATCGCCAGGCGCTCACCGTCGCGGCAGCAGAGCTCCAGGCGGCCGCAGGCCCGCTGCAGGTCAGCGAAGTGCGCCTGTGCTGGCGGCGCGTCCTGCGGCTCCAGCAGCTCGGCCAGGGCGGCTGGATCGGTGAGCCCACGCCGTTGCAACACCGCCAGCAGTTCCACGGGCAGGTCCCCTGGCAGGCCAGCGGCCCGGGCGGCGGACCCGCTGGCGGAAGCGGCAAGGGGAGGGGGCAACCGCCAACGCTGCTCGACGGGGGCGATGGACAACGGCAGAACCCGGACGTCGTCGCATTGTGGGTGACCGCGGCGTCCCTGCCAGCCGTAATTTCACGGCAATGCCTTGCTTGTCATGCCGTGGCCCGTCGCCTCAGCGCCCTGCTTTGGGATGTGGATGGCACCCTGGCTGAGACTGAGCTGGAGGGCCACCGCAGAGCCTTCAACCGGGCCTTCGCCGCCCACGACCTGCCCTGGCGTTGGGATGCCAACGCCTATCTGAGGCTGCTGACGATCAGCGGCGGACGGGAGCGCCTGGCGGCGTTCCTGACGCAAGCGGAGGGCGTGGCTCCACTCCAATCCCGCCTTGATGCCCTGGTGGAGCTCAAACAGGCCCATTACGCCGCGCTGGTGGCGGCGGGGGAGTTGGCGCTGCGGCCCGGGGTGGCCCGGCTCATCGAGGAGGCCCGTGAGGCCGGCCTCACCCAAGCCATCGTGACGACCAGTTCGCGAAGGGCGGTTGAGGCGCTGGCCAACGGCGTGCTGGGGGAGTTGCGACAGGCTTTCAGCTTCTGGATCTGCGGCGAGGACGTCCGCGACAAAAAGCCCCATCCCCAGGCCTACCAGCTGGCTTTGGCGCGGCTGGTCCCCGCCGCCGATACGGTGCTGGTCCTGGAGGATTCGAGCAATGGCCTGGCGGCGGCCAGGGCGGCGGGACTGAGCTGCCTGGTTTGCCTCAGCCAAGCGTCCTCCCAGGAGCCGAGGGCCCAGTTCGCCAGCGCCCGCGCGGTGGTCGACAGCCTCGGCGACAGCCAGCGCCGCCTCGAGGTGCTGCAGGGGCCCTCCTGCCCCGCCGGGAAGGTCTCCCTGGAGTGGCTGGAAAGCTTGTTGTCGCCGTGAGCACTGGTCGCGCCATCTCCACCTGCTTCTCCCAGAGCATGAACGTCGCGATCGCCAACGCCATATCTTTGCGCCTCATGCTTTGCATTCCCGATGCCAATCTCGTTTCGCTTCAAATCTGATCCCGGCCAGTGTTTCAGTTCAGTACTGACACCTGTCCAGCTCTCCATGAAACCATGGAAAATCTGTGGTTAATGGATCCTGTTGATTGGCATATGTTAGTTGATTTTTTATAAGACTGGCCGACAGGCTGCGCGAGGTGATCGGAGCAAGACAGCATTTCGTCCTGGACTCCAGCATCGATCCAAGCCCCTGCGGGGATGGTGAGCCACGCCCAGCGTCTGGCCAGATCCTCGTTCACCGCAACGGCGGAAAAGGCTTGACCGATGCCCAGAATCCCGCTCTGATGAATGATGGGTCACGGTCTCGGCCTGAACCAGCTGGATCCAAACCCCGCCATGACCTCGCCGCCACCCCAGCCAACCCGTTTTGAGGCGACAGTGGAAGGCTTCAGCCGCGGTCTGGGGTCCCAGGTGAGAAACAGCTGGCGTGGGGCCAGCTTGGCGCTCCTGGGCTTGCTGGTGGGCTTCTGGCTGGGACAAAACCTGACCTCTACCTTGCGGCTGGAAGCACCGGGTGGCCGACCGGGGGCCGTGCTGCTCATGCTGCTGCTGGTGGAGCTGGCGATTCGTCTGCGCTCTCGCTGGCTCAAGGGCGAACCCAGTCTGGGCTGGGTGCTGGTTGACAACTTGCGGCTCGGAGCCACCTATGCCGTGGTTCTTGAAGCCTTCAAGCTGGGCTCCTGATTCTGCTGCCAACGCTGAGGCGCAAACGCGACGGGGCGAACCAAGCAAGAGGCCTTGCAACAACGCAGCCGATCAGTTAAGGCTTGCGGGCCCTGACGGGGCGAACCGCAGACCTTGAACAAGAGCTCACAACTCTTAGCCAGGACGGCAGCCACCCATAGTGTCCACCAGGGCAGGTGGCACGGGAACGAATCGCAAGGAGCTGCGGAGGCCCTCGTTCAGCCTTCGTCTTCGGCGCTCTCTTCGCTGATCGGATAAACAAACCCTTGAGCGCGGCCACTCAGCACTGCCTTACCCAGTGACAAAGCCCTCTGGGCCGCATCTCCAGCCTTGGCCTTCCAGTGGGCGTGGCGCTGATTGCGCTTGCCTTTCGAGGTTTTCTTCTTGGGACCCGCCATCTCGACTAGGAACTTCGATCGACTCTCCATCCTCGGTCGCCGATCCTCCCTTCGTCAAATCGCTAAGCTGATCCGATCGAAACAACGGTGTGAGCATCTCCCCCGGACTTGACAACGCCACGGCCATTGGCATTTCCCCAACCATGATGCTGGCTCAGGGGGGCCAGTCTCAGCAAGCGGGATCTGCTCCTGATCAGGCGGGTGCTGGTGTATCCCCTGCCAAGACCACGTCCAGTTCGGCTCCAGGTCAGGCCACCAACAAGGGTGTGGTTGAGCGCACCGATCCCGTCCCCGCAATTCGCTCGGCGATCACCGCCAAGCCCTCCCCCGACCAGGCGGCCCCTCGTGTGCGGGGCTGGAGTTTGGGGGGCCAGGCGGACGACCTCAGCTACAGCCAACTGCTGCAGGCCATCCGCGACGGCAGGGTGGCGGAGCTGGAGCTTTCGCCACGCCAGGGCTTTGTGGATGTGGCCTTGAAGAACGGCAACCGCATCCAGGTGGCGGTGTTCCGAGACTCGAACCAGCTGCTGCTCAATACGGCCCAGCAGGCCAACGTTCCACTCACCGTGCGAGACGAGCGCCGGGATGAGGCCATGGCCTCGTTGTTTTCCAATGTGGCCCTGGTGCTGCTGTTGGTGTTGGCCTTGACCCTGCTGATCCGGCGTTCTGCCCAGGTGACCAACAAGGCGATGGGCTTCGGACGCAGCCAGCCACGCATGCAGCCGGAGGGCGCCGTGTCGGTGCGCTTCGAGGATGTGGCCGGTATCGGTGAGGCCAAGGAGGAACTGCAGGAGGTTGTCACCTTCCTCAAGACCCCGGAGCGATTCACCACCATCGGCGCCAAGATCCCGAAGGGTGTACTGCTGGTGGGCCCTCCCGGAACCGGCAAAACCCTGCTCGCCCGTGCCATCGCCGGCGAGGCAGGTGTGCCCTTCTTCTCGATGGCGGCATCGGAGTTCGTGGAGCTGTTCGTGGGCGTCGGCGCCAGCCGCGTGCGCGACCTGTTCCGCAAGGCCAAGTCGAAGGCGCCTTGCATCATCTTCATCGATGAGATCGATGCGGTGGGTCGTCAGCGCGGGGCGGGCATCGGCGGTGGCAACGATGAACGGGAGCAGACCCTCAACCAACTGCTCACCGAGATGGATGGGTTCGAAGAAAACTCCGGCGTGATTCTGCTGGCGGCCACCAATCGCCCTGACGTGCTCGATTCAGCCTTGATGCGGCCGGGGCGGTTTGATCGCCGCATCATCGTGGACTTGCCGGACCGCAAGGGCCGGGAGCAGATCCTGGCGGTGCATGCCCGTTCCAGGCCCCTCGATGCCAGCGTATCGCTGAGCGACTGGGCCTCGCGCACGCCGGGTTTTTCGGGGGCCGATCTGGCCAACCTGCTCAATGAGGCCGCCATCCTCACCGCCCGCCGCAACCAGACCACGATCGACGACAGCGCTATTCACGATGCCCTGGAACGCATCACCATGGGGTTGACCGCCGCCCCCCTCCAGGACAGCGCCAAGAAACGCCTGATCGCTTACCACGAGGTTGGCCATGCGCTGCTCACCACCCTGCTGCCCAACGCCGATCGCCTCGATAAGGTCACCCTGCTGCCACGGGCCGGGGGCATCGGCGGCTTCGCCCGCACCATGCCCGATGAGGACGTCCTGGATTCTGGCCTCATCAGTCGCGCCTACCTGCGTGATGTGCTGGTGTTCACCCTCGGCGGCAGGGCGGCGGAGCTTGTTGTGTTTGGCCCCAGTGAAGTGACTCAGGGGGCCAGTTCCGACTTGCAACAGGTCAGCCGCATCTGCCGCGAGATGGTGACTCGCTATGGATTTTCGAAGCTGGGGCCCCTGGCGTTGGATGAGGTGGATGGGGAGGTCTTCCTTGGCGCCGATTGGTTGCGTCCCAAAAAACATTATTCGGACAAAACCGGTGACCTGATCGATCACAGTGTGCGCCAACTGGCCAAGCGTGCCTTGCGCCTAGCCGTCGAAACCCTCGAACCGCGCCGCGAGCTGCTCGACAGCTTGGTGGAACGGCTGATCGTCGAGGAAACCATCGATGGCGACACCTTCAGAACCATTGTCTCGGCCTGGGAAACGGCTCATCCCCATCTCCCCAGCCCCGTCTGGACGACGCAGGATGAGCAGACTGAGGAACCGGGCCCAGCTCCCGGTTCTGCCCCGACCGGACATCTCTCAGGCGGACTGGAGCCCGCCGGCAAAGCGAATGTCGAGGCTGCGGAGGTGGGTGTGTAGGCCAGCGTCCTGGATTGGCAGCAAGCGGGCCGGTTGGTCGGTGGGATTCACGTGGGCGTGCCAGAGGCCGGGCGGAGTGATGAAGGCGCCACCTGGCTCCCATTCCACCTTCTGGGCACGGTGAATGCTGCCGTCTTCGGCGAGCTCTCTGCCCACGAGGGTGTGACAGCCGGGGGGGCAGTCGATGATGAGATCCAGCGCCACGGATTGATGCCGATGCGGAGGTTGTACCGCGCCGCCTGGCACCACTCCCAGCATCGCCCAGAGGGTATGGGTGACCGTGCGGCTGCTGGGGAACGCAGCATGACCGAGCAAAATGCTGAGCCGATTGCCGCGCATGGCCGCTGGATCCGCCAACAACCGGGCCAAGGCTGCATCCAACTCCGGGGCGGGGTAGTGGCTGGCACTGAAGCGGGGCTGCTTCGGCACCACACCCAGATAGCTCAGCAAGGGGCCGTCGTGAACCCAATAGAGAACAGCGGCAGTGGTCGTTTCAAGCCGTAGGGGTTCGCCAGCGGGAAGCACAAACACATCGCCCGAGTTCCAGGCAAGGCTGAGCGGGGCCTGCTCAACCCCCTCCGCACGGCTCAAGCGTCCGGATCCCGAAAGCACGTAGAACAGCGAACTCGTGGCCTCCGCCGCCAGCAGCAGGGGTTCCCCGGCCACAAGCCGCAAAAAATGGGCAGCCAATGCGGGGCTGGTGGCCGGTGCGGCGCAGCCGAGTTCCGCACTCAGATCCAGGGGAATGATGGCGCTGGGCCCATCGCTGTAGAGCCGAGACGACCAACTGCGCAGGGGGATGGGTTCCGTTAGGCCATGGCGCACCGGATTCGCCGCTTCGGCGTAGTTGAAAATGCGGGTCTGGGCGTGCCAGTCGTGGGAGGCGTGCTGGTTGATCGCTGGGACGATGGGGGCAGCAATGGTCAGCGCAGCAGTGGTGGATGAAGCAGTGGTGGACGAGGCAGTGGTGGCCCCGGGTGCCTCGACGGATGGTTGGCGACCCAGCCGAATGGGGTGATTCAACTGATCCATCCCAACTTAGCGACTAATTAATCTTAGGCGGTTAATCCCCATCGTGGGGCCTCAGCCGCCCGCCACGGCAGGAACGATCGACACCTCATCGCCGTCGTTGAGGACAGTTTCCTTGTGCGCGAGGACGCGAATATCTTCGCCGTTCACATAAACATTGAGAAAGCGACGCAGCTTGCCTTCCGCATCGCAAATGCGCTCCAGAATGCCTGGAAAACGTTCCTCAAGCGCATGAAGAAGCTCTTCAACGCTGGCAGCATCCAGATCGACGCTGGCTTCGTTTTGGGTGAATTTCTGCAGGGGGGTTGGAATCAGAAGCTGAACACTCATCGGAACCTGGAGATCAATAAAGGATGCGGAGTGAAGCGGCGGATGCTTTGCCAAGGCCAAGCTGGGCAGGATTGTGATCGATGCAGCCTCTCAGGCCGGATTGCCGGCGGCAACCTGCTCATGCTGGGCCTGCACCCGCGCCCAGGCTGCCTTGAAGCTGTCGAGCTGGGCCTCAATCAGGAGCGGCTCGCCGATGGAGGAGGCGACGGCCTCTGTGGTTTTGAGGCCATTGCCGGTGATGTAGGCCACCGTGGTTTCGGCGGGATCGATCTGGCCCTGCTCCACGAGCTTCTTGAGCACCGCAATGGTTGTGCCGCCTGCGGTTTCGGTAAAGACCCCCTCGGTTTCAGCCAACAGCTTGATGCCCTCAATGATCTCTTGGTCGCTGACGGCGGCGATCTGACCTCCGGTGGCCCGGGCAATGTCGATGGCGTAAGGGCCGTCGGCAGGATTGCCGATGGCGATCGATTTGGCGATGGTGTGGGGCTTCACCGGGGTGATGAAGTCGCGGCCGGCCGCGAACGCCTGGGCGATCGGAGAGCAGCCTTCTGCCTGGGCTCCGCTGAAGCGCACCGGCTTTTCCTCCACCAGACCCACCTTGATGAACTCATCAAACCCCTTGCGGATCTTCGTGAACAGAGAACCTGAGGCCAATGGCGCAACGATGTGATCAGGGAGTTGCCAGCCCAGTTGTTCGATCACCTCGTAGCCCAGGGTCTTCGAGCCCTCGGAATAATAGGGCCGCAGATTGATGTTCACAAATCCCCAGCCATAGGTGTTCGCCACCTCCGAACAGAGGCGATTCACCTGGTCGTAGTTGCCGTGCACCGCCATCAGGGTGGGGTTGTAGACAAGCGTGCCGAGAACCTTGCCCAGCTCAAGATCGCTGGGAATGAAGACACAACACTCCAGGCCGGCATGGGCCGCGATCGCCGCGGTGGAATTGGCCAGGTTGCCGGTGGAGGCGCAGCTCACCGTGCGGAAGCCCAGCTCCCTGGCGCGGGTGAGGGCCACGGACACCACCCGGTCCTTGAAGGACAGGGTGGGCATGTTGACCCCATCGTTCTTGATGTAAAGCGAGCGCAGGCCGAGCCGGCGAGCCAGACGGTCGGCCCGCAACAACGGGGTGAACCCCGTGCCGACATCGATGGGATCCCCTTCGATCGGCAGAAAGGCGCGATAGCGCCAGATCGATACGGGGCCGGCTTCGATGGTGGCGCGACTCACCCGGTCGCGGATGGCGTCGTAGTCGTAAACGACCTCCAGCGGCCCGAAACAGACGTCTTCACAGACATGGATGGCGCCCGCGTCGTAGGTGTGGCCGCATTCCTTGCAGCGCAAACCCGTGAAGGTGGAGCGAGATAGGGCGACCGTCACGACAGAAGGCCTAGGTGAGCAGGAGCGTATCAGCACCACCAGGGCGGTGCGTAAAAATCCGACTTCTGGAGTCGGAGAAAAACCGCCGCCGGCGCTGCTCTGAGGCCCGTTTGTGGGGAACGGGGTGTTGGCTCGTGGAGCGCTGCCTACGCTCAGAGCGTGCCTGTTCCAGCCAACCACCGGGCTATGCGCCCTCCACGGCCATCTCGCCTCAGCGTGCAGCTGCCGGCCCTGACGGCAGGCGTGCTGCTGCTGCTTTTGTTGCTGCTGCTGATCGCCAGCCGGCTGCGGGTGGAGTGGGAATGGTTCGCGCAGTTCGGCTTCGAAGCGACCCTGCTGCGCCGCTGGCTGCTGCAACTGCTGGCCTTCGTGCTGGTGTTTGGCCTGGGGTCCCTGCTGCAGCTCAAGCAACTGCAGCGCTGCTGGCGCCTGCGCCAGAGCGCCGCCAGCAAGGATCTGCCCCCCTCGCCCCTGCTGCCGCTTGGCCCCCGTGGCCTGGTGGCCCTGCTGCTGGCGCTGGTGCTGCTGCTGCTCTCTGGCCTCAGCTACCTGATGCTTCAGGCCAGCGATCTGATCAGCAATCCCTTCAGCGGTCGCGTGATCAGCGGCCTCGGGGATCCTGGAATGCTGCGCCCAGAGCTGTTTCTGGGTATCGCCCTGGTGCTGGTGCCACCGCTGCTGCTGCGGCCTCTCACCACGTTGAGGATCACCTTGGCCGCTGCCTTGGCGGCCTCGGCCACCGCCATGGCCAGGGGCTGGAGCCTTTGGCTGCCGGCCCTGCTGGCGGTTCCGTTCGGCGAAGGCGACCCGCTGACGGGTTTTGATCTCTCCTTCACGGTGCTGCGGCTGCCGGCCCTGCGCCTGCTGCTCAGCGTGCTGTTCACCCAGGCGATCGTCGGTTTCGCGGCGTGCCTGCTGCTCACCGTCAGCGAGGGCAGCAGCCTGTCGGATCTGCGCTTCCCGGGTCTCAGCCGGGACCAGCAGCGGGTGCTCCAGCCCCAGCTGGCCATCGTGGCCGTGGTGGCGGCCCTCCGGGCTGCCCTGGCGCCCTTCGACCTGATGGTGCAAGGCAGCGGCGTCGCCGCGGGGGCCGGGTATGTGGACCTGCATGTGCGCTTGCCGCTGCGGCTGCTGCTGGCCCTGCTGCTGCTGCTCACCGCCATGGCCCTGCTGGTGCCGGTGCCGCGGGGCATGCTGCGTCGTTGGCTGCTGGTGCCATTGGCCAGCACGGCCCTGTTCCTGCCCTTCGGGGAGGTGCTGTTGGTGCCCCTGGTGCAGAAGCTGTTGGTGCAGCCGCGGGAATTGGCCGTGGAATCCCCTTACCTGGCTCGCAGCATCCGCGCCACACGCCGCGCTTTTGGCTTGGAGCGCCTGCGCACCGAGCGAAAGAACCCCCTGCAGCGGATCACGCGCGCCGACCTGGTCAGCGCTCCGGGAACGCTTGACAACATCCGCCTCTGGGACAACCAGCCGCTGCTGGCCGCCAACCGCCAGTTGCAGCAACTGCGCCTCTACTACCGGTTTTCATCGGCGGCGGTGGATCGCTACCCCCTGCAGGGACGGGCCGGCCCCAAGGACCAAACCCAGCAGGTGCTGATTTCAGCCCGGGAGCTGGACAGCGCTGCGCTGCCGCTCCAATCCCGCACCTGGTTGAACCGCCATTTGGTGTTCACCAACGGCCATGGCTTCACGGTGTCGCCGGTGAATGTGGCGGGAAACGATGGATTGCCATTGTTCTTCGTCAAGAACCTGGGTCGCGGCACTCGCGCCAAGGGCATCCCCCAGCTGGGGGTGACCGATGCCATGGCCCAAGCCGCATTGCCTGTGGGTCGACCGAGCTTGTATGTCTCCTCCGGGCCTTCTCTCTATGCGATCGCGCCGACCCGGATCCCCGAATTCGCTTTTCCGGAAGGTGATGTGAATGTCTATCGGCACTACAACGGTGAGCGCGGCATCTCCCTGGCCCAGCCCCTGAATCGGCTGGCGTCCGCCATCTATCTTTGGGAGCCGCGCCTGTTGTTCACAGGCTCGATCACGCCGCGCTCGCTGCTGTTGATTCGCCGCCAGGTGAACCAGCGGCTCGCGGCCCTGGCGCCCTTTCTGCACTTCGAAAGCGAGCCCTACCTGGTGACGGCCCGGGTGGTGAGCGCTCCGGGCTATCGGCCTGAGCAGCATCAATACTGGCTGCTGGATGGCTTCACCAACAGCCGCAGTTATCCGTACAGCGACCCCAATCCGGCTGGCTTGCGCTATTTTCGTAATCCCGTCAAGGCCGTCGTGGATGCCCATGACGGCAGGCTGTGGCTTTATATCAGCGACCCCGAGGATCCACTCTTGCGCACCTGGCAACGCGCCTTCCCTGAGCTGTTCCAACCCTTGGCAGCGATGCCCCAGCCCTTGCTGCGCCACATTCGAGTGCCAATCAGCCAGTTTTCCATCCAAACGGAACGACTATTACGCTACCACGTTACCGATGTACGCACCTTCTATAACGGCGATGACGTTTGGGCGGTGCCGATGGAGATCTATGGGAATTCAAATGTGCCGGTTCAGCCTTACTACGTCACCCTGCAGCTCCAGAAGAGCACCCCCAGTGAGTTTGTGCTGCTGCTACCTTTCACCCCGCTCAAGCGCACCAACCTGGTGGCCTGGCTGGTGGCCCGCAACGATGCCCCCCACTATGGCGAACTGGTGCTGGTGCGGCTGCCCCAGCAGCGGCTGCTGCTGGGGCCCCAGCAGATATCGGCCCTGGTGGATCAGGACCCAACGATCAGCCTGCAGTTTGGTCTCTGGAATCGGCTGGGCTCGCGCCTGTTCCGCGGCAACATGCTGATCCTGCCGGTGGGACAAGGCTTGTTGTATGTGGAGCCCATCTATCTGCAATCGAAAAGCAATGATCTGCCAACGCTGGTCAGGGTGGTGGTGACCGACGGCCGGCGGATCGTGATGGAACCCAACCTGGAGGATGCCCTCAAGCGTCTCGTCTCTGCAGCTCCAGCCAAAGTTGAATCCGCCACGCCCTTCCAGTTGCCCTGAGGGGTGCCACGGCTCGCGCCCACCGAAGCCAGAATCGCCATCACCGTCTCGCAGTTTCTCGGCCTTGGTGGCGATCGAGATCCAGATCGTTGGGGCACCACATTCACATCAAGTGTCAGCCATCTTCATCCAGGTTGATCTGATCAGACCAAGGCGACGGACTGGCCTGGGGTGATGGACCATCCCTGTCTCTGATTTGACGAGTCGCACGACGTCGTGACGATGGAGGGGCCACCTGAACGGCTAGTGGTGCCGGAATCCGATCCTGTTTCCTGGCTGCCTCAGGCAACCAAGAGTTAATGATGAGTTGAGTTTGGTGCGAAGCTAGGTCCGATTACTCTATGATGCAGGTATCGATCTGCAGGTATCCCCAATGGTGCTGAAGTCTCCCATCCTCCAAAGGCGCTCCTCAATTGTTGCGTTCGCTACTGTAATGGGCATGGCTCTGCCCATCAGCGCCCAGGGACAGCCAGCAGCGGTTCGGCGACAGTTCGGTATGCCGACGGTTTCCGTGCCGGAGTTCAAGAACAATGTCGCCAGCGCCTGGTGGTGGCAAGGGCCCGTCGCCCAAGACCTCTCCCATGCTCTTGCCAATGAACTGGCGGCAACAGGTGAGATCAGAGTGGTTGAACGGCGCAATCTGAATCAGGTGCTCTCCGAGCAGGAGCTCGCCGAGCTTGGCATCGTGCGCAAGGGCTCGCCCAGTGCAGCCGGAAAAGGCCAAATGACAGGAGCACGTTATATTGTTCTGGGGACGATTACATCCTACGAATCAGCAACTAATGTTGAAAGTCAAGGGAGTGGCTTGAGCTTTCTTGGCTTCGGGGGAGCCAAGCAGAATGTGATCACAAAAGATTATGTTGCCATCGATGTCAGGGTTGTCGATAGCACTACGGGTGAAATTGTTGGTTCTCGGACGGTTGAAGGTCGCGCGGCCAATACCGTGGAGCAGAAGAAACAAGGTGGTAGCTTACTGCCCATCGCGGGGATCGTGGCTGGTTTTGTCCCTATGGGCAATGCCGGTTACGCTGCCACAGCTGCAGCTGCTACGTTCAGCTACTCCAACAACAGCACCACAGAAAACAGGACCCCTGCAGGCAAGGCTATTCGTGCTGCAATGATTGAAGCCACTGGATATGTGAGCTGTTTGCTCGTGCCGAAAGGTGATTGTATGACTGCTTATATCAATAAGGATCAAGAGCGACGTGAGAAAACAATGGGTACTCTCAAGCTTGATTGAGACATGAAAAAGGGCCCCAGCAGGGGCCCAACAGAACGAGCGGATTGATCAATCAGGCAGCGACGGCCGTCTTGGGATCGAGTTCGCCCTTGGCGTAGAGGGTGGCGTAGTAGTTGATGTCGCGCTGTTTGATCTTGCTGGCGTTGCCGGCGCACCAGAATTGCGTATAGCGATCCAGGCACACCTGCTTCATGTAGGCCCGGGCGGGCTTGTTGAAGTGACGGGGATCGAAGTTGGCGGGATCTTTGGCAGCAGCCTCGCGGATGGCGGCAGTGAACGCT
>JBKDOR010000047.1:0-60471 GCA_046342775.1 Synechococcaceae cyanobacterium
AGGTTCAGGACGCGGAGCCGCAAAATCTTGATCATTTCTCCGGAACCTCGCGCCGGAAGGGCCTGGCGCCAGTCGCCAGCTTTGTTTCAGGCGAGCCTGCCGGCTTGGCCACAGCACCTGTCTTTGCGGGCGGGTAACAACCGAGACGGATGCGGGTGTGCATCGCTTGGCTATGTAGCCGAACGATCGCCCACCCTTCGTTGCCATGCCCGCTCCAGCCCGCCTGCAGGCCTACCAGCACATCCAGGCCCGCACCGCTGTCGCCACCCCTCCGCTTGAACCGCTGGAAGAGCTCTGGGCGAGTGATGTGTTCACCCTGGATCGGATGAAGTCGGCCCTTCCCAAGGCCGTGTTCAAATCGATCCAGCGCTCCATCAAGGAGGGCAGCAAGCTCGATACGAGTGTGTCCGACACCGTGGCCCAAGCGATGAAGGACTGGGCCACCTCGCGGGGAGCGCTCTACTACGCCCACGTTTTTTATCCGCTCACCAATCTCACCGCGGAAAAGCACGACGGCTTCATTGCTCCCCAGGGCGATGGCACGGTGATCAGTGAGTTCACCGGCAAGCTGCTGGTGCAGGGCGAACCGGATGGCTCCTCCTTCCCCAATGGTGGCATTCGCTCCACCTTTGAGGCGCGTGGTTACACGGCCTGGGATGTCACAAGCCCGGCCTATTTGATGGAAACTCCGAATGGGATGACCCTCTGCATCCCCACCGTATTCGTGAGCTGGACCGGGGAAGCTCTCGATAAGAAAACCCCGCTGCTGCGCTCCAACGCGTCCCTCAACCGCCAGGCACAAAGGCTGCTGCGCCTGTTGGGTGAGACCGAGATCGCGCCGGTGAACTCCAGCTGCGGCGCCGAGCAGGAGTACTTCCTGGTGGATGCCGCCTTCACCGCCCTGCGGCCCGATCTGCAGCTGGCGGGCCGCACCCTGTTTGGCGCGCCGCCGGCCAAGGGTCAGCAGTTCGATGATCACTACTTCGGTGCGATCCCGGAACGGGTGCAGGTGTTCATGCAGGATGTGGAGCGTCAGCTCTACAGGCTCGGCATCCCCGCCAAGACCCGCCACAACGAAGTGGCGCCGGGCCAATTCGAGATTGCCCCCTTCTTTGAAGCGGCCAATGTGGCCACGGATCATCAGCAGCTGACGATGACGATCCTGAAGAGCACCGCCAAAAAACACGGCTTCACCTGTCTGCTGCACGAAAAACCATTCGCTGGCGTCAACGGCAGCGGCAAGCATGTCAACTGGTCCTTGGGCAACGCCACCCAGGGCAACCTGCTGGATCCCGGCGACACCCCTCACCAGAACTTGCAGTTCCTGCTGTTCTGTGGCGCCGTGATCCGCGGTGTGCATTGCTTCGGCCCGTTGATGCGCGCCGCCATCGCCACCGCCAGCAACGACCATCGCCTCGGTGCCAACGAGGCCCCACCGGCGATCATCTCGGTGTATCTCGGCAGCCAGCTGGAGGATGTGTACAACCAGATCCGCAGCGGCCAGCTCACCGGCTCCGCCAGCAAAGCCCTGATGTCGCTCGGCATCGACACCTTGCCGGACCTGAATCGCGATCCGGGCGATCGCAATCGCACCTCCCCGTTCGCCTTCACCGGCAACCGCTTTGAGTTCCGCGCTGTCGGGTCCGGCCAATCGGTGGCGGGGCCGCTGGTGGTGCTCAACACAATCCTCGCCGACTCCCTGACGTGGATCGCCGACGAGCTGGAGGCCCAGTTGCAGAGCGGCACCTCCCTGGAGGAGGCCTCCTTCGCCGTGCTCAAGCGCACGATGGAGGCCCACGGCGCCGTGGTGTTCGGCGGCGACGGCTACTCGGCTGAATGGCATCGCGTGGCGGTGGAGGAGCGGGGCCTGGAGAACCTGCGCACCAGCGCCGATGCCCTGCCCGTGCTGGAGCGGCCTCAGGTGCGCGAGCTGTTCGAGCGCCAGGGCGTGCTCAGCCCGGTGGAGCTGGAGAGCCGCTTTGAGGTTTATGCCGAGCAGTACCTGCTGGCGATCGATGTGGAGGCCAAGTTGGTGCTGCGCATCGCTCGCACCCAGGTGTATCCGGCGGCGATGACCTTCCTGCAGCGGATCTCCGGCGGCCTGCAGCAACTGCAAGAGCTGGGCCTGCAGACCCCCAACAGCATCGCCGCCAGCACGGCGGGGCTGATCCAGCAGCTGGTGGAATCCTGCGATGGCCTTGAGGAGGCGCTGCAGCAATCGCCCCACGACCTGCATGGCCATCTGCGCCACTGCGCCGACGTGGTGCTGCCCCAGATGTTGCAGGTTCGCGCCGCGGCTGATGGCCTGGAGGCTGTTCTCGACGACGACCTCTGGCCTTTGCCCACCTACCAGGAGATGCTGTTCATGCGCTGAGATCGCAGCGGATTCAAGGCCGGCGAGGGCCTGCGGGCCCTTTGCCGGTTTTGATCGATCAGCGCCAACCGGCCACTCCAACCGGCCACCCCCCAACGGCTCGATCACCGCGCCTCCGTCGTTCGCCTGAGAGCGCGTGAAGTCTGAGGGCTAATGGAGGATTGGGTCCCTCCACGGCCCCAGTCATACCTTCGCCAGGGTGACGCGCTCCGGTTGGTGTTGATACTTGCCGGCCCGGTCTCGATAGGTGGTGTCGCAGGGATCTCCTTCGAAGAACAGCAGCTGGCAGATCCCTTCCCCGGCGTAGATGCGGCAGTCGGCGCCGGAAGAGTTGCTGAACTCAAGGGTGAGGTGACCCTCCCAGCTGGCCTCTGCAGGCGTGGTGTTCACGATGATGCCCAGACGCGCGTAGGTGCTCTTGCCGAGACAGATCACCGTGATCGTGTCGGGAACCCGGAGGCGCTCCAAGGCCACGCCCAGGCCATAGGAGTGGGCCGGCAGAATGAAATAGTCACCATCCTCATCATGATGTAACGGCGCTGGCTCCAAGTTGGCCGGATTGAAGCGCTTGGGATTCATCACCGTGCCCGGCACATGGCGAAAGATCAGAAATTCCTTCGCGGAGAGGCGCAGGTCATAGCCGTAGGAGGAGCAGCCGTAGCTCAGCACAGGCGCCAGGCGCCGCTCCGGATCGAGATGCCGCACCAGATTGGGCTGGAACGGCGCAATCATGCCGTTGGCAGCTTGTTCGATGATCCAGCGGTCGTTCTTGAGCATCGCGAAAAGGTCGGCCGGTGGGCGAGGCGCTACGGGGTGCCGCGCAGCAGTTGGGTGACCTGATCCGCCATCGCCATCAGGGCGGGCGGCATGGCCGGTCCCGTCAGGATGACATCCAGATGGGCTGGGCGCCGTTCCAGGGTGGTGGTCACCTCAGCCGCCGGCAGGTAGCCCAGCTCCACCGCCAGCCCGAGTTCATCCAGCACCAGCAGATCGACGCTGCCCTCCAGCAGCTGCCTGCGGCTGTAGTCCCACACCTCGCGCACGGCCAGGCGCGGATCGAGCGCCTCATTCACGGTTGGGGCCTCAACACCGCCAAGGGGCTCATCCGGGGTTGGCCGGGTCGCCTCCCCGCTCGACGGCAACGGCGCCGCCGGATCCGCCAGGCAGGCGAGGGTGGCCGGCCGCAGCCATTGCAGCCGGCCGCACAGCCAGAGGCTGCCCTCCAAGCCCTGGTCGACGCCCCCCTTGAGCAACTGGCTGATCAACACCCGGCTGCCCAGGCCGGCGGTGCGCAGGGCCTGGCTGAACACCGCTGCGAAGCTGCCGCGAAACGGAGCCGTATGGATTTGCAGCAGCCCCTCGGGCCGCGGCACCAGGCGCCGAACCGGCGAAGGCGCCAGCCGCAGGATCGGTTCCTGGCCCGCGCTGGCGCCGCTGGCGGTTGAGGACGACAGGCTCGCCGATGGCTCGCCGGATGGGCCTGGGCGAACGTCGGCCTCATTCCGCGTCGGCTGGCGGGAGTTGAAGAGGCTGACGGTCATGGACAACCGGATCGCGAGGGGTGGAGGGGGTGTCCAGAAGAGCTCTGGAGTGGCGGCGTTCGCGGGGCGAGGCTGCGGCGGGAGCGGCGTCGGGATCCGTCGCCACGGATCGCGGCCCAAGGCCAGATCCGTTGGGGCCTGAATGGGAAGGGCCCGGGGTGGATGGCCAGGGAGGCTGGCCGGGGAATCGACCCCTTGACCTGAATGTAGCGGCTGTGGGCAACCCCACCAGCCATCTGACACCATCCCTAGCGCATACGCCTGTACCAGCGCGGGGCGGCTGCCGCTGGCGGCCCCCGCCCCGCCAGTCCCAGCCCGATGGCGCTCGGCCGCTCCGGCCCCGGCATCGCTGCCGCAACAGTGTGGGTTGCTACAAAGTCGCCGGGGGGGCGATTCGTAACCTTCAGTACACGAGAAGTCGGCATGGTCAGTACCTCTCGCGGCTTTAGCCGCACTGCCAGTACGCCATCCACGGGCGCTCCGGGCGCGGTTTCATCAATCGGCCCCCACGGCTCAGGCCAGCTTTCCCTCCCGGAAGTCATCCGCGGGCTCACCGGTAGCAGCGTGGAGACCATCGAACGGGGCAAGACCATCTTTTTCCCCGGTGATCCCGCTGAACGTGTTTATCTGCTGCGGCGCGGGGCTGTGCGGCTCTCCCGGGTCTATGAGTCGGGCGAAGAGATCACCGTGGCGCTGTTGCGAGAAAACAGCTTGTTTGGGGTACTCTCCCTGCTCACCGGCCAGCGTTCTGACCGCTTTTACCACGCCATTGCCTTCACCCGCGTCGAACTGATCACGGCGCCAGCCACCTCGTTGCGCCGTGCCATCGAGCTGGACGCCAGCGTTGGCCTGCTGCTGCTGCAAGGGCTTTCCTCCCGCATCCTGCAAACGGAAACCATGATTGAAACCCTCACCCACCGCGATATGTCGTCTCGGCTGGTGAGTTTCCTCTTGGTGCTCTGCCGCGACTTCGGCGTGCCGAGCCACGAGGGGATCACGATCGATCTGCGCCTCTCCCACCAAGCCATTGCCGAGGCGATCGGCTCCACCCGGGTGACGATCACCCGTCTGCTGGGCGACCTGCGCAATGACGGCCTCGTGCAGATCGACCGTAAAAAGATCACCGTGTTCGATCCGATCGCCCTGGCCAAACGCTTTAGCTGAAGCGGCAGCCTGAGGCGGCTGTGGCACTGGTCTCCCGTCTCCAGGCCCGCCTGACCCGGAGCCAGAGATACTGGACGCTTCCCGGAGCCGATCGTGTCGGGCTGGCTGCTGATCCTGGCGCTGCTGGTGCTTGGCGGCGTGCTGTCCACCCTGGGAGACCGCCTCGGCAGCAAGGTGGGCAAGGCGCGTCTGAGTCTGTTCAACCTGCGCCCCCGCGACACGGCGGTGTTGATCACCGTGCTCACCGGCAGCCTGATCAGCGCCATGTCCCTTGGGCTGATGCTGTTGGTGAGCCAGCAGTTGCGGGTGGGGCTGTTCGAGCTCGATCAGATCCAGGCCCGGCTGCAGGAGAGCCGCAGCGCTCTGCGGAGCAGTCAGACGCAGCTGCGACGCAGTCGCGACGAACTGGAACGTGCCCGCCGCACCCGGCTCGAGGCTGAACGCAGTCGTGATCAGGCCCTCACCAGCCAACGCCACGCCCGCGGCCAGCTCAAGGATGCTGAGCAGAGGGTCGATCGGCTGCGCCAGGAGCTGCAGCCGCTGCAGCTCCAACGGGTTCGCTTGGAGCAGGAACGCGACCGGCTCAGCCGTGATGTGCGTGGTCGCGATGCCGAGATCCGGCGCACCGAGGCAGAACTCGCCAGCGTGCGCTCCCGCATCGCCGCGGGCGAGAAGGAACTCAAGTCCCTGGAGGGCAATGTGATCGCCCTGCGTCGCGGCGATGTGGTGATCGCCAGTGGCCAGCCCCTGGCCACCGCCAAGGTGCCCGGCCAGAGGCAGGGGCAGGGGCAGGCTCAGGACGTGATCAACGCCCTGCTGCGCCAGGCCAACGCCTCGGCTTTTCAGTTGCTGATGCCCGGCCAGGCGGTGAACCGTCAGATCCTGTTGGTGCCCCGCGACGACATCAGCCGGCTGGCGGGTCTGCTCGCCCAGCCTGGCGGTTGGGTGGTGAGCATTCGCTCCGCCACCAATGTGGTGCGAGGTGAGCAGCGGGTGCTGGGCTTTCCCGATCTGCGGCCCAATCGGGTGGTGGTGCGCCAGGGGGATGTGATGGCCCGTACAGCCCTGGAACCGGATGTGCGGGCGCCAGCGGAGGTCCGCAGCCGCTTGAACCTGTTGCTGGCGGCCGCCTATGCCAAGGCCCAGCGGCAGGGCACGTTGGTCGATGGTCTGCAGTTCGACGCCAATCAGTTCAACAGCCTCGGACGGGATCTCAGCGAACGCCCTCGCGGTCAGGGGGCGTTGCTCGAGGCCATTGCCCGCCAGGATGCCGAAACCCCTGATCCGATCGTGGTGGAACTGCGCTGGCAGCGCAGCGATCTCAACAGCCCAGCCCGTTCGCTTTGACCTCTGCCCCTCCGCTGCACGGGCCGCTCGCCGGGCTCGATCCAGGCCGCAGCAAATGCGGCCTGGTGCTCAGCGACCCCGACCAGCAGCGACTGGTCGCCGCCGCCCTGCTCTCGCCGGAGCAGACCCTGGAGCAACTGCACCTTTGGCGCGAAGGCGTCGGCTTGCGGCTGGTGGTGATCGGCGCTGGCACCGGCAGTCGCGCTTGGCAGCAGCGCCTGCGGGGGGTGCTGCCCGTGCGCACGATCGATGAGCGCGGCACCACCCTGGCGGCACGCCAGCGCTTCTGGCAGCTGTTCCCACCCCGGGGCTGGCGGAGGTTGCTACCGCCTGGCCTGCGCCAGCCGCCCCGCGACTGGGACGATGTGGTGGCGCAGTTGCTGTTGGAGCGCTGGTTGAATCGGCCCCTGGAGCGCGATGCCCAGCTGCCCCTGCAGCGCCAGCCCCGGCCCCTCGCCGAGCCGGAAGACGCCTCTGGCGCGTTCAGAAGCGCGCCCGCACCGTGAACACGTAGTCACCACCCGCTTCGAGCTGGTAGTCAACCCGCAGTAAGAACCGCAGCAGAGCGTCCTGAATCAGGGCGCGGCCCAGCGAGGGCTCGACACTCAGCTCGCCGCGATCGAACGCCCAGCGAAACCGCCACTGAAAACCGCCGGCACTCACCTCGCCTTCGAGCAGGCATTCGCTGAAGCTCTGGCGCAACACTCGCAGCTGTGCCGTGGTGGTGGGGAGGCGACTCACAGACCGGCGGGAATGAAGGGAAAGGAAGCTGGACGCACCATGATCCTCAAGATGCCTGAGCGCCAGCTCGGAAACTGTTCAGACGATTGCCGGCCCGTTCCAGCCCCAGGCGGCGGATCAGCTCCACCCCCTCCAGCACCTCGTCCAGCACCTCCTCCAGCAGGGGGCGCTCCGCAGCGCTGAAGCGGCCGAGCACGTGGGAGACCGTGCGGGCGCGCCGTTCTTCCCGGTCTTCGGCGGGAGCGCCGATGCCGATCCTCAGCCGGGCGAACCGTTCGCTGCCCAGGTGGGTGATGGTGCTGCGCAGGCCGTTGTGGCCGCCGGCGCTGCCGCTGGCGCGCAGGCGCAGCCGGCCCAGGGGGAGATCCATGTCGTCCACCAGCACCAGCAGCTGCTCGGGCTCAAGGCGGAACCAGTCGAGGGCGGCCCGGATCGAGCGGCCACTGTCATTCATGAAGGTCTGCGGCATCAGCAGCCGCAGGCGGTCGCTGCCGTGCCCCACCTCCGCCACCAAGCCCTGCAGGCGGGCCTGGGGACGAAAGGTTTCCGCCGCGCCGGCGGCCAGGCGCTCCAGGGCCATGAAGCCCACGTTGTGACGGGTGTCGACGTAGCGGGAACCGGGGTTGCCGAGCCCGACCAGGAGTTGCAGATCCACGGCGGCAAGGTCCTTCACCCGAGCCGGCAGAGTAGCCGCCTCGCTTGGGGTGTTCGGAACGCCCTCAGGTCACCGCTTCGGCACCGAAAGGCTTGGATTCCAGCCTTCCACAACTGCGGGCGATCAGAGGACATCGACGCCATGGCGTTGCCCGGCATCTCAGCGCCTCTGGAGATCCGAAACGGCCGTGGCATCGCTCGATGCATCGGGACGGTCCATCGCAACCGTCCATCCCAGCTGTCGCGAATCAGCGGCGGCGAAGGGGGCCCACCAAGGCTGGTCATGATCAGCGACAAGGTGCCTGACCCCAACGCGAGCTTGGAAGCCAGCGAAAAGGCTGAACTGTGTTTCCTCCCAGACTCCCCTCAGGGATGTTTGCGGAGCATGGATGCCGATCAGCAGGCGGCTTGCGACCGGGCCATCCAGCCGCAGCATCGGCTTGCCGTTGAGGGAGCGATCCGGCAACCTTTAACCGGGCTTGGTGGCCGATGGCTGTGACTCCGGGATGGGACCGAGAGCCGAATTGGGTGGGCTGGCGGAAGCCGGCGACAGCGACTCGCTTGGGGGGGGCATTCGAGCCGGGTTCGGCTCAACGTCTTCAAGTTGCAAGCCCACCCGGAAGGCCTTCTCGAACTCCTGGGAAGCGCTTTGGAAGCCCCGCAAGGTGCGGCCCAGGCTGCGACCCATCTCCGGCAAACGCTTGGGGCCGAAAACCAGCAGAGCGATCGCCGCGATGACCGCCAGCTCGGGCAGGCCGATGCCGAAGATGTTCATGAAGGATGGTCCGTGGGGGCTGATCAGCCGAAGCCGTTCCAGGTGACGTTGATGCCTTCCAGCAGCAAGGAACGGTTGTAGAGCTGGAGGATCACCAGCAGGAACACCAGGAACAAGGCCATGAACACGCCCATGACGGGCGTGGTGCCCCAACCCGGCACCACCTTGCCGTATTCGGAATTCAAGGGGCGCAACAGATTTCCGAGACGGGTGCGTTGGGCCATGGCAGCTCGATGCTCTCGGGCAGGCGTGGAATGCGGGTATTGTAAGGGGCATGGTGCCGGTGCCGGGACCTCACCCCTCGCTTGTGACCAGGCGTCGTGAAGGATCCCGCTCAACTGCCGCCCGCGCCCCGCCCCTGGATCCTCGGCTGATCGCCTCGGCCTCAGGTCCGGCTTCTCGATCACCCCATTCCCCGCAAGCGTCCATGGAACCCAGCACCACCTCGCCGGCCATCTCCGTGGCGATCACCGTGCTGGTGGTGTTGCTGGCACTCACCGGTTTTGGGGTGTACACCGCGTTTGGCCCGCCTTCCAAGCAGTTGAGCGACCCCTTTGACGACCACGACGATTGATCCCTTGGCAGGGCGACAACCCATCCCGCTCACGTTGGCAAGCTTCAAGTCGCCAAGCCTCAAGTCGCCAAGCTGTCGATCCGTTTCGATTCACGGCTGGCATCCACAACGGCTTTCATTCGCACGGCTGTCATTCACAACGGCTTTCATTCACAACGGCTGTCATTCACAACGGTGGAGCCCTTGCATGGCTCCCCGCCATGGCCTGGCGCTTAAGCCAGCCTGAGGGTTGAGCGAACGCGCCAGAAACCGAGCTGCCACGGCCCCAGCAGCGTCGGATCCTCGGGCTGGGGTTGAAGCGCGTGGCCCAATCCGTCCAGCCGCTCCCGCACCTGCCAGTCCGCCCCCAGATCCAGATGCTGGCGACAGGGCCCGTTGTTCTGCAGCGTCAGCAGCAATTCTCCCGGACATGCCGGTAAGGGCCGCAGCTGCACCAGCTCCAGATCCGGCGCCAGCGGCGGCAGCAGCAGGCCTTCGCGTCGAGCTGGAGCCGCCAGCGGCCGCCTCCAGAGCGGCTCCCGCAACCTGCGGGCCTGGGCCGGCACCGCTGAGGCGCGCCAGCCACCCGGACTGGGCATCAGCGCCAGGCGCTGGCGCTGCCAGCCGTTATCGGCCCCGGGGTCGGGCCAGGTGGGGGCGCGCAACAGCGACACGCTCAGCCGCTCCGGCGTGGCAGACACACCCTGAGGGCCGTCCAGCAGCACGGCCAGATCGGGTGTGTCTCCCGCCTGGGGACTCGCCAACGCCGCAATCCAGGAGAGGCTCGCCACCTCCCAGCGGGCCCGCTCAGGGGCGGTGCGGGGCGCGGCGGCTCGCTCGATCACGCCCCCGGCGGTGTCGCTGGCCCAGCGGCAAGCGGGCTGGGCCAGGGGGACCTCCAGCTGCAGCAGCTCATGCCGCTGGCGCCAGTGCAGCGAAACCACCAGCTCCAGCCAGGGGCTGCCGGCCTGCAGCCGGACATCCAGCCGCGCCGCGCTGCGACCGCAACGGCCCCGCCAGACGACATGGACGCTCAGGGGGCCCCGCTCCAACCATTGCGGTCGCTTGTCCCAGTCCCAGGGGAGGGGATGCTGGCGGTGATCGGCGGCCAGATCCCAGGCATCCCAGAACTCGCCGGCATCGCGCCAGCGCTGCCAGCGCAGAGGCGCGGCCAGCAGGGGCCTTCCGGCGGCATCCTGCAGTTGCTCAATGCCCTCGGAGCTGAGGCTGACGGCCAGGTGGTCGTTGACCAGGCGCCAGCGCTGTCCATCGGCCCCGTCCAAGAGCTCCACACGCACCGGCGCGATCGGCTCAGCCTCCGCCCCCAGCTCGGGCCCCGGCGCCTCCAGGGCGCACTCGCCAGGGCTCGCGGCCCGGCTGGCGGTCGCCGTGGCCGCGACCCCCTGGCTGGATGCGCGTTGCAGGGTCAGGCTGCACACCCCCGCCAGCCCTGGCAGTTGCACCCAGCAGCCGCCCGCCGCGGCTGGTTGCTGGGGCAGGGGGCGCGGCCCGGTGGGGCTGGCGAGCCGCCAGCTGCCGGCGGGCAGCCGCAGGATGCGCCGTTGGGCCGCCAGGGGTTGCAGCTGGGCGACCACCCAGGTTTCGGCCCCTCGCGCTGAGGGGCGCCGCCGCTGGCCAGGGGCAGGGTCCGTGTCGCTGGGTCCGGCGCTGCGGTCAGCCCTGCCACCCTGCGCGGCGGCAGCCGTTCTCTGTGCAGTGATCGGTGCCGCTGCCGCCGACGCTGCGCGAGCCGCGGACTCCAACCCGAGCAGGCTGGCCAGGGCGGCATCCCGCTGGCGGCGGGCGCGGCGTCGGGCGGCCCGCCAGATCGGTTCGGCCTGCTCGAACACCTCCGGGATCGCGGTGCCGGGAAGGATGTCATGGAACTGCTGGAACAACAGCGGTCGCCAGTCGACCGGGACGAGCGGCTCGGTCGGTGCGGCCGCGAACCCCGGCGACAGTTCGGGGAGCTCATCGCTGGCCCGGGGCAGGCGAGCCGGACTGGTCAGGGCAACGGCGCTGGCGCTGCCTCGTCCTCCTGCTTGATCCCAGGGCATTGCCGCCGCCAGCGCCTGGGCGAGTTCCGCCTCCCGCAGCAGGCGCTCCAGGCTGCGGTTGTGCCGCTTCTGATCGGGGCGGCTGGTGGGGCAGCCGCGGTGCAGCTCCAGGTAGAGCTCATCGCGCCAGACGGGCAGCTGGGCGGCCAGCGGCTCCAGCCTCTGGAGATAGGCGCGCACGCTGCCATGGCGCTGCGGCACGGCGGCCTGCTGCTGTCGCCAAAGGTCGAGCTGCTCCAACATCTCCGCCGTCGGGCCGCCGCCGTGGTCCCCCACCCCCGGCAGCCACAGCAGGTCGTCCACACCGCTGGCGGCCTGCCAGGCCAGGCGCTCCGTTTCGATCGCCACGGGATCGCCATCCGTGCCGATCGGGGCGGTCATCAGCGCCAGGAGTTCCGCGCCGCAGCGGCTGCGCCAGCGGAACACTCGGTGCGGGAAGGGATTGGTGGCATTCCAGGCCAGCTTGTGGGTGCAGAACCAGCGCACGCCCGTGGCGCTCGCCACCGCCGGCAGGCCGGCGGCGAAGCCGAAGCTGTCCGGCAACCAGGCGAGGTTGTGCTGCCACTCCGGGAAGCGGCTGAGGCTGAAGTCCTGGCCCTCCTGGAATTGGCGCAACAGCGAGGCGGTGCTGAGCAGCACGCAGTCGCTCTCGACCCAGGGGCCGTTCAGCGGTTCCCAGCGGCCAGCCCGCATCGCCCGACGCACCTGCTCGAACAGGGCCGGCCGCTGATCTTCCAACCAGGCGTAGAGGGCCGGAGTGGAGTGCCCGAAATACAAATCCGGAAAGCGATCCATCAGCGCCAGAGCGGAGCGGAAGGTGCGCTCCGCAGCCCGCCACGTGTCCGCCACAGGCCAGAGCCAGGCCAGATCGAGATGGGCATGGCCGAGCACATGCACCGTCCCCGACCCTGGGGTCGACGCGAATGCCGCGGCACGGCCGGCGGCGATGCGCAGCCGTTGCAACTCATCTCGGTCAGGCTGCAGCAGCCCCAGCGGGTCTTCGGGTTGCCTGGGCTCCAGCTCCAGGCGACTGCGCACCAAGGCCCCATCGTCGTGCAGCGGGCTGCGCAGCCACAACTCCAGCCGCAGCGGCTTCCCCTGCCACCAGGAGGCCGGCAGCTCCCAGCGGCAGGCGGTATCGAAGAGATCGCCGCCTCGCACCGCTTCGCCATCGGCGAGCAAGAGGGCCTGATCGGCCCACCAGCGCAACGCCAACCGAGCCCGGGCGACATCGACGCCGAGCCGTTGCCAGGCCGCGGGGCAGACGCAGTCCAACCGCAGCCGTCGCCAGATCCCGCCACGGGGCCAGATGATCAGGCCCCGTGCCGCCCAGTCGGGTCGATGCCGGGCTCCCCACGGGTGTTCCAGGGCGCCGGCGCCTTCCTCCAGGTTGAGACGGGGGGGCAATGGCGCGGCCGGGCCGGCGCTGCCAGGCCAGTAGGCGGTGGCGCAGGCCGCATCCGTCCGGTTCTCCGCGAGGCTGCCGCCGAGGCGGAGGCCCATGGCCAGAAGTCTGGGGTTGGGCCCTTCCGCCGCCGCTCCCAGGCGCCAGAGCGGTTGCAGATCGAGCCTGCTCTGGCTGGTCTCCCATGACGGAAACGTTTCAATCCTGGTGGGATCGCCAGGCCCCAGCCCCTCGGACATCCTGTTTGGTCGTGTGGGACCCATAGGATGATGCGGCCGCCGCCGGGCCGGTGAGACCCAGGCTGGCCCCCGTCACTCCCTGTCATCCGCCGGACCGCCCCCATGCTTGCCCTCAAGATCTCGGTCTACTCCGTTGTGTTTTTCTTCATCGGGATCTTCGTGTTCGGCTTCTTGGCCAGCGACCCGAGCCGTACCCCGAGCCGCAAAGATCTCGAAGATTGATCGTCGGCGCGGCTGATCACAGCCGCCGGCCTTCCGCTTGACAAGGGTCCGCCTGCCGCGCCAGCCCTCGGCCCATGGCAGGATTCGCCGCACCTGCCCCGGGCTGAGATTTGGTTGCTGCGCCAGCCTGCCGTTCCCTCGGCACCTGCGGAGCCCTGCTGCTCCTGGCCCCCACCCTGATCCCACTGACGGGCCATGCGGCGTGGGGCGGATCGTTCCCGGCAGCGCAGGTCGAGCCACGGTTCGGGCTTGCCGTCGCCGTTCCAACCGCGCCTTTGGCCGGCCCAATCCCGTTCACCAAAAGCCTCGACGCAAGGGGCTTGGTTGATTCTGCCGAGCTCGCGCGATCTTTGCCTGCGGCCCAAGCGGCGGGTCGCGGTTTGAAGCCATCACCGGCTGTGCCGCCCGTTCCTGCCATCGCGGAGGCTGCGCGGCCGGGAACGGGGTCTCGACCGATCGTGCTGGACAAGCCTCGGCGCTGGCTGCCGGAAGAGCTGGATCTCAAGGCTGATCAGCTCAGCTACGACGGCGTGCTGCAACGCATCGTCGCCCGTGGCAACGCCACCGTGCTGATTGCTGGCGGTCGGCTGATCGCCGATCGGCTGGAGTTTGAGCCGGCCTCACAAGTCCTTTACGCCAGCGGCAGCGTGCGGCTGCAGCGCGGCCAGCAGTATCTGCAGGCCAGCCGGCTGCGCTACCACTTGATCGAGGGCAACGGCGAAGCGGAGGATGTCTACGGCGTGCTCGATCTTGAGGCCGGCAAGCAGGATTTCAAGCTGGATCGCCCAGCCTCGCGGCCTTTGCCGCCGCCAGCCCCAATCAGCTGCCCCCCCGATCTCCCCGTGGCCCCGCAACGCCGTCTTTGGCCGTTGTCCGTGGTGGGTCTGGGAAGCGCCAAGCTGCCGCCACCGCCGTTGCCTCCCGCCCAGGGCTGTCGCGATGCGCCTCGGGGAGAGAGCCAGCCGCTCACGGATCTGCCGCGGTTGCTGGAGGATGTGGCGATGGGCAGCCTGACCAGCGACCCCGCCCGACAAGCTTCGCCTCAGCCGCCACTCCCTGCTGCCGGCACCATGACGGAGCAGCGACAGCGCCGGGAGGCCGCCATCGCCCGCATCGACCAGCGGCTTGACAACGTGCGATTCCGTCAGAGCCTCACGCTTGAGCAGCGTTTCGCCGGCCAATCGCAGGGGATCAGCAACTCTGCTGGCGTGGACCAATTCGGCCAAACCCGCCTGGTGCAGCCGCAAACCCTCGATACGATCAGCAATCAGGAATTGCTGCGGGGTACGGTCAGCCGCTGGCGTTTCCAGGCCCGGCGGGTGCGGCTCAGCGCCAACCAGCTCATCGCCGATCGGATGGCGTTCAGCAATGACCCCTTTACCCCCGCCCAGACCTGGGTGGATTCCGAGAATGTGGTGGCAACGCTATTAACAAATGGCGACACCCAGATTTCGTCCACATCCAATCGCGTTGTGTTGGATGATCGGCTGGCTCTTCCAGTGGGGCGCCGTCGCGCACGCCTCAAGGCGCGAGACGATATCGATAACCGTTGGGTCATCGCTCTGGATTCAAAGGATCGCGACGGGGTCTACACCGGCTACAACCTTGGCCCCTATGGCATCGGCGCGAATCTGAAGCTTGAGATCCAGCCTCAGTTCATGCTGGAGCGGGCGCTGAGTGGCAGTGTGAACAGTTATCCACTTTCGGGCCAGTCTGTTTTGGGACCCTCCGTATCCCAGCCGGTGCAACCAGGGGACCTGTTTGGCCTAACGGCTTCACTCAGAGGGCTGTTCGCTGATTTTAACCAGGATCTGAACCTCAGCATCAGCAGTTTCAATTCCGAGAATCTCAGCAATGCCACCCGCAGCTGGGGCAGCATGAGCCGCTGGTTGCAGCTGCCCCTGGCGGGCAAAAGCCTGATGCGGCTATTCGGGGCCTATCGCTTTCGAAGCTGGAATGGATCTCTGGGAGAGCAGGATATCTACTCAGCCTATGGCCTGTCTTTCGAGCAGGCGGGAAACTTGCCAAATTGGGGCCAAATGGCGAGCAATTACTATTGGCGATTAGGGACGGGGAATTTTCAGGGAGCCCAGTATCAAACCAACAATCTCATCGGCGTCTGGAGAACCTCCTTCTACGGTTCGATGAACAGTATTCTGCCGCTCTGGCTTGGCAAGTCGCTGCCAGCAACCGCAACCCAGGGGCTGAGCAGCTCCCCTGCTCCAGTGCAGCCTGGCCTGTGGTTGAACGGCAATATCACGACGCTCCTGGCAAGCTATGGCGATGGTAGTCATCAGAATACGCTGAGCTTCAACATTGGCCCAACACTAACCCTGGGTCAGTTCAGTCGTCCCTGGCTTGACTATACGCAGTTCAGTGTCACTGGCGGCTTGACACTCCTCGATGGTGGCAGCCCTCTAGCGTTTGACCGTGCTGTAGACTTGGCGACACTAAACTTCGGGCTCAGCCAGCAGCTGTTCGGTCCCTTGTTATTTGTTGGCGGAATTGGTATAAACGTTGACTCTGGCTCTATTTACTACGGCCAAATCACGGCTTCTTACATGGAACTTCGCTGGCAGCGACGGGCTTACGAGGTCGGTGTTTACTACAGCCCTTATGAGCAGTTGGGAGGAGTTCGAATCCGTCTCAACGACTTCAGTTTTGATGGCACAGGTGTTCCTTTTGTTCCCTATACCCGGATGCCTACCCTGGCGGGTCAGTCCAATACCCCGCGTCCCTTTTGAGCGGTCGCCCAGTCCGCGTTGATGGCGTTGCTGGTTGGGGCGCCAGGAAGGAGACCCCGCTGGCATCAACAGGCGCGACAGTCCAGTCTTGGCGGCGGAGCGGCGGTGCCGTTCAGACTTTGACGCGAAAGCCGTTCAGGTATGGGAGCTGCGCCGCCTTGGCTGCCAGTTCGGCCCCATGGGCCAGCAACTGCGACGTGCCATCCCAGTGGCCGCTGGTCAGCATGCTGCGCGGTCCAGGCGCCAAGCGCACTGGCCAACGGGACGCCCCAGCGAACTCGCTCTCCAGCTCGATCTCCAGGGCGTGGAGATCGAGGGCCAGCACCGCGCCGGGATCGGCCCGCAGGGCCTCCTGCAGCGCCGCTACAGCGCTCGGTTCGGCGCAGAGGCAGGGAATGCCCAAGGCAAGGCAGTTGCCGAAGAAGATCTCCGCAAAGCTCTCGCCCACGATCGCCCGAATCCCCCAGCGCATCAGCGCCTGGGGCGCATGTTCCCGACTGGAGCCACAGCCGAAGTTGCTGTTCACCACCAGCACGGAGGCCTGGCGATAGGCCGGCTGGTCGAATGGATGCTCGCCGGGTGTTTCCTGGCGGTCATCAGCGAAGGCCGCGTCAGCCAGGCCATCGAAGCTGACGCATTTGAGAAAGCGCGCTGGAATGATTCGATCGGTGTCGATGTCGGCCCCGATCAGCGGGATGCCGCGACCGCGATGGGAACCGATCGGTCCAGAGGGGAACGGGACGGACATGGCAGGACCTCAGGCGATGGAGGTGGGGGAACCAGATCTCGCGGCGGCCAGGGGCCGCAGCTGGCGCACATCCGTGACCTGGCCCGTGACCGCCGCCGCCGCCACCATGGCAGGACTCATCAGCAGGGTGCGACCGCTGGGGGACCCCTGGCGGCCTTTGAAATTGCGGTTGCTGGAACTGGCGCTGAGCTGGCGGCCCTCCAAGCGGTCGGGGTTCATCGCCAGACACATCGAGCAACCGGGCTGGCGCCACTCGAAGCCGGCGCCGCGGAACACGTCAGCCAGGCCCTCGGCCTCAGCCGCCGCCGCCACCTGTTCGCTGCCAGGCACCACAAAAGCCCGCACACCAGGCGCAACCTGGCGACCTTGCGCCACGGCAGCAGCCGCCCGCAGATCGCTGAGCCGTCCGTTGGTGCAGCTGCCGATGAAGCACACGTCCACCGCCAGACCGGCGATCGGTGCCCCGGGGGTGAGATCCATGTAGCGGTAGGCCTCCTCGGCGATCGGCCGATCTTCCGGCCCCAGTTGCTCAGGGGTGGGCACATGCCCATCAACAGGGATGCCCTGCCCGGGGGTGATTCCCCAGGTCACGGTGGGGGCCAGAACGGAAGCGTCGAAGCGCACCTCATCGTCGAACTGGGCAGCGGCGTCGCTGGCCAGGGAGCTCCACCAGGCGACGGCCCGCTCCCAGGCTTCGCCGGTTGGTACGGCGGCACGACCGCGCAGGTCGGCGAACGTGGTGGCATCCGGGTTGCAGTAACCAACCCGGGCGCCGCCTTCGATGGCCATGTTGCACAGGGTCATGCGTTCCTCCATGGACATGGCCTCGATCGCCGGACCAGCGAACTCGTAGGCGAAACCGACGCCGCCGCGCACGCCGAGCCGCTGGATCACATGCAGGATCAGATCTTTGGCAAACACCCCGGGCTGCAGACGACCCTCGACCCAGATGCGCCGCACTTTGAGCTTGGCCAGGGCCAGGCTCTGGCTGGCCAGTACATCACGCACTTGGCTGGTGCCGATGCCGAAGGCGATCGCCCCGAAGGCTCCATGGGTGGAGGTGTGGGAGTCGCCGCAGGCCACAGTCATCCCCGGCTGGGTCAGTCCCAGTTCGGGAGCAATCACATGCACGATCCCCTGGCGACCGCTGCCAAGACCGTGCAGGGTGATTCCGTGTTCGCGGCAGTTGGCCTCAAGGGTGGCCAGCATCTCTTCGGCCAAAGGATCGGCGAATGGCCGTTCCTGGGAGGTGGTGGGCACAATGTGATCCACCGTGGCCACGGTGCGCTCGGGGTGGCGCACTGGCAGCCCAAGATCGCGCAGGGAGGCAAACGCTTGGGGGCTGGTGACTTCATGGATCAAGTGCAGCCCAATGAACACCTGGGTGGCTCCGCCGGGGAGTTCAGCGACCCGGTGCAGCTCCCAAACTTTGTCGTAAAGGGTGCCGGCGCTCACGATGTTCACGTTTGCTTAACCCAGCCTACGAGCCGGTCCGTGGCATGAAGGGGCGATTGTGGACTCGATCACAGGCGACCGTGGCCGGGACCGGCTCGTCTCAAGCACCGCCACCCCCACGCCGCCACCGCTGATCCGCTGCTTGGGCTGCGCTGTTCGAGCAGCGTCGCTGAGCCACGGCCGTGATGCGCTGCGCCGCGATTCTCCCTTCGGGAGGCCTTGGCTGACAGCCTGGGGAACTTTGCTTACTCTGAAAAAGCTGCCAATGCCCTGATTTTGATTCACGCGTTCCTGCAGGTGCTCTTCTGCGTGGCTCTGGTCCTGCAGGGCCTGTCCCTGTTTGGTCGCCTGCGTCAGATCTGGATCGGCGACGGACTGGCCGGTGAGTTCCGGCGCGAGCTGCGCCGCCGCGGTCTGCTGATCACCGCCCCACGGCCGCCGATCGCACCTTGAGCGGCCGCGGCTGCTTGGGCATGTCGCTGTGGCGGCTTCAAGCCTGAGGACATTGGGGGGCACAGCCGGTGGGCATGCTCCTCGAACCCGGGCGCCGAACGGAGACTGGGTTGCCTGCGAGGGGCGAGATGGGCCGAGCCGAGTTGTTGTGCCCCCCATCGAAAGGGGCTTTCAGCGTTGGGTCGCCGACCGGCGAGCCAACCGTTGCTGTGGCTTGGGGGTTGGTCTGGCCCTGGCGACGGAAGAGTCCATCGAGATAGTGCCGCACAACGGCCCGATCCTGGCAACCGTGTTGAAACAAAAAACCCGCCAGCGCCGCCTGCATCAGTCGGTACTGATCCCATTGCGGATGACAGCGCACAAAGTCGCGCATGGCGTCATACAGATCCTGGGGCAGCTGGTTTTCGACGCTGACGCTGAGTGGGGCGTGATCGGGGATGGATCCCATGTGGACGCTGGCGGCAGGCCCCCCCATCTCCCCACGGAAAGGAGCCAGCCGTCAAAACCCAACCGGCAAGCGAGATGGTTGAGACATGAGCTGAGAATCACTTGGTTTGCCTCCCGGTTGCCGCTGGGGACTTGGCTGAGCGGTGCAGGGGCAAAGCCAAGTGCGGAGGGAGCCACGCCTGTCAAGGGTTGGGCTGGGTTTCCCACAGCTCAGGCGCTGCAATCGTTTCAGGCCAAGGGAAGACAAGTGTCTCCCCTTGGGAAAACCACAGCTGGGGACGGGATTGGCATGGTTGAAGCGGCGGAAAAGCCTCCCGAACCAGACCGAACAGCATTGGTGATCGGTCTCAGCCACCAAGGCCACAGAAGCCAATCGCAGGCTCTGACCACTTGACAGGTTGCCGCTGGCTTCACTCCTCGTCGGTAGAGCCGGCGGGCACCAGGCGGATTTGCTTGCGGCCCAGCTTGATCTCAAACTCATCGCCGGGCTTGAGATCGAGCAAAGCGGTGTAGGCCTTGCCCACCAGCAGGTTGCCGTTGCCCTGAACGGTGGCCACATAAGTGAGCTTGCGACCGCCTTTGCCGTTGCCTTTGCCGCCGGTTTCGCCAAGGTTGACCCCTTTGGCCTCCAGCAGGGCCTCGTAGAAGGCCGTGAAGTTGAGGCGCTCGGTGCCATCCTTCTTGGAGCTCACATAGCCGCAGCTGCGAACCAGCTCGGACTTGGACACGTCGCCGAGTTCTTTGACTTTGGTAAGAAGATCAGGGCCGGTAAGCATGGGTTAGCGGGTGAGAGTTGGGCACGATTCAGTTTAACGGGCGTGCCTGCGCAGGCAAGGGAGAGTCGGTTGAATTCGATGGATCCGGAAGCATCTCGCTATGTCGCCTCTGCATCATCATGCGGCGTCCCCATGTCGCGCTGGGTCCGTCTCAGGAGAACATTGCCGACCCCCCTGTTGGCGAGAGATCTCTGGGCTCAAAGTCAGCCTCGTCCCACCGTTCGGGAGAATTGCCAGGCTCCTCTTGGCGCTAGCTGGCCCGATCCAGGTCAGGCCAGGGGCTCAGCCCAGCAACCGCAGCCGCAGTCCGTCGAGGGCATCGCCGCAGCTGAGGGTCCGGATGCCCTGCCTGCCGCGGCTGGCGGCAAAGTGCCGCGTCACCGCGGTGCTCCCACGCGGACCAGCCCAGGCCAGAACCACCTGCCCCACGGGTTTCGCCGCCGATCCTCCGCCCGGTCCGGCAATGCCGGAAATGGCGATCGCCCAAGTGCTGCCGCTCAGCCTGCGGGCACCCTCCGCCATGGCCTGCGCCACCGGCTCGCTGACGGCCCCTTCACGGGCGAGCAGTTCGACCGGCACGCCCAGCAGATCCCGTTTGATCTGGTTGGCATAGGCGATCACGCCACCGAGAAACACCTCCGAGGCACCCGCCACCGCCGTCAGTTCAGACCCCAGGCCACCGCCTGTGCAGGATTCCGCCACGGCCAGGGTTTCACCGCGCTGGCGCAGCAGGTTCACCACCACATCAGCCAGGCTTTCCTGATCGCGGCCGAAAACATGATGACCGCAGCGACGTCGCAATTCCGCCTCCATCGGCTCCAACAGCACTGTCGCCGCGGCGGCATCCGCCGCTTTGGCCGTGATCCGCAGCTTCACCTCCCCCAACCCGGCATAGGGCGCCACGGTGGGGTTGTCGCAGGCGAGCAAATCCGCCACCTGTTCCGCCAAAGTTGACTCGGAAATCCCCCAGAAGCGCAGCATTCGGCTAGCCAGAACCCCGGCGGTGAGGCCCTGCTGCCGCAACCAGGGCGCCGCGGTTTCCAACCACATCGCTTGCATTTCGGCCGGCACGCCGGGAAAGGTGAGGATGCTGAAGCCAGGCTGGGGGCTCCAGATCATGCCGGGTGCCGTGCCGACAGGATTGGGCAGCAAGCTGGCGCCGCGAGGGCGCAGCGCTTGACGACGATTGCTGGCGGCCACCGTGCGTCCCCGCGCCTCAAGTCGCGACTGGATCCCCGCCCAGACGTCGGCGTCTTCCTCCAGGGGCGTCTCGAAAGCGGCGGCAATCGCTTCGGTGGTCAGGTCGTCGGGGGTGGGGCCCAGGCCACCGGTGGTGATCAGAACCCGGGCTCGGCTCGCCGCGGCGCGAACAGCGGCGATGACGCGCTCGCGGTTGTCGCCCACCACCTCCTGGCGGTAGTGGGGGAGTCCCAGGGCGGCGAGCTGCTCGGCAAGCCAGCGCGCATTGCCATTGACGATGTTGCCCAACAGCAACTCCGTGCCCACGCAGAGAATCTCCACCCCTCCCGCCCAGGGGTTGGCGGGGCGACGCGTTGCGGCGGAACGGTCGGAATCGTCGGGGGGATCGGCGGCCATCAAGACGGGGGCGTGGCAGAGGGGCCAGCAGTCTCCGCCTGGGTGCCGCGGCGGATCACCACCACAACCCCCACCAACACAGCCGTGGCCAGGCCCAGCCAGGCGAAGCGATTCTCGGCATTGGCCAACACCAGGGCGAGGGCCGCCAGCCATTGGGTGAAGGCATAGATCAGCACCACGGTGCGGCGATGGCTGAGGCCGGCACGCAGCAAGCGGTGATGCAAATGGCGCCGGTCGGGATAAAAGGGTGAGCGGCCCTCGCTGAGGCGGCCCATGATCACGGCTGACATATCGGCCAGGGGCAGCGACAGGATCAGCAGGGGCAGCAGCAGACTGACGCTGGTCAGGCCTTTGGCAGGCCCGACGATGCTGACGGCCGCGAGGGCAAAACCCAGGAAATAGGAACCCCCATCGCCCATGAAGATGCGGGCGGGGTTGAAGTTGTGGCGCAGGAAGCCGAGGCAGGCGCCGGCCAATGAGGCGGCCAGGAGACCGGCAGCCGGTTGGTTCAGGCTGAAGCTCACCGAAAGCAATCCGATCGCGGCGATGCCGCTGACTCCGGCCGCCAGTCCATCCAGCCCATCGAGCCAGTTGATGGCGTTGGTGATGCCGACCAGCCAGACCACCGTGGCCAGGAGACTCAGGGTCTGGGGGAGCGCCAACAAGCCTCCAAACCAACCAAACGGCATCTCAATGCTGCCAATCCTCACACCCTCGGACCACACCGCCATCGCCACCAGCAGTTGACACACCAGGCGGGGCAGCGGTGGCAGGGCAAACAGGTCGTCGGCCAGGCCGATCAGGAAGTAGCAGAGCGAGCCAACCAGGGTGGTCCAGATCTGACGATCGCTGCCTGGGCCCAGCTCTGCGAAGCCCCCAAGCCTCCAGATGATCGCCAGCGCCAAACTGAAGCCAGCCACGATGCCGATGCCACCGAGTCGCACCATCGGTGCGGTGTGCTGCTTGCGGTGATCCGGCGGATCCACCAAACCGAAGCGAAGCCCGAGCTGGCGCACCAGCGGCACGATCAGTGCCGTCAGCAAGGCCGCAACCAGGAGCGCAAGCAAGGCCGCCTTATTGGGGCTGTAGGCGAGGCTCAACACCAACGGACTGGCCAGGGGCACTCCGATCGCGGCCACGATACGGGCAAACGGCAGCACTCAGACGTGCTGCAGTTCCCGTTCGAAGGAATAGAGAGGGAAACGCTCACACAACTGGGCGACCCGCTCGCGGCAGCGCTGTTCGATGGCGCTGTCGTCGGGATGGAGCAGGCGATCGGCGATCACATCGGCCACGGTCCTGAAGGCCTCGGCGTCGAAGCCCCGGGTGGTGCAAGCGGCTGTGCCAAGACGCAGGCCACTGGTGACAAAGGGGGATTGCGGATCGAAGGGGACGGTGTTCTTGTTCGCGGTGATGTGAATGTCGCTGACCAACAGATCAGCGACTTTGCCAGTCATCCCGATCGAGCGCAGATCGAGCAGCACCAGGTGGTTGTCCGTGCCGCCGCTGACGACCGCGATGCCACGGTTCTGAATCTGCTCGGCCAAAGCCTGGGCATTGGCCACCACTTGGCGGCTGTAGGTGCGGAAGCCGGGATCCAACGCCTCGCCGAAGGCCACGGCCTTGGCGGCGATCACGTGCTCCAGGGGGCCGCCCTGGGTTCCCGGGAACACGGCCTTGTCGAACTGGCGACCGAAGTCGGCGTCGTTGCAAAGAATCAAGCCGCCGCGAGGACCGCGCAGGGTTTTGTGGGTGGTGGTCGTCACCACGTGGCAATGGGGCAGGGGACTGGGGTGCTCTCCAGCTGCCACCAAACCAGCGATGTGGGCCATGTCCGCCAACAGATAGGCGCCCACCTCATCGGCGATGGCTCGGAACGCGGCGAAGTCGATCTGGCGCGGGTAGGCGGAAAAGCCGCAGACGATCAGCTTGGGCCTGTGCTCCAGGGCAAGTTCGCGAATGGCGGCATAGTTGAGGCGGTGGCTGTCGGGATCAACACCGTAATGCACCGGTTTGAACCATTTGCCGCTGACATTGACCGGCGAGCCGTGGGTGAGGTGGCCGCCATGGGAAAGATCCATGCCTAGAATTGTGTCGCCGGGCTGGAGCAGAGCCAGAAACACGGCGAAATTGGCTTGGGCGCCACTGTGGGGTTGCACGTTCGCCCAGGCCGCGCCGAAAAGCCTCTTGGCCCGCTCAATCGCCAGCTCTTCAATGCCGTCGACATATTCGCAACCGCCGTAATAGCGTTTATGGGGTAAGCCCTCGGCATACTTGTTGGTGAGCACAGAGCCTTGGGCCTCCATCACAGCGCGGGAGGCGAAGTTTTCACTGGCGATCAGTTCCAGGTGATCGCGTTGCCGTTGCAGCTCCTTGCCGATCAGTGCAGCGATGGCCGGATCGGCACTGGCAAGGGGAACCTGGTGGCCAGGGCTGGCGAGAAGGTTGTTGCCGCTGGTGAACTCCGGCATAGCAGTGATGGCGTTGTCCAGATCGTAGGCAACGAACCTGCCTGGCCACGGTTCCCGACCCCATCTGCGGATCCAACCGCGGCCGAGACCCTCCCCGCAAACCGCCGAGAAGGTCTCGCCGCGCTGGCCCCGGGGGCAGCACCGCCTGTTCGACGCAGTCTGGACAAAAAAACCGCCCTGGTGGGCGGTTTCTCTGTGTTGAAGCGCGCCTGGAGAGATTCGAACTCCCGACCCTCTGATCCGTAGTCAGATGCTCTAATCCGCTGAGCTACAAGCGCTTGTGCACCCAGACATTCTCACCGCATCGGGTGCCCATTCGTCAACCGTGGGGATCCCCCACGCTGAGCGGCCCGGGTTCGTGGCCCGGAGCCGGCGCCGCTCGCGTCACAATCAAGGAACTCCGCGCGCTCAGCTTCGCGCCATGCCGATCCGCTGGTACGGCCCCGCCGATCCCTCCGACCCCACCTTCCGGCACTTCGACCGGGTGGTGAACCTCTGCTTGCACGCCGCTTTGTTCGCGGCCATCAACAGTGGCCTCTGGGTGGTGCAGGGGCTTCGTCATCCCTGGGACCACCTGGCCTGGTTCAGCCTCGGCTGGGCTCTGCTGCTGGTGGTTCATGTCAGCGTGGTGGTGCGTCTGCGGCCTGGCCCGGACGCGGATCCAGAACCGGTGCCCCCCGCCTCGCCATGACCCTCGCCGCCCAGGACCTGGCAGAGCTCAGCCGCGGCATCGCCGATCGGCTTTATCTGCAGGTGGCCAGTTGGCACCTGTATCTGGGCGATGCCGGTCTGGCCCAGCCGCTGGCGATCGAATGCGCCGCCCGGCTGGATCAGGGCGCCGCGGTGAGCGCGCGCCAGGCCCTGGAGGCCGTGCAAGTGCCGATCGGCGGCGGCTCCCTGCGGCTGCCCCTGGCCCGCCTGCTGCCGCCCGGTCAGCTGCGCGATCTCGAAGAGCTGCTGCAACCGTTCTGCTGAAACGGAAGGCACGGGATAGGGTGACGGTCCGTCGCTTGAGCTCCGTGCTCATCATTGAGATCACCAATGCCCGCGACGTCGTCAGGAAACGGATTGGCAAACTCGGCAGCCGGCTGATCGGCAAGGTGGTCGACTCAGAGGCCCAGGTGGAGAAAGCCCTGCTTCAGGAGCTCGAATCGGCTTTCCGCGAGTACGGCATTGAGGCGCGGATCGTCTCGGTGGATGGTCCGATGCTGATTGGTCGCTCACGCCTGGAGATTCCTGTGCAAGTGCGGGAAGAACGGCAGGTGCGCCTGTCCTGAGCCGTGGTGGCCGCCCCGTCGCTGCTGGCCACGCTGCTGATCCTGTTGCTCGGCGTGCTGTGCGCTCGATTCAGCGCAGGCCGGCTGGTGCGTTGGTCAGTGCCGGCCATCGTGCTCGAGCTGCTGCTCGGGGTGCTGCTGGGCCAGTGGCTGCTTCCCTCGACCCAGCTGGCGCCGCTCAGCGGTCTCAGCGAACTCGGAGTGTTGACCCTGTTTTTCCAGGTGGGCCTGGAGGTCCGGGGCGATCTGCTGGGCTCTCGCCGCGCCGCGATCCTGCGCACCGTGGCGATCAGCTGCCTGGCGCCGTTGCTGGCCGTGCTGCCGTTGCGTTTCGGCCTCGCCTTGCCCTGGCCGGCCACGGTGATCGCCCTGGCCGCCTTGGCCGCCACTGGCACCGGCGTCACGTTGCGGGTGCTGACCCAGAAGGGCGCGCTTGACACGCCATCCGGACGCCTGCTGGTTGGGGTGTCCGTGCTGGATGACCTGCCGGCGATCGCCCTGCTGGCCCTGGCCGGCGTGGTGGGGGTGATGGCAGGATCCACGCCTGCCCCCTCGGGGATCGGCGGCGTGCCGGGCGCCTGGCGCCTGCTGTTGGGCCCCGCCCTCGGGGTCGCTCTTGCCGTGGTCAGCCATCTGGCCTGCGGCTGGTGGCTGCGGCGCGGCGGTCGTGGTCCTCAGGGCGCCCTGGAAGTGCTGCTGCTCCTGATCGGCTGGGCCTGGTTGGGAGAGGTCTGCGGCCTCACCAGCTTGCTCGGAGCGCTGTGGGGTGGCGTGCTGCTGGCGCGCCTCTCCCCGGAGACTTCCGCGCCGGATGGGCCTGTGCGCAGCCAGCTGGCACTGATCACAGAGGTGTTCCTGCCGATTTACTTCATCGGTGTTGGCCTGCGCTTGCCTCTGAGCAGTTTGTCAAGCTCGCGCGCTTGGCAGCTGGCGGCGGTTCTGGTGATCTGCGCCGTTCTCAGCAAGTTGGCCTGCGGCCTCGGGATTTCTCGGCGCGATCGCGCCGGGGGCATCGATCCCTGGTTGGTGATCTACGGCCTGATGCCGCGGGGGCTGCCCGGATTGGTGTTCGCCACAACCGCCCGCGCCAATGGCTTGATTGACGCCGATGGCTTCGCCGCGGTGGTGCTGATGGTGTGCGTCACCACCGTGGTGGGACTGATGCTGCTGGAGCGGCGTTTGGGGATCAGGTCGGGCGGCGGCGGCGCGCCAGGGCCAACAGCTGACGCATCTCCGGAACTCCGGCCAAAGAGCCGATGAGGCCGTAGACCCCGAAGGCCAATGACGCGGCGATGCCGTTTTCCAGCAGCAAGCCCAGCAGGCCTTTGGGCCAGTGCACCCTGCCCTGCAGGATCCAGGCGGTGAGTCCAGCCAGCACCGCCGCCACCACCAGCAGGCCCAGATCCCGGCCCCAGCGCCGCAGCGGCAGGGCCTGGAGGCGTGCCTGCAGCGCCAGCAGCAGGGCCAGACAGGTGATGACGTTGACCGCCACCGTCGCCAGCACCAGGCCGGGAGCGCCGAAGTTCAGGGCCGGCAGCTGCAGCCCCCAAGGGGTGGGGCATCCCACCAGCAACCAGTCGAACAGGGCGTTGAGGCCGATTCCCGCCATCGACCAGCGGAAGGGGGTGACAGCATCTCCAAGAGCGTAGTACACGCGAACCAGCACATCCCGCGCCAGGTAGGCGGGCATGCCCAGCCCGTAGGCCATCAGCAGGCCGCCGACCAGATTGGCCGCCTCGCTGTTGAAGGCCCCGCGCTGGTAGATCAACTCCACGATCGGCACCGCCAGGCCGATCATCACCGCTCCCAGCGGCAGCATGCTGGCGCAGGAGAGCATCAGGCCCTGGCGAATCCGTGCCACCAGCTCGGGGCGATCCTGGGGCGCCGTCAGGCGGGCATACACCGGCAGCAAGGGCACCAGCAGGGCATTGGAAATCAGGCCCAGCGGGGTTTGCACCAGCAGGTTGGCGTAGCCGAGGCCGGCGGCGGCGCCGACGATGCCGGACGCAAAGAACAGATCGACGAACACGTTGATCTGCAGCATGCCGGAGGAGAGGGTGGCTGGACCCATCACCTTCAGCACCTCCCGCACCCCTGGATCGCGCCAGTCCCACACCAGCTGGAAGCGATGCAGGCCCTGCTTCGCCAGGGCCGGCAGTTGGATCAGCCATTGCAGCACCGCCCCGAGGGTGGTGGTGCCGGCCAGCACCACGCCGCCGAGCACCGCCGAGGCCGGCAGCAGGATCGCGGCGCCCAGCTGCCACCACAGCAGGCCGATGCCCACCACCACCGCCAGGCTGGAGAGCAGCGGGCTGATCGCCGGCAGCCAATACACATCGGCGGCGTTGAGAGCGCCGAAACCCAGGCCGATCAAGCCGGCGAACAGGGCCATCGGCGCCATCCAGCGCAGCTGCAGCACGGCGATGTCGTGGATTTCCGGCTTGAGCGCCGGCCCCACCAGCTGAATCAGCGGATCCGCCAGCACGACCAGCAGCACGGTCACGCCGATCAGGCCCGCCCCCACCAGGGTGTTGATGGCGGCCAGCACATGGGCGCCTTCCTCCCGGGGCCGGCGTGCCAGCACGCTGACCATGGCGCTGTGGAAGGGGCCGTTGATGCCGCCCAGCAGGATCAGCAGGAAGCCGGGCAGCACGTAGGCGTAGTTGTAGGCGTCATAGGCGGCACCGACCCCGAAAGCGGCCGCGATCACCTGCTGACGCAGCAGCCCCACCACCTTGCTGAGCCCGGTGGCCACCGCCACGATCAGGGCGATGTGGCGCAGGGAGCGGCCACTCCCGCTGCCTGTTGTGTTGGCGGGAGCGGGGGCGGTGGTGGCGTTCGGGGTGGCGATGGCTGGGGTCTGAGGCGGGTTGGTGCCGATGCCCCCATCGGTCTGCGCAGCGATTTCCGCCGGACTGAGCTGCTGCGAATCCCCCATGCAGTCCGGCATCCCGATCCAGCCTGGATTCTTGCTTGCCGAGCGCACGGCGCAAGTCCGCCCGCCGCGGGCCACCATGGCGCTTTGCTCGCCTCCTCGCCGCGCCATGGTTGCTGCCGCTCCATCCCCTGTCGCTGGCGAGCCTTGCCCGGTGCTGACTCTCCAGGAGCTGCGCGAGGGAGTGCTCTTGCGGCGCTACAAGCGCTTCCTGGCCGATGTACAGCTCGATGACGGCACCGAGGTGACGGCCCATTGCCCCAACACCGGCCCGATGACCGGCGTGCTGCATCCGGGAGGGCGGGTGCGGCTGCGCCATGACCCCTCCCCCAGCCGCAAGTTGGCCTGGACCTGGGAGCAGGCGGAATGCCCGGGCGCCGACGGTCTGCCGGTGTGGGTCGGGATCAACACAGCCCTGCCCAACCGCCTGGTGCGAGCCACGATTGAGGCGGGGTGCCTGGAGCCGTGGCTGGGGCCGATCGCCGCAATCCGGGCGGAAGTGCCCTACGGCAAGGGGGGCCGCAGCCGCATCGATCTGCTGCTCTCCCCGGCGCCCGAGGCCGCTGACCCCAGACCCATCTATGTGGAAGTCAAGAACACCACCTGGACGGCGGCTGAACTGGCGCTGTTCCCCGACACGGTGACCGAGCGGGGGCAGAAACATCTGCGCGAGCTGATCGACCTGTTGCCGGATGCCCGCGCCGTGTTGGTTCCCTGCCTGAGCCGGGGCGACGTGCGCCGCTTCGCCCCGGGAGACACGGCGGATCCCCTGTACGGCGAGCTGTTCCGCCAGGCGCAGGCGGCCGGGGTGGAGGTGATGCCCTGCATCTACGCCTTCAGTGCCACGACGGTGAGCTGGCTGGGAGTGGCGGCGGTGCAGCCGCACCAGTCGGGGGAACCAACGACTGAGGTCTGAGCCACGACGCCGCCAAGCCCCGACCCGTGTCGCGGCCAGGCCCCATAGAGTCACCTCAGCGACAACAGGCTTCCGTGGACACCCGTGCCTTCAAGCGCTCCCTGCATCACTCCGACCGCTACAACCGACGCGGCTTTGGGCTCGGTGAGGAGGTGGCGGGCAGCCTGCAGACCGCCTATCAGAGCGATCTGGTTGCCAGGCTGCGCGATAACGGCTATCTGCTGCACCAGGGGCGCCTAACGGTGCGGCTGGCCGAGGCCTTCGGCTTCTGCTGGGGTGTGGAGCGAGCGGTGGCGATGGCCTACGAAACCCGCCGTCACTATCCCTCGGAACGGATCTGGATTACCAACGAGATCATTCACAACCCGTCTGTGAATGATCACCTGCGCGATATGGATGTGTTGTTCATCCCTGTGGAAGAAGGGGTGAAAGACTTTTCGGAAGTGGCTGGTGGCGATGTGGTGATTTTGCCGGCTTTTGGAGCTACGGTGCAGGAGATGCAGTTGCTGAACGAGCGGGGGTGTCACATTGTGGACACCACCTGCCCATGGGTTTCCAAGGTTTGGAACACTGTGGAGAAGCATAAGAAACAGGACTTCACCTCGATCATCCATGGCAAGGTGAAGCATGAGGAAACGCTAGCCACCAGCTCGTTTGCCGGCACCTACCTGGTGGTGCTTGATCTGGCTGAAGCGCAGCAGGTCTGCGATTACATACTCAATGCTTCAACCCCACAGGATGACGCCCAGCGCCGTCAGGCTCGCGCCGCGTTCATGGCCCATTTCGCCAAGGCCTGTTCACCGGGGTTTGACCCCGATCGGGATCTGTTGCGGTTGGGTGTCGCCAACCAGACGACGATGCTGAAAAGCGAGACGGAGGAGATCGGCCGTTTGTTTGAGCGCACCATGCTGCAGCGATTCGGGCCCAGCGAGTTGACCGAGCACTTCCTCGCCTTCAACACGATTTGCGATGCCACTCAAGAGCGCCAGGATGCCATGTTTGCCCTGGTGGATGAACCGCTGGATCTGATGGTGGTGATTGGGGGCTACAACTCCTCCAATACCACCCATCTCCAGGAGATCGCCATCAGTCGCGGCATTCGCTCCTTTCACATCGATACCCCCGAACGCATCGGTCCCGGCAATCGGATTGAACACAAGCTGCTCGGAGGTGGCCTTGTGGTCGAGGAGGCGTTCCTGCCCGCCGGTCCGATCCGGATTGGCATCACCTCAGGAGCCTCTACCCCGGATCGGGTCGTGGAGGATGTGATTGAGCGGCTGCTGGAGCTGAGTCGCTCTTAACGCCACAAGGCGCGACTGGGCCGTGCTGCCACGGTCGTGACAGCGGGCTCAGGGCGGGGCACTACATTCCCTTGTTACGGGTCCGTTCCAGCCAGGGTCGGGCCAGCCAGTTGACTCCTCTGCGCCGTTCAGCCCTGCCTTCCATCCCCCTGACTCAGCCTTCGCCTGTGATGCCTGAGACTCCGGTCTCGATGGGTGCTTCGCCACTGCGGCAGTCCTCGGACCCGCAGGTGCGCCGCTATGTCAGCACCTTCGCCGATCTGATGGAGATGCGGGCCCCGGCCCCAGTGGTGGAGGCCTACCTCGACCGCCATGAGGGCTGGTTCCGGCGCTGCGCCGCGCCGATGGCGGTTTCCCCCTTGGGCAGCGATGGCTATCTCCTCACCCTGGGACGTTTCGGCAACTTTGGCTTCGAGGTGGAGCCGATGGTGGGTCTGGAGCTTCTGCCCCAGTCCGAGGGGGTTTACCGCATTGTCACGGTGCCGGTGGAGGCGATCAATCCCAGCCTCAGTGGCTTGTACGACATCGATTTCAATGCGGCCCTGCGGCTGGATGCCGCGGGTGGCGATGAAGCGTCCACCGAGGACGTCGACCGGCTGATGGCGCACACGATGGTGCGCTGGACCCTGGATCTCACCGTGTGGATCCGCTTGCCATCGATGATCACGATCCTGCCCGATGCGCTGGTGCAGACCAGCGGCGACCACTTGCTGCGCCAGATCGTGCGCCAGATCTCCCGCAGGCTCACCTGGAAGGTGCAGGAAGACTTCCACGGCAGCCACGGGATTCCCTGCCCACCGCGGCGGCGAGCCCAGTTTTGACGACCGCCGCCCAGCCGGGCAGCCCAACTCATCTCCTGGCCGAGATTGCCGCGACCTGGCATCAAATTCTTGGGGATGCTGAAATCGGACGGTTGCTTCCTGTGATCTCAACAGTCGATTCGCCCCGGGGAGCTTGCGACCAATAACGGTACCAATCTGAGTGCAGCCGGCTGTTTCACGACGTCGACGCCGCGTTCTCTGCACCTTCCTCTGCCCTTTTCCGCGCGACGTGCGACTCAATCCTTCGTTGTGAGGGAGGCCTGCTGGCCGCGCGCAAGCCAGGTCAGGTGGACCGAATCCAGCTGGCGATCGATCACCAGGAAGGGAGCCAAGCCGGTGGAGCGTTGGAAGAGAACCGAAATCAGTTTGATGGTGTAGATGCCAAAGGCGACGATGAAGGCGACCGTCGTCAGTCCAAGAGAGAACAGACTGAGCCAGCCCCTTGTGACTTGCTGCACACCCTGAAGAAGGCTGAGCACCACATAGCCAGCCAGCAGCAGCAGCAGGGTGCCTGCCACCAGGATGCCCAGCGAGTTGAGCAGCTGCAGTCCGCTGAATTCCGCCGACATGATGAAGCGCCCATAGTGGCGGATCAGCTTCGGTAGGTTGTATCCACTGATTCCATCTTTGCGGGCATCGGTGAAGCTGGCATGCAGCACTCCCCTGCGGCGCTTGCTGGTGGCCGCGAACAGCACAGCATCCAGGTAGGACTTGTCATCGATGGAGTTGGCCACCGCCCGGCCGATCTCACCACGAATCAGCCGAAAACTGGAGATTCCGGAATAGTCCTCAAGGGTGAAAAGGCGCAGCAGCATCTTGCTGGCCCGAGAGGTAATGTCCCGGTAAAAGCTGCTGGTATGGACCCGCTCGGTGGACCTGATGTAGAGGATGTCGAGACTGCGGCTCAGCGCGGCCTCAAGGGCCGTGCCCAGGAGTTCCGGGGGATGCTGCAAATCTTCATCGATTGTGAGGATCCAGTCGCCCGATGAATACAAGATGCCCACGGCGGTGGCGAGGTGTTGACCGCCGTTGCGGGCGAGTGAAATCACCTGAAGCCAATGGCGTTGATCACTTGCGTGACGAAGTATGGATTCCGAATCATCGATCGGTTCATCGCAAACAAAGATCAGCTCGTTGAGGACTCCAGCGGGGAGTTCATGCGTCCCTCGACGCAGCGTTTCACAGCGAGTAATCAGGTTTGGTATGGAATCCCTGCCGGCGTAGACAGGAACGACGACTGAAACGAGCGGAAGGGTAGGTTTCACCGCCATTTTATCCAGGCATCAAAGCAATCATTAACAGTCACTTTATCATCCTCCACAAGGTTGGGTCGTGGTGTTCAGCATGCACTTGGGAAGGTTTCATCAAGTGTGTCGTTGGCCGCAGGCGAGTGGGTGCGGTAAATGCAAGCACAAATTTCAAAAAGGACTGATTTACTTTGGCCGCTGCGTTGATGACATCGCGGCGATTCAGGAGCCTGCCGTCGAGACCTTTCCGCAGCAGCATTGGGCCAAGGCGATTCCTTGCAAGGTCGTTGCGGCAGGGCTTCATGCGAGCCGCGATGTCTGTCCAGCGAAGCAGCCGCAGCTGTCTGAGCCGCACGCCGATCAGGCTGAGATGCCTTTGGCCCCAGCGATTCCAGCCTACATACTGTGCAACCGCAGAATCAGGTTGCGGCCGGAGGTGCATAAGCAGACTCTGCTCTTTGGTGCGCATCAAAGTGTTGTCTGCTGAGACAATTTCGTAGCAATGAGCTCCGGGAGAGGAGTTCAGATTCACTGCCTCAAGTGAGTTTTCATTGTTGAGGAGACGGCAGAAGTGCTCGATTTGCTGCTGCTGGCCAAAGGCACTCGCGTCACGGGGCGAGAACCCGCCTCGGCCCCCGCTGAACACGATCCGCAGGGGGCATCGCTGAGAGTGCTCGCCGAGAAGGCAATAATCGCTGGCTTCCCGATCGTCGTGGTGGGTGTGGTGGCCGCTAGGGGGGATTCCTGCCGATCGACGCCGCATGCCATTGGAAGCCTGACTGTGCAGAGCTCACTGCCGATTCATCCGTTGTTGCCATGACCAGCCAGTCATGCACGGGGTCATGAAAGAGGCTGGAGAGGCTGGCGATTGTGGGCTGATTTGCGTGCCAGCTCAGTTTCGGAACTCATGGGACCCAGCAGGGTCAGCATGGAGCCGGGAGGTGGCCGCGGCGAGCAGAGTGAAGGTCGGCAGACGGGCACCCGAGACAGCACTGTGCCCTGCCGATGATGTTGGTCTGGCTCAAGCCGGTGGTTGCAGGATCTTGTTGACGATCTGCATGCCGGTGACGGCTTGCCAGAGAAACAGGGTCATCAGCAGCATGTTGAGGCCGACGTGAGCCTTGCGGGCCAGGAGGTTGCCCTGTTGCATCAGCGGCGCCAGAGCAGCGGCCAGGGCCACCAGGGCGGTCATGCCCAGGCCCACCAGCAGATGCGGCCCCACGAACAACTTGCCGTTGTTGATCCAGGTGACGGCCATGCCGCCGACCATGCCCAGCACCATCACCGCCAGCACCAGGCTGCCGAACAGGAAATGGCGGCGGGCGAATTGGCCTTTGATCAACTCCTTGCGTTCTTCCGCCGAGGCGGTGCGGGTTTTCTTGGCGCGGATCCCGAGCACCAGCGCATAGCCGCTCAGGCCCAGCAGAATCCACATCAGGATCGGGTGCAGGAAGCTGATGCCGAAAGCCAGGGAAGCTGGCAGAGCGTCAGCGGGCACCGCGGCGAGGGGCGCAAGAACCATGGACGGACAGGAGCGGCGGCTGCCAGGAAACTACAACCGCACCACCCCGTCCGGTCAGTGCAGGAAGTGGCGCTGGCCGGTGATCAGCATCGCCAGGCCCAGCTCGTCACAGGCGGCGATCGAATCAGAATCCCGCAGGCTGCCACCTGGATGGATCACGGCGGTGATGCCATGGCTGGCCGCCAGCCGCACGGTGTCGTCGAAGGGAAAGAAGCCATCGCTGGCGAGCACCGCCCCCCGCGCCCGGTCCCCCGCCGCCGCCAGGGCCAGCTGAGCGGAACCCACCCGGTTGGTCTGGCCGGCACCGATGCCCAGGCTCTGGCCGTCCGTGGCGACGACGATGGCGTTGGAGCGCACATGGCGCACCACGCGCCAGGCAAAGGCGAGGTCTGCCTGCTCGGCCGCGCTCGGAGCCCGGCGCGTGGCGACCTGCCAGCCGCTGGGGTCACTGAGCTGGTCGTCCCGTTCCTGCTCCAGCACCCCGCCGAGCACGCTGCGCAGCTGGCGGCGGTCGAGGGCCGCAAGGGCCGACTGGGGCAACTCCAGCACCCTCAGATTGGCCTTGCTCGCCAGGCGCTGGCGCGCTTCAGGCCGCACCGCCGGGGCCACCACGCATTCCAGAAACAATCCGGTGAGGGCTGACGCCGCCGCGTCGTCCAGTTCGTCATTGAGGGCGACAATCCCTCCGAAGGCGGACACCGGGTCGGCGTCCAGGGCGCGTCGCACGGCTGCCGCGATGCTGCTGGCGCTGGCGACGCCGCAAGGATTCGTGTGTTTGATCACCACCGCCGCCGGTTGAGCTGCCGCCCCGTAGCCGAACTCGAGCACCGTGGCCAAGGCGGCATCGAGGTCGATCAGATTGTTGTAGCTGAGCTCCTTGCCTTGAAGCTGCTGGGCTGCGCCCCATCCGCTGCTGGCGGAGCCGTACCAGCTGGCCCGCTGATGGGGATTTTCCCCGTAGCGCAGGCTCTGGCGATGCGGCAGCTCCAGGGACAGGGGCGCCGCCGCCGCCGGGCTGGCTGCCTCGATTGCGCCCGCGGGCGCGGATGGCGCTGCGGTCGTGGAGCTCTCCAGCCGTTGTTCCAGCCAGGAGGCGATGGCCGCGTCATAGGCGGCGGTGTGGCGGAAGGCGGCCAGGGCCAGCTGCCGCCGCAGCTGGCGATCCACCCCACCGACCTCCAGCGCGCTCAGGAAGGAGGGGTACTGGCTTGGATCGGTGAGGACCGCCACATCAGCGTGGTTCTTGGCGGCGGCCCGCACCATGGCCGGACCGCCGATGTCGATCGTCTCGATGGCCTTCTCCCAGCTCACGGCGGGATCGGCCACCACCTGGCGGAAGGGGTAGAGGTTCACCACCACCACATCGATCGGGTCGATCGCCTGGGCGGTGAGATCGGCCTGATGGGAGGCATCGTCGCGGCGGGCCAGGATGCCTCCGTGGATCCTGGGGTGAAGGGTTTTGACCCGGCCGCCGAGGATCTCAGGAGCCCCGGTATGGTCCGCCACCCGGGTCACCGGCAAGCCCGCGGCGGTCAGGGCCGCGGCGGTGCCGCCACTGGAGATCAAGCGGTAGCCATGGCTGAGCAATCCTTGGGCCAGAGGAATCAGGTCCTGTTTGTCGGAGACGCTCAGCAGGGCCGTCGGGGCCATAGCGGCGCACGATCAGATCTGCAGCCAACCTACGCAGGGGGTCATGCCCCTCTCCCTGCCGTCTCGCCATGAGCCCTGCCAGCAACTTCGCCGCTCCTCGACCCGGCCCCGGCCCGGGAGATCTCCGCATCGGTCCAGAACCAGCCCAGCGCCGTCTGGTGCTGCTGCATGGCTGGGGGGCTGATGCCGATGACCTGCTGGAGCTGGGCCTGGAGCTTGTGGATGGCGGCGAGAGTGTGGATGTGGTGGCGTTGCGGGCCCCAGGCCTCCATCCAGCCGGGGCGGGCCGTGAGTGGTACCCCCTGGCACCCGCGCCCGACTGGGCCGCCCTGCCGGCGGCGCGGCAGGGGCTGCGCGAACGGCTGGAGCAACTGGCGCGGACCCTGCCGCTCGATCGCACGGTGCTGCTGGGCTTCTCCCAGGGCGGTGCGATGGCCGTGGATGTGGCCACAAGCGCTGCTGGGCTGCCCTTGGCGGGGTTGATCTCCTGCAGTGGCTATCCCCATCCGGACTGGCAGCCCCGGGCCACCGCTCTGCCGGTCTTGCTCACCCACGGCAGCTTGGATCAGGTGGTGCCCGCCGAAGCCTGCTCAGCCTTGGAGGACGCTCTGCGCGCCGGCGGGGCCCAGGTCACGCGCCAGCTGTTCGAAGGGGGCCATGGCATCGATCCGCAGCTGTTTCCATTGATGCGGCAGTTCCTGGAGCGAGCCTGGAGTGTCCCGTCCTGACCGCGGTGGCCCAGCAGACCTGAACGCGACGGCGCGGCCACCCATGCGATGGCAAGATCAACCATTACTCTCACTCCAAGCGATACCTTGGATGCTGACGCTGCTGGCGAAGAGAAGGCGTTCCCTGATTGCTGAAACCGGATGGCAATAGATATACCGATTAGGCAGCAAGCTCCGAACACCGCGTTTGCGCCTCGATTGGATAGCAGCAAAAGCTTGTCCCAGTCCCGGGCCTGTATTGTCCCGAGATCCTCAGAGGAGCTTGCTGCCTCATCAAGATGGATAGCGATGCTCCCCAGATCTCCAGGTCTGTTGAATGCAGGCAAAGATTTGATCTTCACTCAGCTCATCCACGGGGATCCAGGCGAGAGTGATGAGGTGAACTTCAACACGCCCCACAGATACGGTTGTGGTGTGAATCTTCAAGCAGTCAGAATCACATGCAGACGGGATAGCCCGTAGGGATGGCGCTGACCATCGGCACTTCGAACCGCGCCACTGGCCGGAGCTCCAGGGCCTGGTGCGGCAGACCTCCTGCCTGCTCCAGGTGGAAAACCTGCTAATGCTTGGCCGCTGTGGTTGGGCAAGACCCACTTGGCCATGGTGATCACCAGGGCGAAGGGCGCGCAGCACCAGGCTTGCCGCTGTGACCCCGCCACCGCGATGGTGCCCTAGAGGACCAAGGCTGCCTGGCACCTGCCGGCAATGCTGCCGAAGCTGGAGTGCTGCGGCCACAGGTGAACGACGACAACTCGTGAGGCAGCGCAGTGTGCTGAATACCTCAGTGCCGTTCGAGCTGATCTACCGCCGCGATGAGCTCAGATTCCTAAGGAGCAGCGGCAGCCAACATCCACCCGTCTCGCCCTTCTACTGGCTCGGGTGGATGGGGGCGGGCCACTGCAAACTGGAATCCCCGTTCGCGTGTCCCCTGGCGGGAACGGGGATTGTTTCTGGTCGCCGCGGGGCGGCAAGGGTCAGACAAAGGCGTATTCGTACTCCTCCATCTCCTCCCAGTCGTCGGCAGCGAGTGCTTCGAGACCTTCGAACAGCACGTCTTCACCGATCCGGTCGACGATGACGCGCAGGGAGGGGAACAGGAAATGGTTCTCCTCGGCGTACTGGGCGCTGAACAGACCCTTTTCGCCCCAGAAGAAGCGATCGGTGGTGTGTTCGTTGCGGCGGACATTGAGGATGGCAGGTGGCACCAACTCAGCCTCGGCGATGTAGCGCCGGGCGGCGGTGACCGGCTTGTAGGAGCCGGTTTCCAAGTTGAAGGTGGGCACGTGGGCCAGCACGCGTTGACCGGCGAGACGACGGCGACTGATCCGTTTGCGCTTCTTGGACATGGCAAGGCTCCCGGGGCGGGAGACCGACGAAGAGGATGGGGATGGACAACGACAACAGGAGCCGACCCTGTGCGGGCGGTATGCCTGAACGGCCGCTCCGATGAAGAGCAGGCCCTTGCCGAAAAGCTGCTGCAGTAAAAATGAGCCTGAGGCGTTGAACAGCAGTTGAAGATCTGACCTTGAGGCCAGGATGCGCGGACTGCGCGCCTGTCCCCGCTGTAGCCTGCTTTGCGCCGAAGCGCAAGGGCATCTGTTCCAAGACCGACCAAAACGATCCACCGGCAGGGTGGAGTAGTGGTCGATACCAGGAGCTTAACCCGATTTTGCGGGAAACCCGCAAACATTCTGAAGTTTTGCGCACCAGTTTTGACGGCGTGTGGGCTGCCCCCCCTCCACCATCTCCTCCCTCCGCTCTGCTGATGCCGCTCTCCGAGCGCTTCCAGGCCCTGCTCCAGCACCAGCTCGCCCAGTTCGCCGACTGCTCGGAGCTGCGCTCGCTGATCGTTTATGTGGCTCAACGCGGCGAAAGCGGCAGCCTTGATCTGATGCCGATCGGTCATTGGCCGCTGGATGGTCGCGTGCTGCCGGCCGTCGATGCGGGCAGCAGCCTCCGGGTTCCCGCCCAGGAGCGCCGCTGGTTGCCGCTGCGCGATGGCAGCGTGCTGCTGGGAGCGCTCCAGGTGGAAGGCACGGGTCGCACGTGGTCCAAGCCTTTTCAGAGCCGCCTGCAGGCCGCCTCCCTGTGTCTCACGGAAGCACTGCGGCTCGATCTGGAACGCCAGGCCCTGGCCGAACGGCTCGACCGTCAGCAGGAGCGCCTGCGGGTGATGGTGCATCAGCTGCGCAATCCGCTCACCGCCTTGCGCACCTTTGCCCAGCTGCTGCGCCGACGCCTTGGCGACGACGACAGCAACCGGCAACTGGTCGAGGGTCTGCTGGCTGAGGAGCGCCAGCTGAACCGTTACATCGATGCCCTCGATGTGCTGGGAGCTGGCGAGGCGCTGGCGGCGGCTCCCACCGGCCAGCCGCTGCTCCTGCCGCCGCTGCTGAGCGGCCCCGAAGGGCGCCCCCTGGCGGAGCCGCTCATGCCCCTGTTGCAGCGGGCAGCCGCCACAGCCCAGTTGCAACACCGCGCCTGGTATCCCCCTGCCCAGCTGCCCGACTGGCGCGGCGACAGCGGATCGGTGGCGGAGATCCTCGCCAACCTGCTCGAGAACGCCTTTCGTTACAGCCCTGCTGGCAGTCCCATCGGCATGCATGTGGCCTCGGATCCTGCCCGCCTGACGCTGGCGGTGTGGGATGGGGGGCCGGCCATCGCCGCCGCCGAACGGGAGCGGATCTTCCAGCGCGGCGTGCGCGGCGAACGGGGGGCGGAGATGCCAGGAACCGGGCTGGGTTTGGCGTTGGCCCGGGATCTTGCCCGTCAGCTGGGTGGGGATCTCAGCCTGGTGGTGCCGCCACGCGCGGTGTGCGATGACCTGCCCGATCAAGGCAACGCCTTTCTGCTGTGGTTGCCGGCTCCCCGGCGCGAGGCTGGAGGCAGTGACCAGGACCATTCCCAAACGGAACGCTCCAGCGGCTGATCTCAGGCATGAGCTGGCCCCGTGGCAGCAAGGAATGCCGTTGGCCCGCAGAGCCGAGGACAGTTTTCCCGGTTGGGACTGGCCCGGGTCCCGGAGCGCCAGCCGTGTCAATCGCTGGAATGGGTCCCGCGATTCATCGCAGCTGGCCGGCCGGGGAGTCCCGCCTTGCCTCTCGAACCCTGTTGCCCAGCCGAGTTCGAGAGGCAAGGCCCTGCGTTGTCGGGCAGATCCGCGGCCGCCCAGCCGGAAGGGGGCAGGTCCCGAGCCGTGACGACGGTCTGGGGGAAGGTCAGGCCCCATGCCTGCGATCAGCCCGCGGCGGGCTGGGATTCAGCCTGGCTTCCCTCTCATGGATGCGCCGAGGCAGGGTCGGTCTCTCATCCTGGAATCGGCGCCAGGGGCAGCGCCGCCATCAGCAGCAGCGCCAGGCTTTCGCTCCATTCCACGCAGGCGCCGTAACTGTCGCCGCTGTGGCCACCCAGCCGTCGCCCCAGCGCCAGCGGCACCAGCAGGGCCGGCAGCAGGCCGAGCAGCGCTCGGCTGAGGGACAGTGACCCAGCCCAATGCCAGCTCCAGGTGAGCAGCGCCAGCGCCAGCAGCAGCAGCAGCCCTGGCCGCAGCTCCACCGCCAGGCCAGCCCAGTGGCGGCGATGGAAGGCCGCGCTGCCCCGCTCACGCAGGTATGGGAAGTGGCCCATGGCGAACAGCGGTGCCAGCCGCCCCCATGCCGCCGCCCAGACCAGCGCCTGGGGCGCCAGGGGGCCCAGCCAGGCCAGGGCCGCGGCCCGCAGCAGCAGCACGAGCACTAGGGCCTGCACGCCGCAGGCGCCCACGCGGCTGTCGGCCATCGCCTCCAGCAGGCGGTCGCCGGCGGCCAAGCCATCGGCGGTATCCATCGCCCCATCCATGTGCAGCCCACCGCTGAGCCACAGGCCGGTGGCCAGCACCAGGCACACCTGGGCCAGAAGCGGCGCCTGGCCCTGCAGCAGCAGCCACCACAACAGGCCTTGCAGGCCCCCCAGCAGCGCCCCGATCCAGGGGGCGAAACGGGCGATGCGCTGGAAGCGAGGCGCGAGGCCTGGCCAGGCCGGCAGAACGGAATAGAAGATCCAGGCCCCGGCCAGGTCCCGCAGCCAGGAGGGAATGCGAGGCTGGTGGGACACCACCGCGGGATCCGGGGTGGCCTGGGGCGAGCGACCCGACTTGTCGGGCAGGCGCTGGGCGCGGCGGGCCGACTCCGCCGCCTGCCCGGGCCACTCGTTGGCGGCGATCCCTGGACCGGAATCGCGGGGGCCTGGCCGCGGCACGGATGCTGGGGCTGCCCAGGCGTCGATCCTTCGAGACTCTCCAGGCCCGGGGCCGGGCTCAGTGCCATCCGTCGCGCAGGGGGCCAGCGGCGCGGTTGGCGAGGGGTCCGACGCGTCGGCTGGCCGCGGCGGCGATGCTGCTCTGGCCGCCTCCTGCGCTGGATCGCCGGGATCCCACGGCTGCGACGCTGAGCTGGACCATGGTGGAAGGCTCATCAAAGGCGCGTAGCGTCGCTGAACAAGCTGGGCCGATGGCAAGCGGCCGGAGGCTCCAGCCCTCACCCTTGCATCCGCTGGACCCCCGCGTGACGAGCAGTGCCGATTCCCCAGGGCCCAGAGGCGGCATGACGGGTTCAGCCCACCAGACCAGCGGCCCGCCGCCCTTCTCGTTCACGATCAGCGCACGTTGCCCCCGCAGCCGTGCTCGCTGCGGCTGCTTCCACACCCCCCACGGTGAGGTGCAAACGCCGCGATTCATGCCCGTGGGCACGGCCGCCACGGTGAAGGGGGTGAGCACCCCCCAGCTGGGCGAAACCGGGGCTCAGATGGTGCTGGCCAACACCTACCACCTGCATCTCCAGCCCGGCGAGGCGGTGGTGGCGGAGGCCGGCGGGTTGCATCGCTTCATGGGCTGGTCGGGTCCGCTGCTCACCGATTCGGGGGGCTACCAGGTGTTCAGCCTGGCGGCCCTGAATCGCATCGACGACGAGGGCGTGACCTTCCGCTCCCCGCGCGATGGCCGCCAGATCAGCCTCACGCCGGAGCGGGCGATGGCGATCCAGATGGCGCTGGGGGCCGATGTGGCGATGGCCTTCGACCAGTGCCCCCCCTATCCCGCCCCCGAGGCTGCGGTGGCGGAGGCCTGCCGTCGCACCCACGCCTGGCTGGAGCGCTGTCTGGCCAGCCACGACCGCTCCGACCAGGCCTTGTTCGGCATCGTCCAAGGCGGCTGTTACCCGCAGTTGCGGCGCGAGTCGGCCCGCGTGGTGGCAGCCCTGGATCTCCCCGGCATCGCCGTGGGAGGGGTGAGCGTCGGCGAACCGGTGCAGGAGATGCATCGCATCGTGCGGGAAGTCGGGCCGCTGTTGCCGGAGCACCGGCCTCACTACCTGATGGGTGTGGGCAGCCTGCGGGAGATGGCCGTGGCGGTGGCCCAGGGCTTCGACCTGTTCGACTGCGTGCTCCCGACCCGTTTGGGGCGCCATGGCACGGCCTTGGTGGCGGGTGAGCGCTGGAACCTTCGCAACGCCCGCTTCCGCCACGACCACACTCCCCTGGATGATCGCTGCGGTTGTCTGGCCTGCCGCCAGCACAGCCGCGCCTATCTGCACCACCTGATCCGCGCCGGGGAGATTCTGGGGCTCACCTTGCTGAGCCTGCACAACCTCACCACGTTGCAGCGCTTCAGCGATGCCATGGCGAGGGCCATTGGCGAGGGCTGTTTTTCAGAGGATTTCACCCCCTGGGCTGCCGATTCCCCGGCTGCCCACACGTGGTAGGTTCCAGCCACTGCAGGGCTCAGTCCGTTTCTCTTCGTTCGTCAGAGAAGTGGCTCGCTGGATCGCTTCCACCACGATCCCTCCCAGCCCTCGCCGCCCTCACCCCGTCCGCGCCGATCGTCCCGATGCCTCTCTCCTTGCTGGCCGGCCTCTCCCACGCCGCCCCCCTGGCTGAGCTGCCCGAGGCCTACCAAGCCTTTGGCCCTCTGGTGGACATCCTGCCGATCATTCCCCTGTTCTTCCTGCTTCTGGCGTTTGTCTGGCAGGCCTCCGTGGGCTTCCGCTGATCGAGCGGGCTGGGATGGCTGGAGCCCCCTCCTCCCCTTTGCCTGGGTGGACCTTCTGTTCGTGTTGTGCAAACGGGGTCAGCCCCAAGCTGCCGGCTGCCGACCGTTCCCTCGCCCGAGCCAGATCAACAACCTGCGGTTGTTTACGCAGGCCCGGACCTGGGTGACCTCAGGTCGCTGACCTTATGACTGCGAAACGCGCATGCGGCCCCTGGGCATAGTTCATGCCCGACAGAGGGTTCGAGCGGGGAGCGCCGCGAGGCCCTTCAACGCGATGTTCCCTGGCGCAGCACCTGGCCCGCGAAAGCGGGTAGCGCCAGCATGCGCCGCCATCGGGTGGGCTCCTTGATCAGGCGATAGAGCCATTCGATCCGGAGCGAACACATCCAACCGGGCGCTCGACGTTTTTCGCCAGCCCATACATCGAAACTGCCGCCCACGCCCATCCACAGCGCCGCCAACGGCCGCGGCAGGGAGGCGATCCAGGTTTCCTGACGCGGCACTCCCAGGGCCACCAACACCAGTTGCGGTTCAGCTGCCAGCAACTGCCGCTGCAGCTCAGGCCAAGCGTCGCTGGAGCAGTAGCCGTCGGCCGCGAACACCAGCCGCAGGTTGGGCAGTTCCCCAAGCAGGCGCTGCCGCAGCCGCGCCAACACCTGTGGCGAGGCTCCCACCAAGGCCACCCGCCAGCCATGGGCCGCGGCCTGATCCAGCAGCCAGCGGGCCAGCTCAATGCCGGGGCTGCGCCGCACGCGGTGGCCCTGGCGGCCCAAGGCCCACACCACACCGGCGCCATCGGGGATCACCAGTTCGGCTTGCTCGATCGCGCCGCGCAGCTCTGGGTTCTCCAGCGCCGCCATCGTCATCTCGGCGTTGAGCGTGATGATCTGCCCGCCGCTTTCGGCCAGCTCCAGGGCCCGTTGCCGAACGTTGCAGAGATCTACAGGAATCCCTAACACGCGGGAGCGGACCGGGGCGGTCGCTGTTGCTGCCATCAACCGTGGGGGCGCCAGGAGAGAATCTATGGCTGCTGAAGCCGATTCGATCATGGTCAGCGGAACCGCCCCCGGCAATACCGAATCGGCGGCCACCGCCACGTCGGCGCGCCCGGTCACAGGGCCAGCGAACGCTGCTCCGATCGACGCGGCGGCGGCGGCAGAGTTCCTGCGGCAGCTCGATGGCTGGGTGGATCAGGTGGTGCTCAGTCGCCAACACCCGATCAGTGGCCTGTTGCCGGCCAGCACCGCCAACACCGTGCATGGCAACTACGCCGATGCCTGGGTGCGCGACTGCGTGTATTCGATTCAATGCGTCTGGGGCCTGGCGCTAGCCCATCGCCGCCGGGGCGGCAATGGCCGCCGGGCCTTTGAGCTGGAGCAGCGGGTGCTGCAGCTGATGCGCGGGCTGCTCAACGCCATGCTGCGCCAGTCCGCCAAGGTGGAACGCTTCAAAACCAGCCTCGACCGGCTGGATGCGATTCACGCCAAGTTCGACACCGCCAGCGGTGATCCGGTGGTCCCCGACGACGGCTGGGGCCATTTGCAGCTCGACGCCACGGCGGTGTTCCTGCTGCAGCTGGCCCAGCTCACCCGCTCCGGCCTGGTCGTGGTGCGCAGCCGCCACGAGCGCGATTTCGTCCAGAACCTGGTCTATTACGTGGCCCGGGCTTACCGGGTGGCCGATTACGGGATCTGGGAGCGGGGGGACAAGGGCAACGACGGCCAGCCTGAGCGCAATGCCAGTTCGATCGGGCTGGTGAAGGCGGCCTTGGAAGCCTTGGAGGGGCTGGATCTTTACGGCCCCCACGGTGACGGCAGCTGCTGCCTGGTGATCCCCCACGACGCCATCGTGCGCCTACGGCGTGCCTTGCGCAGCCTGCTGCCGCGTGAATCCGCCAGTAAGGAGGTCGACAGCGCCTGTTTGGCGGTGATCGGCTACCCCGCCTGGGCGGTGGAGGATCCGAAGCTGCAGGAGCGCACCCGCCGCAAGATCCGCGAACAGCTCGGCGGCCGCTACGGCTACAAGCGTTTCCGTCGCGACGGACACCAGACCGTGGTGGAGGACGTGACCCGGCTGCATTACGAACCGGAGGAGCTGGCGGAGTTTGAGCACATCGAGTGCGAATGGCCCCTGTTCCTGGCCTATGAGCTGGTCACCGCCTGCTGCGAGCAGCGCTGGCAAGAGGCCCGCCACTGGCGCGCCCGGCTGCACGAGTTGAGCCTCACGGTCGAAGGGGTGCCGTTGCTGCCGGAGCTCTACCTGGTGCCGGAGCCCCACCTCACGGCGGAACGGCTGCAGCCGGGCAGCCAGCGCCGCCAGCCCAACGACAACGTGCCGCTGCTCTGGACCCAGAGCCTCACCTGGCTCGGAGATCTGCTGTTGCACGGGCTGATCGAGCCGAACGACCTCGACCCCTGCCAGCGGCGTCATCCCCTGCCGCTCGGCGCCAGCGAGGTGCTGGTGGCTCTGGTGCCGACCGATGGGGCGGTCGCCCAGAGGTTGGCGGCGGCTGGCCTGCCCTGCCAGCTCCCCACGGCCATCGCTCGGGTGGACGGGGTGCCGCGGTTGCGGGTGGCCAGCTCACGCGAATTGGCCCAGCGCATGGCGGCGGTGGGGGCCAACCCGGCCCTGGGGCTGGGGGGGCACCCGGCCGTGCGCATGGAAACCATGGCCACGGCCCGCCTCTATCGCCACGGCAACGAGTCGCTGGCGTTCCTGCCAGCGGTGCTGGAGGACGACACCTTCTACCTGGCGGATGATCCCCAGCAGCTGGTGGACGCGGTGGCCGCCGAGGTGCGCCTGCTGCAACGCCACTGGCGAGGCACCGGAGCCCCACTGTTGCTTGTACCGGTTCCCACGGCTCCGTTCCAACGCGATCCCGAAGCCTTTCTGGAGCTCGGCCGCCAGCTGCGCTCCGGCCTGCTCGAAGGGGTTCCGCTGCAGTTGGCCCCGCTGGAGCAGCTGATCTCCCAGGCCAGTTGGGTGGAACTGCCCCCCCAGGCGATGGCGGCCTGCGAACTGCGACCCGCCAGCCACACCCTGCTGCCTGCCGCCACCAGCCGCGAGCCGCTCACGGCGCGACAGGAACAGGAGCTGGAGGACATCTCCGTGGCCGAACTGGCGGCCCGCCTCTGGTACAGCACCTCCCTGGCGGAACAGGCTGAGCTGCTCGAACAGCTGGGTCGCCGCCTTGGGCCCAATGCCCGGTTGCAGGGGCCGATGGGAGGCGTGCCGGTGCAGCTGATGGCGCTGCTGCAGGAGGTGTACCGCCGCGCCCTGGAGCTGCCGGATTGGAGCATCGTGCGGCGGGTGGCCGGCGCCATGGGCCTGGTGCACCCCCAGCTGGAGGATGCCCTCACCGACCTGCTCGTGCGTCAGCGGCAGGTGGTGGTGGGACGCAACTACACCAGCGAATCGCTGATCAGCGAACCCCAGGGCAGCCTGGCGATCGCGGCGATGATCCGCCGCTTCAGCGGTGAGGACGGCCGTGAATGGATGCTGCAGCAGGAACTGCTGCTCGCCCTCGACAGCCTGGCTCGGCTCGAGCCGGATCTGCTGAGCGGCAGCCTCACCCTGCAGTTGGGCCAGTTGCTGCTGTTGCTCACCGGCGAGTTGGCCGCCGCCTCCGACCTCAGCCCCAGCGAGGCCTTCGAGGCCCTCTGCCGCCAGCCGCCCCATCGCATCCGCCGTGAGCTGAGGGCCGTGCTGGCCGATGTGGACCACGCTCGGGCGGCCCTGGAGCGCAAGGAACAGCTGCACCTGCGCGGCCGGGTGCGCTGGGAGGTGCCCGACCCTCTGGCGGAGCTGCCGAACGGCTCCGATTGGTTGCTGCATCGCAAACGCCTGGGGGCGCTGCAGCGGGTGCCTCGCGATTTCTATCCAGGGATCTGGGATTTGCTGCATCACTGCCGCGGCTTGGTGATCGGCGACAAGTTGGAACGCCGCAACCGGTTGGCCAGCACCCTGGTGCGGCAGAGCACACCGGGAGAGCGCAACTTTGCAGCCCGGGTCGAGCATCTGCTCGGCAAGATTGAGGCTCCTGAGTACCGCCAGCTCTGCACGGAAACCCTGCTCACCCTGATCGCCTTTGTCACCGCCAACCCCCATGTGCAGATCGATGACGACCTCGCCCTGGATGTGGTGATCGGCCACGCGGTGCGGGCGGGCTGGCAGGAGCACCACCCTTCAGTGCCGAGTGCCGACTATGGCCAGCACAAGGCCGAGGCCTGGGAGGCCTTCTACCGCGCCTCCCCGGCCGCCTGCCGCCGCTGGCAACTGCTTGCCTTGCAACAGCTCACTGCGGCTGGTTGATCGCCGCCGAGTCCCATGGCCCATCGATTGCGTCATGACGCACCAAGGGCGAGGGGGCTCAAGGCCATTGTCTCGCGGCCCCGTGTTGAGATCAGGGCGGCAGCATGGAGTTGGTTCTGGTTTCTAGGGGTTTCATCCCGGCCTGGAGTTGATACCAGCGCTTGTGCATGACGCCCCGGGCAAGATTGGGTTCGCGAAGGCGCTGCCGGTCCGGCTCGGTCGCGGGTGCGCTGGCGCCTTCAGATCGGCGCGTCCAGGGCCATGCAGAGATTGGGCTGTTCGACACACTGCTCAATCAGGTCGGCGAGCTGCAGGGCTCGGGAGGCCTGCAGGCCATCCACCGCCGGCGTTTCATCGCCGCGCACGCAACGCAGGAAGTGCTCAAGTTCGGCGTAGAGCGGCTCGATTGAGGTGGTGCTCACCTCTTCGATAAAGCCGTCATTGCGATAAACAAGCTCACCGTGATCGGCACTGAAGGAGCCGTGAGAGCGGCGGTGGATGCGGAGATTGTGGTTGAGAAAATCGGTCTCCATCAGGCTGTTGCGACAGTGGGTGTACAGCCGTCGCACCTTGCGGTGGGCCATCTTGCTGGCCGTCAGGCTGGCCACGATTCCATTGGCGAAAGCGAGGGTGGCGTTGACGTAATCAATTGGCCCCTCGCTGCTGCGACCGCCGGCGGCGGCCAGGCGCACCACTGGCGCCGCCGCCAGCTCCAGCACCAGGTCAATATCGTGAATCATCAGATCCAGCACCACCGACACATCGTTGGCCCGGTCGGGATTGGGGCTGTGGCGGCGGGCCTCCAGCACCACGATCTCCTCACCGCCCACCACCTTGAGCAGCTCGCGGAAGGCGGGATTGAAGCGCTCGATATGGCCCACCTGCAGCAGGCGGCCAGCGGTCTCGGCCGCCTGGATCAGGTCGGCGGCCTCCTCCTGGGTGGCGGCGATCGGCTTCTCCATCAACACGTGGGCGCCCGCCTCCAGGCAGGCCAGGCCGATCCGGTGGTGCAGCAGGGTTGGCACGGCCACGCAAACGGCCTCCACCTCCCCCAGCATCTCCCGATGGTCGGTGAACCAGCGGCAGCCAAACTGCTCCAAGGCCAGCTGGCCGCGGGCCGCGTCCGGATCCGCCACCCCCACCAGCTCCGCATCGCGCAACAGGCTGAGCACCCGAGCGTGGTGCCAGCCCATATTGCCGATGCCGATGACCCCCACACGCACCGGGTTCATGGCAAGGGGGCGACGCGGGTCAGCCGATTATCGGTGATCACCGACCGCACCCGTTCAGACCGGCCCTGGCTCTCCAGCGCGGCATCAAGCTGCCGCGGCAGTCCCCCCTGGTATCGGTCCTAGGGTGCCCTGAGCCACGCCTCGGCCATGGAGCCGCAACAGCCCGATGCCGGCACAGCGGCAGGGTCGGAGCCGTCGGCCCTATCGCTGCTGGCCTTGTTGGCTCCAGCCGCGGTGGTCGACAGCCTGACGGGGTCCCCCCTGCCGCTCGCGCCTGCCACGGCTGGCGATGCCGCCGACGCCCCACCCCCTGAGGCCACCTCAGCGAGCGCCGCCGCTGCCCCAGCCCGCGCAGGCTCTGAGGTCAACGCCGTCGCGGCAGCGACTGCCGCGGCTCCCGGGCAGGTCGCTGCTGGAGCCACTCCTTCAGCCCTGGCCCCTCGGCCGGTGGTGGATGCCGGGGCGCCTGTTTCGCTCAGCCCCAGGCAGCTCCCTGCCTCCCTGGACGAGACCCCCACGCTGTTGACGATCGCAGGCCGTCGCTACGGGGTGGCGGATCTGCCGCCCGATGCTCGGGAGCTGTTCGAGGGGATCCGCCTGGCCGATCGGCTGCTGGCCCAAAAGGGCGAGACCTGCCAGCAACTGCGCTGGGGCTTGGAGGCGTTGGTCCGTGAGCTGGGCCAACGCCTCCAAACTGTGGAGCCGCTGCCGGAGCTGGTCGGCTCGGCGGATCCACGCTCCCCGGCGGGCGACGGCGCCAGCTGATGCCGCCGCTGGCGCTGGCGTGCCGGGCGTGAGCACACCTCTGTTCGCTGGGCGCGGCCTGGTCAGGCTTGTTTCGGGGGCCAGGATCTCGCTGGAAGCTCAGCCGTTGCGTGCAGCCTTAGGGCTCGGATCCTGGTCGATTGCTGCGGCGCCAGGCCGAGTGGCCAGCCGCCAGAGCGCCAGACCGCCGCCGCGGCCCCGAGCCGCCAGCCAGCCCTCCGGCCCCCGGGCGATCAGGGCGAAGAACGGCATGCGCCGGGGCGGGGGTGGCGGCAGGGAGCGGCGCAGCAGCGGGCGATCGGCCAGGGAGAGCTCCAGAGCATCGAACTGGAATTGCAGCAGGGGCCGGGATCCCACCAGCCAGCCGCGGCCTTGGAAGCGCAACTCCAGGGCACCAAGACGCACGGCATTGCAGAGGGTCAACTCTTCATGGCGATCGTGGGGGCTGATCTCCAGCCGCGCCCCGAGGCTGCGGAGCAGGAGATTGCTGATCACAGAGGGTTGCTCGCTGCGTCGCGGCCACACTTGATCGAGCAGCCAGCAGCCCTGCAGGTCTTCCGACTCGATGCCGGTACCTGCCTGGCGCGCCAAGCGTTCCCTGGCGAGAAGCTCCGCCCCGCTAGGGGGATCGACGGCAGGAGCAGCGGAAACCATAGGGATCGGCGGGGTCTCGAACCATGCTGGCGCAAGTGAGCACCGCACAGCTTGCCGTTGCCGCCACAGGTGAGACGAAGGGAACGCCAGGCGGGCCTGTTCCAGATGACGAGGCAAACGCCAATATCCATGACGAGCCGATGATCGCGTTGTGGAAAACCAGAGGCCGACCTACGACTCCAAGCTGAGAATCAGAGCTAGCGATTAACTCCGGGAACATGCGTGAGTGCATAGCCGTAGCCTTGTTGGTGGCTGACCAGCGGGATCATGCGTTCAATCGCATGAAGCAGGGTGCCATCCAAGCCGATCGGTTCACTGGGATAGTCGTCCCATTGAAGCCCTAGCGCATAAAGGGGCATGAGAGCACCTTGGCGTGCCCAGAACATTGTGCCGATCGGAAAGTCGAAGGCCTCCGGTAGAGTTGTTAAGCCTAATCTTGCGCCAAGGAGTCGTGCCTGGTCGCGATTCCGGCCCCAGCCGATGCAATGGGGATCATCGGGGAAGACAAGCCCAAGGCGAGGCTGAGCGTGCATGGCCGCGACAATTCGATCAGCCATGCGGGTCTCGGCGTCACCAATCAGGTTGGCGACAAGAAAGTCGCGCCAAGTCTTCACAACAGCCTCGTCAGCGAGAACACTCTTTTTGGAATGAAGATGCCCGTAGAAGCAATACGTTTGGTCGAAGTGCCTGCCCAACTCTGTCATCAGCGGACCGATATCTCGCCCACGATTGGGCACGATCATGAGTTCTGTGATTTTCATTCCATGACGCTCGACTTGATCACGCAAATCAGAGGCGTCTCCGTGATTGCTGGTAGTGATAAACAAGTCGGGGCGCAATTGGTTGCTCGCGACCGCATCGATTAAAGGACCCAGGAGCTCAGGGTAATGCGCATGGATATGCAGGGCGACGCTCACCTTTGCATCAACAGGGCTGAACTCTTGCCGAGGCGTGATCAAGGCAGGGCTCCATGGGCCCGCTGGCCTTCCGGCTTCTAAGTAATGAAGCAAGGGATCAGCGCTCTCCTGGCCGCGCATCTGTTCGCGCTTATAAATCCCAGGATGAAAGCCACAAAAAGGCTTACGAGGCGTACTCCAGTTCCGCCAGGAGAGCAGATAATGATAAGTACGTGCCCGAGTTGACAACAAGGGATCCCATGGATTGTAGTTCCAATCAATCGCGTTAAACTTGATCAGGCGATCGAGCTCAGAGCGAGATTCCCGCAGCTCGGTCGCCGCATGTTCGCCGATATCCTGCAGGGTTCTGACGTATTGAGGCATATTGAACCACGCCTCTGCCAACTGAGCTGCTTTGTTGCTCAGCTGGGAGCAACGTTCAGGATCCTTGACGAGCGCAGCGGCTCGTCGTGCCATCCCATCGACATTGAGATAAGGAGCAACACAGGCTTCTCCTAGCGCCTGATCGCTCATCAGCAGATCAGAGATCCCAGATGCCTTTTCGAAGCAGAGAACCAGGCGACCTTGCGTTAGTGCATCAATGGCAACATTCGGCAATGGATCCAGTCTTGAGGGCAACAAGAAGATGTTGGCACGCTGTTGCAATGCTGCGTAAGCGGGAGATTGATCAAAGATATGGAGCTGTCCTTCAAGACCGCTTCGTTCAATCTGATCCTTGAGCCATAGCCCTAGATGGAAGTCGTTAATCGGGTCATAGCCACTTCCAATCCATACAAACTGCAAGGCTTGATTCGGACAATACGTACGCATCTGATCCGCTACGGCGATGAACAGATCAACACCTTTACGAAGCTGAACAGTCCCCGCACCGATGACCAGGATTGTCTCGGGTGCCAAAGTCCGCAGGAAATGCCAGGCTCTTGGATCAAGCATGGCCTGTCCATGCTGCTGGCTTGTCAGGCGGCCTGGCAGCGTGCAGCGCCCTTGCGGTAAATCATGCATGCGTCGCTCCAGCAGGAGCGGATGGTGTTCGGCAATATCCCGCCGCGTGAGTTCAGTTGAGAACACCAACTCGCTCGAAAGCAGCCCAACCACATTAATGAGTCCGATCGGCCGTGTATAAGCTGAAAACTCATGGATAAGTGTAATCGGTGCGATGCCAAGTTCTCTTATCGGCCCTATCCACGTTGCGACGGTCAAGGTATTCATCAAGGCATAGAGAGGCAGCCTCTGACCACCAGCCTGCTTGAGCTCATCGGCGAGCAGTGTCAGCATCAGCATATTGTCCAGGCGTTCAGTCCAAACGAGCTTGCGCTTCAGTCGACTGCGTAGATTCATCCCTAAAGTCCAGTTGATCTTGCTGAGTCCAACTGCTTGCAGCAATGCTTGGATGGGCCCTCGTTGCTGCTGGCCCCCTGAGTGCTTCAGGCTTGGGCTCAAGCGGTCCGATCCAGTTGTGGTGCTTCGCTCTTGGGATGCCGACAGGATCGCTGTCAGTGGACGTTTTAACCCGATCTTGCGCCGGAACGGATTCTTGTCGAGATGCCCTTCGCTGACTTGCAGGACTCGTGTTGTGTATTGCTGAAAATCTTCGCTGAGTGGACCGCCTTTGACGAGCAGCGCGATGACATTATTCGTTTCGCTGAGCTGTTGGCAGAGATTAAAGGCGAGTACTGGCGCCCCTGTGATCGATGCGTCATGGCTGACCACAAGCACGGTTGGACGTTGGGGGTTAAAGATCATTTGGCCATCGAGAGCTATAAACCGCGTATCACTGAACAGTTTTAAGAGGCTGAAAATCAATCGATCTGCTCCGCCCCGCCTGGTTGCATGGTGATCAACTTCTTGCCCGTGGGGTGTCAAGCCCATTCGATTTCTGAATCTAGCCAAAATCAGTCTACAACTTCGCGGTCGAGGCATGTCCCGAGCTGATTGATCGATTGTTGCAACTCCTCTTTGGGGAGGCTAGAAACAAAGAGGTATGATTCGCGCTCCGCCGGGTATGGATTGATGTCCGGGATCAGAAGAAGACCCAACTCTTCGCTGCTGCCATGATGATGCGATCGTGCCTTCTCAAATCTGCATCGTCAGGGGTCAATATTGATGGGATAGTCAATCCCCTAGCGCGATCAAATTGATTGAATCCTGTCCGTCAGGTCCATCTTTACTTTAACTCTCGATGCTTCGAGCGAGATGATTCAGTTGCCCGTAGTCAGAGAGGCTTTGGACGTGATTGAGATATCGCAAGAGCGAGCGGGGGGTGCCCCCCCCCTCTCGCCTGATCGGGAATGAGATCTGGAACTGCGCTGCGATAAAGTTACTTGATTGAAGCGAAATCGGGATAGGCTTCCATCCCATGTTCGCCGATGTCGAGGCCTTCAACTTCCTCCGTTTCCGTGACACGAATACCGCCGGACAGGATCGCGATCAGCTTCCAGACTACAAAAGAGGTGACGATTGAGAAAATGGCAAATGCCAGGATGCCAACGATCTGAAGGCCAAGCTGATTGAAGCCATGGCCGGTCAACAGGCCTTTATCGATATTGAACAGACCAACGGCGAGCGTCGCCCAGATGCCACAGACACCATGGACCGAGAAAGCACCCACGGGATCATCAATGCCGAGATGGTCGATGATCGATACGGCATAAACCACCAGGATGCCGGCGATGAAACCGACGACCCAAGCCGACGGCATGGCGTAAGCATCACAGCCGGCGGTGACACCAACCAATCCGGCAAGGATGCCGTTGATTGTCATTGTTAGATCGGGCTTGCCTCCGGTGATCTGGCTGAACACGGTGGCGGCAATCCCACCTCCGGCGCCCCCCAGGGTGGTGGTGACGGCGATGTAGGGAACTGCGGCAGTCATGGACAGCACGGACCCTGGATTGAAGCCATACCAGCCGATCCAGAGAATCAGGCAACCGAGGGTGGCGATACCGAGATTATGGCCTGGGATCGCCTGCGGACGGCCATCCACATATTTGCCGATGCGGGGTCCCAGCAACATCGCCCCCACCAGCCCGCTCCAGGCTCCAAAGGAGTGGACGACCGTGGAGCCGGCGAAATCAATGAAGCCTAATTTATTCAACCAACCTTCGCCTACGTTCCACACCCACGAGCCGGAAATGGGGTAGAGGACGCCGACCAGGATTAAAGAAAAGATAATAAATTCTGAAAACTTGATGCGCTCCGCAACCAGGCCTGAAACGATTGTGGCGGCGGTGCCAGCGAAGGCGAGCTGGAATAAGAAATCCAGAGAAGGTACAAGCTTACCTTCCTTCACCATTTCCGGTGTCACCGTTGGGTCAAAGAAAAGACCACCAAATTTCAACCAGCCTGGGATCACCCAACTGGCGTTATACATGATTTTGTAGCCAATGAACCAGTAGGCGGTCGCCGCGAGGGCGAACACGATCAGGTTTTTGGCGAGAATGTTGACCGCATTTTTCTGCCGACACAACCCTGCCTCCACCATGGCGAAGCCAGCGTTCATGAAGATCACCAGAATCGCGCAGATCAGCAAAAACATATTGTTGGCCAGAAATGCCGGCGTGAGCTCAGGCAATTCGGCAGCATGGGCGGCGAGATTGAACAGGCCAAGTGCCAGCAGGGCTGTGGGAACACAGGCCAACCAGGTGAGCCCGCGGCTGGTGGTCAAGCCGCGAAGTTTGCGAAACAAGAGGATTGGACCATCCAGGAGATTGTGCTGCAGAAGTCGCTTCTGCTGAGGCGATTCAACGATCATGGGCTTGATTTGCAAAAAAACGAACGTTCGAGAACGTCGTTAGGCGTTCATGATTTGCTGCTACGACACCGCGGAATGATTCCTTTGCTACAAAACCCAAAAGAAGCCGCAATGCGCTAAGCGATTGCGCCAATGACTTTGCCTCTGAACACTGGCACCCCTGGCGGGCTCTGCAGCCACGCCCGTAATTGAAGATTTGTGAAAGTGTTCAGCATGGACAGCGCTGCTGGCTATGTATTGAATCGCGCACAGCATTCTCCACTCGACCGATCGCCTGGCCATGACCACCCCGCTTCGCTACCGCGGTGTCAGCTATGACCCGCGCAACCACGAGCAGCTCTCGGACGTGCCCGTCGGGCACATCTACCGAGGGCAGCACTACAGCTGCCCGTTACGGCACCTGCCCACCGCTGCGAACTCCCATGTCGCCCTGCATTACCGCGGCATCGCCTACCAACACCGGCCCGCTGACCTGACAACGGGCGACTGAGCTGGCCGGGGCTTGCCAGAGGTTGTCTTCAGAACTTGCGCAGTTCCCGGCGGATCTTGAGCGGATCCCCCGAGTGATTTTGGTTGAAGACCAGCAGCACTCCGCCCAGCAACAGCAGTGTCAGGGCGGCGAGGGTCCAGCCGGAAGGCCACGGCCCCAGCCCTGTGGCTGCTCGCCCCGGTGGCCTGGGTCCTCTCGGGCGGCGACGCCGCGTCATGGGGCTGAAGCGTGCCATCGGCTAGAGGCGGCCTTGCCGGCCGGCTGGATCGCTCATCCCAGCCTGACGGCAACCACGCCCCCCAAGAGACCGACGTGCCGATCACCCCTTTCCTGGACCGGAATCCACCTGGAGCCAAGGCTCCGCTGCAGTGACATGGCTCAGCCGCAGCGAGGTGATTCCACGCCGGTGACCAGCTGGGTCAGCAGAGCCTCCAAGCCGCCTCAGCAGGCGCCCCTCCAGCGCCGCCAGCGGCCGCTCCAGCAGCTCGGCCCCGCGGCCTTGGCGGTTGCTCCGGCTTGGCCGCGGCCGCTGCAGCGCCTGCGGATGGACAACGGAGCCAGGGCAGATCAGCGCAGGCGGTGCTCGGATCCGCCAGCGGCTTGATCAACGACCGCCAGCAGGAGCAGTCTCGGGTCCCCTAGGCCCCAATCCCTGGCCTGGCATCTCGTGCCGGCACTTCCCCGGCGACGATCCCCCGCAGCACGTCCTCGCGGGCTGATCCCTCGCGGGCTGATCCCCCCGGGGTCTGCCCTGAGAGCTGCCCTCTGAGGGTTGTCCTCTGGGATTGATCATTGAGAGGCCCCGTGGACTGCACGCCCGCCCGCGGCCCTGCCCCCGTGCTCAGAATGGCGGCCCTTCCGCGCCCCCGACCCCATGGCCAGCCAGTGGCAGAACTTCCGGCGCAACCTGGGGGACTGGCGCGGAACCTTCACCTCGCTCAGCCCGACCGGCGAGATCCTCGACAGCACCGCGTCGATTCTCACCCTGGAGGATGGGGCGGCCGCCGGCGCCGGTGACGGCGTGGAGGAGCGGCTGGTGCGCTTTCGCCTGCGCCGCTACGCCAACGGCCTCGATCAGGAGCCCACGCGGGATTTCAGCCAGGACTACCGCAGCCTCGGCCGCCAGGTGGTGTTCTTCGATTCGGGCTCATTCTGCAAGGGCTCGCTGCAGCTGGCTCCCAACACACAGTTCGGTGCTGAGTTTGGTTTTGTGGCCGGCGACCGTCGCCATCGCCTCGTGCAGCTGTATCAGCCCTCAGGCAGCTTCGACGGGCTGGTGCTGATCCGAGAGTTCCGCGCCGGCTGCGACGCCGCCGAGCGCCCACCGCTCAGCCTCGATCAACTGCGGGGCACCTGGCGGGGCCAGACCGGCACGGTGCTGGCTGACTGGCCTGAGATCGAGGCGGCCGAGGCCGAAGCCCACTTCGAGGCCTGCGGCGCTGGCGGGCTGCGGGTGCGCACCCGTAGCGGCAGCCAGGAGAGCGAGCTGGAGGTCCCGACCGGGGCGGGGCTGCAATGGCTGGCCGACGGCGGTTACGCGCTGATGCCTCAGCAGGTGAGCCATCGCCAGGCATTCACGGTGGAGGCAGGCTGGCTGAGCGGCCCGGATCGCCTGGAACGGCTGATCCGCCGCTACGACGCCAGCGGCGCCTGGCAATCCGCTTCCCACCAGGTGCTGTCGCGCCAGGCCTGAGAAAGCGACCGCCCCTCAGCAAGGGGGGGGGTGTGCGGTTTGCTGCCGTGCAGATCGGGCCGACCTCGATCACCAAAGGCCGCGGATGATCGTCTTCGACTGGGGTTGGCCCGAGGCGCGGGGAGCGGTGGCGGCTGGGGCCAGCTGCAGGCGGCCGCCCATGGTGATCAGCCGCGGCCCGCGCAGGCCGCTCAGCCGCATGCCTTGCAGACCCATGAACTCGCCGCCTGGCTCGATCTCGCCGCCGATGCGGTCTCCGAGCAACAGCATGTCGAGCTGGTCGGACTTGGCGTTGAGGTTGGCCTGGATCGGCGAAGTGACCTCGCCGATCCGCAAGGCGCCACGGATCACCACCATCTGGCCGGAGGGCACGGCCGAGGCGATGCTCAGCTGCACAGGAAACACTTTGCTGGGGTTGTCAAACGGGCGGTAGTCGCCGCTCCAGCCGCGCGGCATCTCGGTGGCGATCAAGGCGGCCCGGGCCACGGGATCGAAAGTGGACACCTCCCCCACCAAGCCCAGTTGCTGATCGCTGTAGGCCGTTGGCGGGGGCGTGAAGGGACGGAAATCCTGCGCCGAAATCTGCCTGGGCTTGGGAGGCGCTGGCCGCATCAGGGCCGGAGGGGCCGGTTTGGCGGGGGGGGCCGGCGGCGTCGCCATGACGAAAGCGTCGGAGGGCTGAGCCGCAGACTAGGGGCGTGGTCTCCCTGCGTGCCGCCCGCCCGTGACCCCAAGCTCATCTGTCCCCTGTGCCTCCGGCAAATCCGGCTCCAGCGAGCCCGGCGCCGCCCCGCCGCTGGAGTCCGTGGAAGACAGCCTGGTGATCGCTGGCCGCCGCTTTCGCAGCCGGCTGATGACCGGCACGGGCAAGTACCCCTCAATCGCAGCCATGCGGGCCAGCCTCGAGGCCAGCGCTGGCGAGATCGTCACCGTGGCGGTGCGGCGGGTGCAGAGCCGTGCCGCCGGCCACGACGGTCTGCTGGAGGCGATCGACTGGAGCCGCTACTGGATGCTGCCCAACACCGCCGGCTGCGCCACGGCCGAGGAGGCGGTGCGGGTGGCGCGGCTCGGCCGGGAGCTGGCGCGGCTGGCCGGCCAGGAGGACAACAATTTCGTGAAGTTGGAGGTGATCCCCGACAGCCGCCACCTGCTGCCGGATCCCTTCGGCACGCTGGAGGCGGCGGAACAGCTGGTGCGCGAAGGTTTCAGCGTGTTGCCTTACATCAATGCCGATCCGTTGCTGGCGCGGCGGTTGGAGGAGGTGGGCTGCGCCACGGTGATGCCGCTGGGGTCGCCGATCGGCTCCGGGCAAGGCATTCGCAATGCCGCCAACATCGCCTTGATCATCGAAAATGCCGGCGTGCCGGTGGTGGTGGATGCCGGCATCGGCGTGCCCAGCGAGGCAGCTCAGGCCATGGAGATGGGCGCGGACGCGGTGCTGATCAACAGCGCCATCGCCCTGGCGGGGGATCCGGTGGCGATGGCGGCGGCGATGGGCCTGGCCACCGTGGCCGGCCGCCAGGCGTTCCGTGCCGGTCGGCTGCCGATGCGCCCCGAGGCCAGCGCCAGCTCGCCGATGCAGGGGCTGGTGGGGGGCTGACGGCGGCCCCGGCAGCCGTCGGGATTCGCTCAGCCGGAGCAAGCGGCTCCCGGGGGGCGTGGCCTTGGGGTGCCAACGACTCTGGGGACCGGCGCCGCTGGGGCCCTGGGGACATCGGCGCCAGCGGCCGTCGGACTCCAGGTCCCCTGGAGCCTCTGCTGAAGCCTCTGAATGACCTCCACCATGGCGGTTCTCCCCGGCAAGGTCCATGGCGCCCCAGTCCTCCCACCACCTGCCCCCCACCGTCCGGGCCGGAGTGGTGGTTCAGAGGCCCCCCTGATCAGGACCCGCAGGCGACTGTGACGAAGCGTGCCGCAAGCGATTCGACCCCGTGGACCGGCCATAAGGTTTCGCCAGTTTCGTGATCCCAGCCATGCAGGTCACCCAGGAAGATGGCGGCCGGCTCAACGCCTTTGCCAAGGAGCCCCGGATGGTGGTGATGGAGAGCGGCGAGGGCCGCGGTGCCAACCGGGCGCTGCTGGTGACAGGCCTGGTGCTGGTGGTGGCGCTGATGGCCGTGGCGGCCCTGATCAGTTGAGCTCGGCCCAGGGGAGGCCGGCGGGGATCTCTCCCGGAGGGCTGTAGTAGCTTGTGCCTTCAGGCCAACCGCTCGTTCAGGAGTCTCGGGTGAAGGTTTTCGTTCTCGGCGGCGACGGTTTCTGTGGCTGGCCCTGCGCGGTCAATCTTGCTGATTCCGGCCACGATGTTGTCATCGTTGACAACCTCAGCCGCCGCAAGATCGACATCGATCTTGGTGTCGAGTCGCTCACCCCGATCGCCACGATTCAGGAGCGGCTGCGGGCCTGGGAGCAGATCGGCGGCAGGACGATGCGGTTCGTGCAGGTGGATATAGCCCGTGAGTATGAGCGATTATTAGAACTGCTGCGCCAGGAACGCCCGGATGCGGTGGTGCATTTTGCCGAACAGCGAGCCGCGCCCTATTCGATGAAGTCCAGTGCCACCAAGCGCTATACGGTGGATAACAACGTCAACGGCACCCATAATCTCCTCGCCGCCATCGTTGAAAGTGGTTTGGATATTCATGTGGTGCATCTCGGCACCATGGGGGTGTATGGCTATGGCTCCCATCGCGGCGCCACGATCCCAGAGGGTTATCTCACGGTGGAAGTGCCGCAGCCCGATGGTAGCCGCTTCACCGAAAAGATTCTGCACCCGGCCAACCCTGGCAGCGTGTACCACATGACCAAAACCCTGGATCAGCTGTTGTTCTTTTACTACAACAAGAACGATGCAATCCGGGTCACAGATTTGCACCAGGGCATCGTCTGGGGCACCAACACCGAGCAAACCGATCGCGATCCTCGCCTGACCAATCGCTTCGACTATGACGGCGATTACGGCACCGTGTTGAATCGCTTCCTGATGCAGGCGGCAATCGGCTATCCGCTCACCGTGCATGGCGTCGGCGGCCAAACCCGGGCCTTCATTCACATCCGCGATTCGGTGCGCTGTGTGCAGCTGGCGCTGGAGAATCCCCCCAGCCACGGCGAGAAGGTGAAGATCTTCAACCAGATGACCGAGAGCCACCGGGTGGGCGATCTGGCCCGCAAGGTGGCGGATCTCACCGGCGCCGAAATCCGCAACCTGCCGAACCCTCGCAATGAGGCGGTGGAAAACGATTTGATCGTGGACAACCGCTGCTTCATCGAGTTGGGCCTCAAGCCCACCACCCTTGATGACGGGTTGCTGCGCGAAGTGGTGGATGTGGCCCGCCGCTGGGCCGATCGCTGCGATCGCTCCCGCATCCCCTGCCTGTCAGCCTGGACCAGCCGCCAGGCTGAGGCCATCGGGCTGAAGGGCTGATCACACCGGTGCGCCTCTGTCCGTGAAGGTCGCCTTCTTCACCGAAACCTTTCTGCCGAAGGTCGACGGCATCGTCACCCGGTTGACCAAGACCATTCCCCACCTGATCGCCGCTGGCGATGAGGTGATCATCTTTTGCCCGGAGGGCTGCCCCGAGGACTTCATGGGGGCCCAGGTGATCGGCGTGCCGGCGATGCCCCTGCCCCTGTACCCGGAGCTGAAGCTGGCCTTGCCGCGGCCGGCGGTATCGGAGGCGTTGGAGCGTTTCACCCCCGATCTGGTGCATGTGGTGAATCCGGCGGTGCTGGGGCTGGGCGGCATCTGGCTGGCCCGCACCCGCGGCTGGCCGCTGGTGGCCAGCTATCACACCCATCTGCCCAAATACCTGGAGCATTACGGCATGGGCATGCTGGAGCCGCTGCTGTGGGAGCTGCTCAAGGCGGCCCACAACCAGGCCAGCCTCAACCTCTGCACCTCCACGGCGATGGTGGAGGAGTTGAGCGAGAAGGGCATCCAGCACACCGCTCTCTGGCAGCGGGGCGTGGATACGGAGCTGTTCCAGCCCGAGCGGGGCCATGCCGCCATGCGGCAGCGGCTGCATGGCCGCTGGGACGACAGCGGCAATCTGCTGCTTTATATCGGCCGCCTCTCGGCCGAGAAGCAGATCGAGCGGATCCGGCCGGTGCTGGAGGCGATCCCGGAGGCTCGGCTGGCGCTGGTGGGGGATGGCCCCCACCGGGCCCAGCTGGAGCGTTGCTTTGAGGGCACCGCCACCACGTTCGTGGGCTACCTGGCAGGCGAGGAGTTGGCGGCGGCCTATGCCAGCGGCGACGCCTTCGTGTTCCCCTCCAGCACCGAGACCCTGGGGCTGGTGCTGCTGGAGGCGATGGCGGCCGGCTGCCCGGTGGTGGGGGCCAACCGCGGCGGCATCCCTGACATCGTCAGCGATGGGGTGAACGGCTGCCTGTACGACCCCGACGATCCCGCCAGCCTGGTGCGGGCGGTGCGGCGCCTGCTCGGAGACGCCCCCACCCGCCTGCAGCTGCGCCAGGC
>JBKDOR010000048.1:0-4780 GCA_046342775.1 Synechococcaceae cyanobacterium
CCTGCAGGTTGCGGATCGTCGTCTGCACCTGGCCGCCCACGTCGCCCAGGCCGATGAAGCGGGCCAGGAAGTCCAGGATCACGGGGATGGTGCGCGCCATCGTGCGTTCGACGAAGTTGGCGGCGGCGCCGATCGCCCCCGAGGCGATGGCGGCGATCGAGTTCACGATCGATTCCACCAGATCAAGGATCTGGTTGATCTTCTGGATGAAGAACTGGATCGTTGTGTAGGTCTTGATGATCGCCTGGATGATCGCGCCCACCGGGTTCAGCATCGAGAGCAGCTGCGTGATGCCGGCCATCACCAGGCGCTGCTGGATGAAGTTGCGGATCGCGCCGAGAGCGCTCTCGCGCAGCTGGCCAAAGAACTCAGTCACGCGGTCGCGCAGCGCGGCGACGAGGCCGCGCTCGCGGATGTCGTTGATCAGCGCGAAGCCGCGTTCCAGCGTCGCCATCGCCGGCTCGCCGATCAGCCGCACCAGCTTGGCGCGCACACGCGTCCAGGTCAGACCCAGGATCTGCAGCACGAACCAGATGATGCCGCGCAGGTCCCAGCGCTCCGGCATCTGCACGCCAGCCGCAGCTACCGGGCCGGTGAGCCAGGCGATCACTCCATCGCGCAGGTGCGTGAGGATGTTGTTCATGAACTGGCGGATGCCCTGGCCCACCGCCCCCAGCAGGTTGCGCAGGAAGCCCACCGGGTTGTTGATGATGACCACAAAGGTGGCGCGCGCCCGCGTCAAGATGGCCAGGATGCGGCGGCCGCCGGCACCCATCGCCGCCTCGTAGATCAGCTCCAGCAGCTTCAGCAGCGCCGCGCCGGCGAAGCTGACCAGGTCGGTCAGCAGCGGCCTGAACAATCCGACCATGCGCCGCAACGTGTCGAGCGGCTGCAGCACGTCCTCCAGGCGTAGCGAAGCCCAGGCCGCGGAGAAGGTGCCGGTGACCCGAGCCCAGGTCAGGTTGCGGGCACCGGTCTCCTGCTGGAACCAGGCGTAGGCGCGTTCCAGCGCGCCCGACTGCACCAGCTGGTCCACCTTCTCGCTGCCGCCGGGGATGAACTCGGCGAAGGCGCGCACCACGGTGAGCGCGGTGCGCGGCACCGCCGCGTTGGTGAACGGGTCGCGGCCCAGCATCACTGTCACCAGGCCGTAGCCGGGGATCTCGCGGCAGAAGCCGGCCAGCGGCTCCATGAAGGTGTCCTTCAGCCAGGTGATCGCCTGGGTCACCAGCCCGCCCACGAAGGACGTGATGCGACTGATGATCGGCGTGAAAATCGTGCGTGCCCGATTCCACACGTCGCCGGGGCTGAAGATGTCGCTCCAGCTGAGGGAATCGAGGAAGCGCGTGAAGGCGTCGCGGATGGTCTGATAGCTCAGCCCCAGCGCGGCGGTCCGCTCGTTGATCCAGGCCCCCAGGCGGTCGACGACGCCATAGCGCTGCAGCACCTGGAAGAGGATCTCGCCGCCTGGGATCAGGCCCATGAAGGCGCGCAGCACGTTGACGAAGCTGCGCTCGACAGGGCGCATGTTGATCGGGTTGCGGCCGATGATCAGCGTCAAGAGCGCGTAGCCGGGGACGGCATTGGCGGCCTCGGCGAAGTAATCCAGCACGTCGGACATCCCCAGCCGGCTGGCTTCCGGGCCGGTGCGCTCCTGGATCGTCGGAACCGCGGTGACCGCGCGTTGGATCACCGCCTGTTGCTGGATGGTATGGGTGAGCTCATGGGCCAGCAGCTCCAGCCCCTCCGGGTTCTGGGGCTGGTACTGCCCGGTGTTGAAGAAGATGTGGTGGCCGAAGGTGAAGGCGCGCGCGCCCAGGGCGGTGGCCAGGGCCGCCGCCTTCGCGTCGGTGTGCAGCCGAACGGCAGCGAAGTCGGCGCGGAAGCGAGGCTCGAAGGTCTGTCGCAAGGCCGGCACCAAGGGGTTGCCGCCCGTTGCCGCCGCCCGCACCCGTTCTTCCAGCTGGGGGCTGGCGACGCCGCCAGCGGCTCCGACAGCGGCTCCGGCAGGGGGGCTGCGCCGCTGCACCAGCAAGGGGCTGCGTTGCAGGCCCGTTGCCCCCTGGACCCGGGCGGGACGGGTCACCTGGGCGGCCACCTGTTCCGCCTCCCGTTCGGCGGGATCGTGGGCGGCGGAAATCCGCAGCGCCGGCTGAATCGTCCTGCCCGACAGCCCGTAACGACGGCTGTCGCGGCTGGCGCGGTGCGTCACCGGCGCCGCCTTCGCGCTCGCAGTCCTCGCCACAGTCCTCGCCGCAGCCGCCGTCGCTGACGTGGCCTCGGACCTGGCGCGGGCGACGGCGAGCGTCATGGGCTCAGATCACCTCCGCCAGAGCCGGTTTCAACGGACAGTGGCTCTCCGTTTTGCGGTACTCGCGCAGGACTGCCGCCCGCAGCTGGGCATCGCCCGGCGGCTGGTCACTCTCCAAGGCCAGCAAGCGGCAGTGCAGGGCGATGTTGCGCAGTTGACCTCCGTTCAGGGAGCAGCGGCAGGCGATCTCATCCAACAGGGCCGCACTGGCCTGATGCTGTCCCAGGTGCTGCTGCAGGATGTCCAGTCGACGCAACTCGTCGGGGGCGCGAAAGGCAAGAATGGCATCCATGCGACGCGAAAAGGCGGAGTCGATGCGATTGGCATCGTTGGTGGTAACCACAAGGATGCCTGCAAAACTCTCCAGGCGTTGCAGCAGGAAATTCGTCTCAAGATTGGCGTAGCGGTCGTTGGCATTGCTCACATCGGTGCGCCTGGCCATCAACGCATCGCCCTCATCCAGCAACAGCACGATATCCAGCGCCTCCGCAGCGGAGAGGGCACGTTCGAGGGATTTCTCGGTTTCACCGATGTATTTATTGACGGTGGCCGCCAGATCGATGCGAAACAGGTCCTTGCCCAGGTGATGGGCCAGCTTCCGCGCCGCCAGGGTCTTGCCGGTGCCGCTGGGGCCGGAAAACAGCGCCTTGACGCCTCGGCCCTGGGCCAGCTCGGCCAGGGCCTCCCGGTGGCGACAACGCAACAGCAGCGACTGGAACTCCGCGTCGCTGGAGCGATCGAGAAACAGCGGCGGCGGATCCCGCTGATCGATGCGGCTGGCGAGGGCATCCAGCCGGGCATCCCGCTGGGCGGCGATGGCCGCCAACAACGCCGCCTCGTCAGCGCCGGGGCCCACCATGGCGGCGGCGCGGTGGATCACGCCAGAGCTCACCGCCATGGCCACCACCGTGGCGCCGGGCTCCGCCACACCGGCGGCGCGCCAATGGCGACCGCGATGGGCAGCGTCGGCCAAGGCGAGGCTGAGATCCTGCCGCGGCAGAGCCGCTTCGCTCCGCACGCTGCCGACGTGCCCCAACGTCACGGCCAACGGCCCCGACCAATGACTGTGCTGGGGGATGTGCACGGTTTCACCCGGCGCCGGTTCGGCTCTGATCAGGATCAACGCGCCCGCCAACAGGGCCACCGCGCCCGCTTGTCGCCAACGCTCGCCATCGGACAGCAGGCGGGCATCCGCCTCCAGCAGGCCGAGCCCGGCGCGGGCGGCGACCATTTTCACCAACGTGGAGCGCCCATTGCGCTCGGGCCCGCGCACGATCAGCAGCTGTCCGGGCAGGTGGCGCAGCCTGTCCCCCAGGGCCTGCGGATCCACCCCATCACCGATCCAGGCGTTGGCCGTGGGCAGATCAGCCAGGCGGTGATGCTTCAACCCCGCCAGGCGCGGCACCTGCCCGGAGAGGGCATCCACCACCGCCACCGGCGTCCGCAGCTGCCAGGCGCAGCGCGGCGCCTCCTGGTTGCTGACGCTCACCAGCCCGGCATCGACCAGATCCAGCAGCTCCTCCCGCACCCGGGCGGGGTCATCGCTCCCGGCCCCCTCGCGCCAGAGCGCCACGAGGCCGCCGAGGGTCGGCAGGCCCCCCTCCGGTTCGATGAGCAGGGAGAGGCGCGGGTCCTCCTCCACCAGGGCCAGGCTCAGCAATAGCTGGAGATGGCCAGCCCCGAACCCGCAATCCTTCAGCCGATTGGCCGGCAGCGAAGCCTCCTGCTCCTGCCAGGCCGCCTGCGCGTCCCCCCAGGCCGCGGTGGAGGGCAACGGCCGGCCGGCCAGATCGGCGGCGGCCAAGCGGTATTCCTCGGCCAGGGCCATGGCCTCGGGACTTTCCGCGGGCCAGTGGGGCAGCTGCCGCTCCAGCATGCGCAGCACGGTGCCGAAGGCCGCCAGGCGAAAGGCGGTGGCGGGGTCCCGTGGCAGATGGTCGAACATCACTGGAAGTGGAAGGCGATCGTGCGCCCTTCGGCCGGTAACCAGCCGGGATCGCGATCCAGGCCAGCCAGCCGCAGCGGCAGCGGCAGATCGTTCAGCGCCAGGTGCACATCCAGCCGCTCCGGGCCGAGGTGCACCTGGCCCGGCAGGGCGAGGCTGGCCAGGCCCAGGGCCGGGTCAGCGGTGGCCCTCTGGATGCGGGCATCGAGATAGAGGGCCAGGCAGGCCAGCCAGCGCGCCGGTTGCCTCAAAGGCAGGGGGTGGCTGAGCCGCAACCGGGCCGCTGGAGATCCCCCCTGCGGCGGGCGCCGCCCCGCCAGGGGCCGCCTCTGTCGCCCTGTCCTGCCGGGCCAGGGCGCGTCCGCCAGGGGAAAGCCCGCGGGATGCCAGAGCGTCCGATGGCGGCGGCTGGTAACCAGTTCGGTCCCCTCCTCGTCGGCAAAGGCCTCCAGCCAGGCTGGCGCCATCTGCCAGCGCTGCGGCAGGGGCGGATCGGGCCCGTCGCGGTGGAGAGCCTCGTGCAG
>JBKDOR010000049.1:0-4456 GCA_046342775.1 Synechococcaceae cyanobacterium
CCAGCTGTTCGCGCAGGCTGTGTTGCTGGCAGGGAGCGCGCAGCTTTCGCAAGGCGCCGGACTCGATCTGGCGCACCCGCTCGCGGGAGATGCGCAACTGGCTGCCGATTTCCGAGTGGGTGCGCGGTTGGTCGTCCTGCAATCCGTAGCGCTGGCGCAACACCTGGGCCTCGCGGCTGTTGAGCTCCGCCAGCAACGCCTCCAGCTGCTCCTGCAACTGCTCCCGCGCCAACAGCTGTTCAGGCGAGGCGTGGTCGTCTTTCACCAGGTCACCCAGCTCCAGCTCCTGCTCCTCCCCGAGGGGGCGATCGAGGGAGAGGGCCTGGGACTGCCGCGCCAGGGTGTCGCGCACCACCGCCGGGCTGAGCTGCAGCTCGCTGGCCAGTTCGGCCATGCTCGGGTTGCGGCCGAGCCGCAGGGCCAGCTCGCGTTGGGCGCGGCGGATGCGCTTGAGCTTCTCGGTGATGTGGCCCGGCAGGCGGATGGCGCGGCTTTGGCTGTCGAGGGCGCGGCTGATCGCCTGGCGAATCCACCAGTAGGCATAGGTGCTGAAGCGGAAGCCGCGGCTGGGATCAAAGCGCTCCACCGCCCGCTCCAGGCCCAGGCTTCCCTCCTGCACCAGATCCAGCAGCTCCAGGCCGCGGTGCTGGTACTTCTTGGCCACGGCCACCACCAGACGCAGGTTGGCCTGGATCATGCGTTCGCGGGCGCGTTTGCCGCGATGCAACGCCTGGCGCAGATCGCTCAGGCTCAGCCCGGCCCGCGTGGCCCAGCTGGGGCAGGGCTCGGCTGGCTCCTCGGCGGCGCGGCTGGCCAGCAACTGCTCCCGTTGCCGCACCTGACGGGCCAACAACAGCTCCTCCTCCTCGCTCAGGCGCGCCACCCGGCCGATCTCCTGGAGGTACTGCCGGACGGGGTCGGTGCTGGAGAGGGAACCTGCCACGGGGGATTGACGGTTTGTCCCAGGGTGCATCGCCCCTGAGACGACAGCGAGCTGCCGCGCGGATTGCTTCGGATTTGCCCGGGGACGCCGTGGAGGCTGAAGATATATTGAAGAGTGGCTACGTTCAGTCTGGCCAACTAGTACTATGCTTGTGTAGCTTTGTCGAAGCCAAGCAAGGTTTTATGGGTAACGGCCTTGATTTCTTGCCGGGGTTTCGTGGCAAACGGACCAGCGGTGTTCACTGCGATCCGGGTCCTTGGCAGGGGCGAGGGTCCCTGCTGCCTGCTCTCGCTTTGGGTGGGGCCTTGATGGCCGGCGGCTTGGCCATGCCCGCCGCGGCTAGTGCGAAGCCGAAGGTCACCAGCGTCTACCTTTTTGCCAAATGCGACTTATTTGGTTGGGGAGATAACTATTGCCCGTTTCCTCGTGAGCTAAGCGGTTTCAGGATAGTTGTAGATTACAAGGGAGGGGGCTACGGTTATATGGATATGTTGCTCCGGTTTTCCTATGATGGCAAGCGTATTGCTTTTCGCTCCGGCGATACAACCTTGATGTGCGGCCTCAGGGCTCCCGGCAGCCCTCCTGCCTGCCCGCAAGTCACCCCAGGAGTGGGGACTCTTCCCCTGCTTGGTACGAGCGAGACCTATGCGGTCGACCAGACTGGTCTCAGCATCTCCCATGATCCGAGCCAGTCTTCCGTAACGCTCTCATTTGCCGGCACCGTCGCCGCAAACTCTGGTCAGGAGCAGATTTTCGCCATGCTGAGCTTTGATCTGCTGGAACCCCTCAACCCCGGCGCCACGGTTACCTACAGCGAAACCCTGCTGGCAGATGCAACCTTCACGACCTTGGATTTTTCCTGCCGTGATTCAACCGGTTCTTCGATGGAATGTGCCTCCGATCACCCCACCCTCTCCCTGCGACTGAACAACCCACCCCCAGCGCCCGTCCCCGCTCCCCTTGCGCTGGGGGCATTGCCTGCCCTGCTGGTTCACAGCAGGAGACTTCGTCGTCGCCTGCGCCAGCCGGCACCGTAGTGCCGGCAGCGGGGGTCAGCCCTCCTCCTCCACCCAGGTGCTGGCCACATGCAGCTCCTGCAGCTGCTTCGGGGCGACGCCGCCGGGGGCGCCGGTGAGCAGGCAGCGGGCCTGCTGGGTTTTCGGGAAGGCAATGGTGTCGCGGATCGACTCCTCGCCGGCCAGCAGCATCACGAGGCGATCGAGGCCAAAGGCGATGCCGCCGTGGGGCGGTGCCCCCAGGTCGAGGGCCTCCATCAGGAAGCCGAACTGCGCGTTGGCTTCCTCCAACGGCAGGCCGATCGTTTGCAGCACCTGGCGTTGCAAGGCCGAATCGTGGATGCGCAGCGAGCCGCCTCCGAGCTCCAGGCCATTGAGCACCAGGTCGTAGGCCTGGGCGCGGGCCGTGGGCAGGGTGGTGGCCCAGGCGGCCGGGTCGTCGCCGAGGTCCTCGCGGTTGGGGGCGCAGAAGGGATGGTGCAGAGCCTCCAGGCGGTTCTCGTCGGCGTTGAACTCAAACATCGGGAAATCCACCACCCAGAGGAAGTTCCAGAGGGCGTTGTCGCGGTCGGCGGGCACCAGCCCCAACTCCCGCGCCAGGAACTGGCGCACCCGATCGAGAGCCTTGTTCACCGTGGCGGTGTCGCCGGCGCCGAACAGCAGCAACGTGCCTGGCTGGGCGCCGGTGCGCTTGAGCAGCTCGGCCTTCTTCGCCTCGGAAAGGTTGTCCTTGATCGCGCCGATCGTGTCGATCTCGCCGTTCTCGCGCACGCGGATGAAGGCCAAGCCGCCAGCGCCGGCCTTCTGGGCCTCGCCGAACACGTCGCCGCCGGGCTTGATGCGCACGTTGGAAATGGCCTCGTTGCCGCCGGGCACCGGCAGCACCTTGACCGAACCACCGGCGGCCACGGCACCGCTGAACACCTTGAAGCCCATGTCGGCCACCAGGTCGCTCACATTCACCAGCTCCAGGCCATAGCGGGTGTCGGGGCGATCGGTGCCATAGCGCTCCATCGCCTCCTGCCAGGTCATGCGGGGGAACGGTGTCGGCAGCTCCACGCCCTTCACCGCCTGCCACACCGCGCTGATCAGCCCCTCGTTCAGGGCCAGGATCTGTTCCTGGTCGAGGAAGCTCATCTCCATGTCCAGCTGGGTGAACTCCGGCTGGCGATCGGCCCGCAGGTCTTCATCGCGGAAGCAGCGGGCGATCTGGTAATAACGCTCCACGCCGCCTACCATCAGCAGCTGCTTGAACAGCTGGGGCGACTGGGGCAAGGCGAACCATTCGCCGCCGCACACCCGGCTCGGCACCAGGTAATCGCGGGCGCCTTCGGGGGTGGAGCGGGTGAGCACCGGCGTTTCCACTTCGAGGAAGCCCTCGGCCTCCAGGAAGCCGCGGATCGCCCGCACCGTGGCATGGCGCAGGCGCAGGTTGCGGGCCATGCGCTCGCGGCGCAGGTCGAGGTAGCGGTAGCGCAGGCGCAGCTCCTCCCGCACCGTCTCCTCGTCGTGCACCGACACCGGGAAGGGCAGGTTGACCTTGAGCTCATTGAGCACCGTGATGGCGCTGGCCAGCACCTCGATGGCGCCGGTGGCCAGCCGCTCGTTCAGCGATTCCGGCGGCCTCGGCCGCACCTTGCCTTCCACCCGCAACACCGTTTCGTTGCGCAGGTGCTCGGCCACCGCGAAGGCCTCGGCCCCCAGGTCCGGATCCACGGTGATCTGCACGGTGCCGCTGCGGTCGCGCAGGTCCACGAAGATCACGCCGCCGTGGTCGCGGCGCCGGTCCACCCAGCCATGCAGGGTGACGCTGCGGCCCCCATCCTCCTGGCGCAGGTCGCCGCACCACTGGCGCTCCACCATCCCGGCCGGCTGAGGGGCTGGCTGGTCGGGGGTGACGGGGCTGCCCATGGGCGACGGGGGAAGCAAAGAATGGATTCTCCCATTCGCTCCGCTGGGCCCCGAGCTTGGTCAGCCGCCCTTGCGGGAGCAGGGCAGGAGCTGGCGGTCAGGATTGAACGGGCTTAAAGTCGCGAAAGCTTTGTAGTAACTGGGCGAAGGTACGGGGGCGGTGGTTGGCGAAGCCGGCCTCATCTACAAATGTGAAGTCGTAGCTCACGTCGGTCTGCAGGCGATTGAGATCGGCAATCCACTGGGCCAGGCGTCGCATTTTGTGGGGCACATCCACATCCACCAGGCCCTTGGTTTCGACGATCACCACCGAGCCGTTGCTGAGCTTGACGATGAAATCGGGGTAGTAATTGGAAAGATCACCATTGGCCTTGGCGTAATCGAGTTTGAAGCCGATGGCGAGGTAATTCTTGGTGAAGCTGACCACATCGGGGCAGCTGTCAAGGAATTCGGCAAAGGAGAGTTCGAGATCGCGATCAGCAACGATGCGATTGAAGACGCTGCGGTGGGGCACAAGAAAGGGCTGGGGCTTCACCATGAAGGGGCGTGTGGCGAGCAGGCTGAGCTGGCCGACGATCTGGGCGCC
>JBKDOR010000050.1:0-6317 GCA_046342775.1 Synechococcaceae cyanobacterium
GTCCACGCTGGTGGCGGTGGTGGAAATGGAGCCGATGCGAATGGCGCCAGCGGCGCCGCTACCGCTGGCCTGGGATTGGATCAGCCCAGGGCCATTCACCGTGAGGGCAGCTGCGCTGGAGGGAGCCACGGTGATGGCACCGCTTGTGCCGCTAGCGCTGGATTTCGTGCTGAGTTCGCTACCAGCGGCGAGATCGAGGGTTCCTGTCTTGATGGTGATGGCGGCACCAGCACCTGAGCCGCTGGTTGTGGTGTTCACCTTGCCGGTGCCCGGGAGGGAAACACTCGCGCCTTCCAGACTGATGGCACCGCTGCTGCTGCTGGTGTTGGTGGCGCTGAGAGTGGCGCCACTGATCGTGGCCTTGCTGGAACCCGAAACTGTGATCGAGCCACCCTGATCGGCGGTGATCATGCCGCCGCTGATCGTGGTGTTGGCGCCATCGAGCTTGATCGATCCGCCCGTGGCCTCGATGTTGCCGCCGCCCTGGAAGGTGGTGGTGCCAGAAGAGAGCAGATCCACCATCGCGCCGGTGCCACTGGCCTTGATCTGGACCCCGTTGTCCACGGTGGTGGAGGTGGTGGAGCTGGAGCCGATGCGAATGGCGCCAGCGGTCGCGCTGCCGGTGGTCCCTGTTTCGATCGTTCCTGGACCGCTGACCCTGAGTGCATCGGCTGAGGAGGGTGCGATGGTGATGCCTCCGCCAGCGCCCGAGCCTCTGGCCTCGGTGGTGAGTCTGGACTTGCCGCTGAAGCTGAGTGAACCGGTATCCACAGCAATCAAGCCACCAGCGCCGGAGCTGCTGGTTAGCACAGAAGTAGTGGCGCCGTTGCTGAGGCTGATCGAATTGGCCGAGAGATTGATCGTTCCACCGTCACCACTGCCTGAGGTTGCGGTGATGGCTTTGGCTTGATCAAGGCTGATGGAATTGCCAGATAGATTGATCGTTCCGCCCTTGCCTGAGCCTGTGGTGGCGGCGGTGATCGATCCTGATCCGGAGATGGAGAGGCGATTACCCGCGCTACCCATCGAGATGTCGCCACCAGTTCCGCCACCTGGAGCTGCCTGGCTGGTGCTGGCGGTGATCTCCGAATCTCGGCTGGTCAAGACAACGCTGAGATCTCGAGGCTTGGTTGTGTTGATCGTGATGGCACCCGCCTGGCCTGTACTGGAGGCAGCGGTGCTGAGTTTGGACGTGTCGTTAAGCGTGAGTGTATCCGTATCCACAGCAATCAAGCCACCAGCGCCGGAGCTGCTGGTCAGCACAGAAGTAGTGGCACCGTTGCTGAGGCTGATCGAATTGGCCGAGAGATTGATCGTTCCACCGTCACCGCTGCCTGAGGTTTCGGTGATGGCTTTGGCTTGATCAAGGCTGATCGAATTGCCAGATAGATTGATCGTTCCGCCGTTGCCAGCTGCTGAGGTTTGCGTGGTGGCCAGGACGCCCTGATCAAGATTGATGGAGGACCCTTTGAAATCCAGCAAGCCGCCCTTGCCTGAGCCTGTGGTGGTGGCGGTGATCGATCCTGGACCGGAGATGGAGAGGGCCTTGTCCTCCCTACCCATCGAGATGTCGCCACCAGTTCCGCCACCAGGAGCTGCCTGGCTGGTGCTGGCGGTGATCTCCGAATCTCTGCTGTTCAAGACAACCCTGAGATCACGAGACGTGGCGGTATTGATTCCGATGACCCCAGCCTGGCCTGTGCTGGAAGCCTCGGAGCTGAGTTTGGACGTGTTGTTGAGCGTGAGTGAACCGGTATCCACAGCAATCAAGCCACCAGCGCCAGAGCTGCTGGTCAGCACAGAAGCGGTGGCGCCGTTGCTGAGGCTGATCGAATTGGCCGAGAGAAGGATCGTTCCACCGTCACCGCTGCCTGAGGTTTCGGTGGTAGCTTTGGCTTGATCAAGGCTGTTGGAATTGCCAGATAGATGGATTGTTCCGCCGTTGCCAGCTGCTGAGGTTTGCGTGGTGGCCAGGACGCCTTGATCAAGCTTGATCGAGGAACCTTTGAGATCAATGAAGCCGCCCTGACCAGTTCCCAGGGTTTCGGTGGTGATGAAACCTGGACCGGAGATGGAGAGAGTTTTGCTAGCTGTTCCAAGCTGGATGCCGCCCCCGTTGCCACCACCCGACGCCGCCTGGCTGGTGCTGGTGCTGATCAGGGAGTCACCAGAAAAGGTGATCGCGAGATCCTGTGGTGTGGAGCTGTTGAGCTGGATCGATCCCCCCGCTCCGCCTCCGCTGGTCTCGCTGATGAGTTGCGAACCGCCCATGAGGTTCAACGTGCCGGTATCCACGCTGATCGCCGCACTGCTGCCCCCATCTGTGGAGCGGCTGATCACCTTGCCGCCGTCTTGCAACGTCACCGTGCTGCCCTGAAGGCTGATCGAACCGCCGCTGCCTGGACCGGTGTTGACGTTCAGGAGTGTGCCGCTGATGGTGATCGGGGCGCCGCCATCAATCTGGATCGAACCGGCTGGAGCTTGAAGGGCGCCACTCACCTCAACGCTGTCGTTGGGGCCGGCGGCGAGACGGATGGTGTTGCCAGGCCTCACCTCCAGCTTGCCAGCCACCTTCAACTGGGCACCGCCGCTGCCGAACTGCAACCCCGGAGTGATGTTGGCGGTGATCAGCGGTGCATCGCCGGTCGCGCCCATCCCGGCCAAAAACTTTTCTTTTCCGAATTGAAGTTCGTTGGCGGTGGTAGCCACAAACGAACCTCCCACCTGGATGGCGCCCGTAGGCCCAAAAATGATCCCTTGTGGGTTGATGAGATAAAGATTAGCGCTGCCATTGGATTGAATCAGCCCCTCGATCAAGGAGGGGCTGCCGCCGGTCACGCGGCTGAAAACGGTCTGAACGGTATTAGGATTGAGAAAACTTCCAATTTCATTCGGGCGCAAGCCGAAGGCACTGAAGCTGTGAAACAGAACTTGATTGTGGCTGCGCAGCGTGCCACCGGTGATGGTGTACGTGGTTGTGCCGCTGGCGTCGACGCGGGTCACCACCGAGGGAGTGGTGAGGGTGCCGTCAGGAACGATTGAGTGTTGTGCGGAGGCGCGACCGCCACTGGCAGCCACCAGCAACACCAGGGCGCTGGGGATCAATCCCCTGAAACAAGGGCGCCAACAGGAGAAATGGCCGAAAGCCGCCGCCGCCATTGGTCAGGGGTCAGAAACCATATCTTAGGCTGAACAGAACCGCCTGGTCTTGCCAGATGTTGGTGGCTTGGTAGGGGACGGGGCCTAAGCGCTGGGCGAAGTCCAAACGGCCGTAGAAGTTGCTGCCCATCCGCAGCTGCAGGCCCAGGCCCACGGAGCCGAGCACATCGATGTTCGGCGTATTGACGGCTATTTTGCTGGAATTCCAGCCATAGCCGATGGCTGTGAAGGGCACCAGCTGCAGGGTGTTCTGACCTTTCATCCAGCTCGCGATCGGCACGGCCAGCTCCAGCGACGCGAACAGACCGTTGTCGCTGAGCAGCGTGTTGGTTTGGTAGCCCTCCACACTCCCCAGACCGCCCAGGCCGAATTGCTCCACCGACGGCAGAGGGCCATCAGCCAACTGGGCCCGCCCGCGGGCCACAAACAGGGTGTTGGCGGCCAGCTGGCGCACGTACTGGGTATCAGCGCGCCAGAACAGGAAGTTGGGATCGGGACTGTTGGGATCGGCGGGGTAGTCCGCGGGGATGGTGGTATCCAAACCTCCGAGGCCAATGCCGACCTCAGAGCGCAGGGCGAACACCTGGCTGTTGCTGCGCTTGGTCCAGTCCTGGCTGAAGGAGAGAGTGACCACCCGGCTTTCGCCGTTGGGATCCACCCCCCGACCGGGATAGGGGAGGCCATCGAGGAACAGCCCCTTGTTGTCTTGCTTGTTGAGACTCAGGCCAAGAGCGAATTCCTCCTCCACCCGACGGATCAGGGGTTGACGCAGGCCCACAAACCACTGCTGATAATGGGAGTGAATATTCAATCTCTTCAGCGACTCTTCGATGATCCAGCTGTCAAAGATACGATTTGTTAATGTAAGTGTCAGGTCGGAGCTGCTGAGCGGGATCTTATAGCTCGTCAACAGGTCATTGCTGCCATCGCTGTTGCGATAGCTGAGCGAGAAGCCATCGCCGTAGCCGAATACGTTGGCGTCGCCCAAGTCGACCCCACGACGGAAACTGCCGATTTGGGGATTGCGGCCGTTGTCCATGGCGGCGGCGGCCTCCAAGCTGGGGGCACTCAGCACGCTCACCTGCAGGTTGCTCAGACCGGGGGTGCTGCTGGCGGAGAGGTTGGCATTGATCTTGCCAATCAGCGGATTCACCTGCAACAGCCGCAGCTCGTCCACCAGGCGGTTGAGGTTGAGCACTCCGCTGCTGGCCCGCACGAGGCGGCTGCGCACGTACTCCGGCCGCAATCGGCCCTTTTTGACCTCCACCGTGAGATCTCCCAGCCGGCCTTCGAGGATACGAATCTCGACAATGCCATCGCTGATGGTTTGGGCGGGAATGTAAGCGCCGGAAGTGGTGTATCCCTTGCTGATATAAAGCTGGGTGATCACCTGGCTGGCTTGGTTGAGGTCGCTGATACTGAGTGGCTGATTGAGAGTGATCTTCTTTTGACTGAAGTCTTGAGTGATCGCCGCCAACAATTCCGGGCTGGAGAGCACCGTATTGCCCACAAAGCGAAATCCTTTCACCTGAATCTTGGTGTCTGCGGGCACGGCGCCAGGCGGCTGCGGGGTGCTCGGCGGCTGCGGGGTGCTCGGCGCGGGGCTATCCCGCAGCGGTGCAGGCTCGGGTTGGAGCGGCCGCAGGATCCGCGGTGGCTTGATCGGCGCGGGCGCCGAAGGGCTGGGCAGCCCGGGCATGCCGGTGGCACTCCAGCTCGGCGTCGCGGCCGACAGGCCCAGGATCAGTGCGGCTGTGAGGCTGGCGGGAGGGGCGATCCACTCCCGGGCGGCCGAGGCGATCCGGTCTCGCAGGCGCTTGGTTGTCATGGCTGGGACCGCAGCGCGCAGGCGCCGTTCTGGCTGGACCGGAGCGCCACCGGGTCGCAGGCAGCGCCGAGGCGCCCGGCCAACAGCTCCCCATCCCGCGCGTCTCTCTGGGCCTCGTCATCGCCGGCGGCCTTCGCCAGCTGGACCGCCCGTTGGTAATGCTGCCGCGCCTGCTGGTTCAATCCCTGCAGGCTGCTGAGGCGTCCCAACTGGAGCTGCCCCTCCAGACTCGACCCCTGGCGCTCCTGCCGCTCCAGCAGAGAGATGGCCTCCGCCAGCAAGCCCCGCTGCTCCAGCGCTCCGGCCTCCAGCAGTGCCAGGCTCTGGGGCGCAATCTTCGGGGATCTCAAGGCACGAATCTCCTCGAGATCCTTGGCCAGCTGGCGTTCCTCGGCTTGGGACAGCACGCCGAAGCTGAGCTTGGCGCTGGCGGGTTCCAGCTGGGAGGAGCTGCCGTTGTCCGCCTCCACCACCAGCCGGTACGACTCTCCAGCCTCCAGCCCCAGCTGGGCCGGCAAGAGGGTGCTGGTTGCACCGGTGATCTGGGTGCCCCACAGCAAGCGGCGATCGCGCAGGCGCACAAGCCACAGCTGATAGCTGCGCACCCCTGCGACGGGATTCCAACGCACCGTGGCTTGAGCCCTTCGGACCAAGCTGGCCCGCGGTTCCAGCAGATAGGGAATGGACACATCCTGGCTGCCGGGGATCGCCTGGATCGGGGCGGCCCTTTGGGATTGACAAAATGAGGAGACCTGAGTGAGATCCCTCCTTTTGAATAAATATGACCCACCTTCGCAAATGATATTCGCCATCCCGCTGCCTTTGCTGATCAGTCGGTCTTCAGGGTTGAGCCGCATCCCCTGGCTCAGCAATTGCGGTTCTGCCCAGCTCTCCTTGGCTCGCGAGAATGCCTGGCGATAGACCGAAGGCACCACGCCGGTGGCCCGATACATTGTACCCGCAAAAGCCCGACTCGGCGCGACCCAAGCCCAACAAAGAATGCCAGATACAATCGCCCACAGCGCAACAGGAGACAGGACAGCGTTCATCATTACGGGATCTGGAGGCGCTGATTCATCAGGAATGAGGAATTAATGAATAGAACCGCAGGCGCGGCTCAAGGATCAATCGTAAGCTGACAGTGCTTTTACGTTGTCCATTGTAACTTAAAAATCTCAGTGTTGCCATGCTTGCCGCTCGTTCTTCGGGGCGCAACTTCGTGAGGGTTATGGCTGATCCAGGTCGGCCGGTGAAGCTGCCGGGAGGCTGCCGGGAGGCTGGCGATGCGATGAAGGGCCGGACTTGCTGTTGATCCGGCCTCGGCTCCCCA
>JBKDOR010000051.1:0-15470 GCA_046342775.1 Synechococcaceae cyanobacterium
CCTCGGAGATGCCCAGGTAGAGGGTGCGCCGATAGCGTTCGTAACCCTTCAGCAACGCCTCGCGCAGGGCCGATTCCACCACCTGAGGCGGTAGCTTCTTCTCGTCGCTGATGTCCTCGATCATGTTGTTCAGACCGGGAAGCATGACAAGGGCCATTGGAGTCAGCGAGGAAGGGGGACAGGGAGACGGGGGAGGGGGCGGGACAGTCCGTCAGCCGGAGCCTTCGGCGGGGGTGATCAGGCAGACCTGACGCACGTCCTGCCGCGGCAGGCGCATGCTGCGGCCGCGCACATTGAGCAACACGTGTTGCTCGTCGCGGCCCAGCAGCAGACCTTCGTGATCCCGGGCGCCCCCCCCCGCGGGCTGCAGCCGCACGCGAACCGGGAAGCCCCGGAAGCTGTGGAAGTCGCGGTCATGGAGGAGAACATCACCGATGCCAGGGCTGCTCACCTCCAGCACCCAGTCGCCAGTCAACAGACCGGAAGTCTCCAAGACCTCGCCGAGCGGAGCGCTGAGGGCGGCGCAATCGTCGAGGCTCACATCGCTGCCATCGCCACGGCGCACCATCACCTGAACCGTGAGGGGCAGGCGATGGCTGAGCATTTGCAATCGCTCCAGTAGGAATCCCGCCGCCTCAACGGCGGGGCGTGCCTGAAGCTCCAGGTCGGCAAGGGCGGGAAGGGGCAAGCGAGGGCGCGGCGGGGAGGCCGCCGTGGCCTGCAGTTGATGAACTGCCCCGGTTTCCGCTTCGCCACCCGCGCGCTCGGGCCAACAGCTGCGGCCCGCGTGGATGGCGACTGGAAACCGGACGTTGCCCGGCGGGCGACTCCTTAATGTACGGGATCGCTTCCCGACGGGGCTCCCAGCTCCGATCCAAGGTCAAACTTGGGCGCTTCGGCGTAGTAGTCGCTCTGCTGCACGGTGCCGCGCAATCCGGCATCTTGGTTCAGGCATTGGCCGCACTGCTCCGGAGTGCGGAGGTATTGGCACACCCGGGCCCACAGCTTGGCGCGACTGCCCGGGGCCCCCTGGCTGAACATCACCAGGTCGTTACCGCCGGCCATACCCTGGATGTCCACCTGACAGACGCTGCATCGCCGGCGCTCTCCAGGAGGAACTGAAACCATGGCCGGGTCATGAGGGGCCCACAAACTTAGGCCGTAACCCTTGAACTGCAGCCTTTGGCGACAACCTGCCGCATACTGCAACTCAGCGACCCGCACCTGCGGGCGGATCCGCGGGCGCTCTGTCACGGCGAGCCGTCATTGCGGCGGCTCCAGCAGGCCCTCAACGAAGGGCTGAACCAGGCGCAGGAGCTCGGCGGCGCGGCAGATCTCCTGCTGATCAGCGGAGACCTTTGTGACGATGAGAGCTGGAGCGGTTATGCCCAGTTGAGGGCGCTGCTGGAGGAGCGGCCGCTGCCGTTGGCGTTGCTGCCCGGCAACCACGACCGGCCGCTCTACCTGCGCGCCGCGCTGGGGCGCCGCGCCGCTGTCGCGCCCGCACTGCTGCCTTGCGGTGCCTGGGATCTGCTGTTACTCGATAGCCATCGCCCCGGGTGCACCAGCGGTTGGCTGGGGGCTTCCCAGCTGGCCTGGCTGGGGGATCTCGTGGCGGGGCTGGCCGAGCGCCCACGGCCCCTGCTCGTCGCCGTGCACCATCCGCCGCTGCCCATCGGCGATCCGCTGATGGACAGCATGCTGCTGGAGGACCGGGAGCCGCTGCTGGCGGCGTTGGCGCCTTTGCCCCAGCTACGCGGGTTGTTGTTCGGACACATCCACCAGCATTGGCAGGGCTGCTTCCCCGGTCGCCCCGAGGTGCCGCTGCTGGGCTGCCCCTCCACCCTCAAGGCCTTCGGCCCGGTGCAGCCCTGCCCGTTGGGTCTGCCGGGGGCTGTAGGGGGCCGCCTGTTGGAGCTGGCGCCGGATGGTCGCTTGGGCGAGCGCTTGTTGCGCTGGGAAACGCCAGAAGGTTCCTAGCCTGCACGGATGCTTTTTTGCTCCGCGCGCCCTATCGACGCTTCGTCGTCGCGCCCCCATCACCTGTTGTCGGGATCTGATGTGAATCCGATCCCCCTCCCTCCCCTGTCCGCGGAGCGGCAGCCTTCTCGTCGTCGATTCAGCGCTGCCCCTGATCGATCCCATGGAGCAAACATCGGCCGATCGCCCGTTCTGGGCGGGGATCTGGTGAGCTGGGCTGGGTCCCCGGTTCAGGCCTGCCGAACCCCTGCCCTGGCTGTCATCCTGGCTTTGTTGATGCTGCTCCGGCCGGCATCGGCTCTGGCACTTCCCGCGGCAGCAGGGATGCCCATGCCCCCACTCAGCCAAGCTGGCGTTCTCCAAAACGCTGAATCGCCTCAAAAGGCCCCAGCGTTTCTGGACGCCAGCCAGGCTCTGGCTGGCGTGAGCGCCCCTGGCGTCCTGGCCCACTCGCCAGCCGCGGCGGCCCTGGCCCTCAGGAACGCCCAACCCAGTGCCGTCGCCCCTGACGGAGAGGACGTCGTCGCTCTCGCTCCAGTCGGGCTGTCCCCCCAAGCTCCCCCTGCCGCCTCGACCGCTGCGACCAGTTCGGCCGCTACATCCGAGGACATTGCCAATTCGGGGACGTCTCCACCTGGGACGTCTCCATCTGGGACGACCCAAGCTGTGATGCCACCAACAGCCATCTCTGCGGAAGGAGCCGCGGCGACCCCGACCCCGCCGCTGCTCGGACCCGACGGCCACAGCTTTGTCGCCGCCGCCGCGCGGCGGGTGGCCCCAGCGGTGGTGCGGATCGACACGGAGCGCAGCGTGGCCCGCCAGCCCTTCGATCCCGCGCTGCTCGATCCCTTGCTGCGCGATCTGTTCGGGGATCCCGCCGGCAGCATGCGCGAGCGCGGCCAGGGCTCCGGCGTGGTCATCGACGCCAAGCGGGGGCTGGTCCTCACCAATGCCCACGTCGTTGATCAGGCCGATTCCGTGGCCGTCACCCTCGCCGATGGTCTGGAGCTGGAGGGCAGCGTGGTGGGGGCTGATGCGGTCACCGATCTGGCGGTGGTGCGGGTGCCGACGCGGGATGAGGCCCTGCGGGCCGCTCCGCTCGGCGATTCCGCGGCCCTGGAGGTGGGCGACTGGGCCATCGCCCTGGGCAGCCCCTCCGGCCTGGAGCGCACGGTGACGATGGGCATCGTCAGCAGCCTGCCTCGCGACATCAACAGTCTGGGCTTTGCCGACAAGCGCCTGGATCTGATCCCGACCGACGCGGCCATCAACCCCGGCAACTCCGGCGGGCCGCTGATCAATGCGTCCGGCGAGGTGATCGGCATCAACACCCTGGTGCGCTCGGGCCCGGGGGCGGGCCTGGGCTTCGCCATTCCAATCAACCTGGCCCGGCGGGTGGCCGACCAACTCGGCGCCGGCAAGGCCGTGGTGCATCCCTACCTCGGGCTGCAGCTGGTGCCATTGACGGCCCGCGTGGCCCGGGAGAACAACAAGGACCCCGATGCCTTGCTGCAACTGCCCGAGCGGGATGGCGCGCTGGTGCAGCGGGTGCTGCCCGAGAGTCCTGCCGAAGCGGCCGGACTGCACCGCGGCGACCTGGTGATCGCCGTCGACCATGAGGCGGTGGGGTCCCCAGCCGGGTTGCTGCAACGGGTGGAGCGCTCCCAGGTGGGCAGACCCCTGCCGCTCACCGTGATCCGCGGCCAGAAGGAGCTGCAGCTCTCGATCCGGCCCGCCGCCCTGCCCCATGGCGGCTGAACGCAGGCCCTCTAGGCCCGGGCGCCTGCCTTGCTACGGTCGGGCTCTGCGGGTTGGCGGGAACAATGGCGGAGCTGCAAGACCAGATGAAGCAGGCGGTGGCGGCCGCCGCAGTGGAGCAAATCCAGGACGGCATGGTGCTGGGGCTGGGCTCCGGTTCCACCGCCGCCCTGATGATCCGCGCCCTCGGGGCCAAGCTCCAGAGCGGCGACCTCAAGGACATCACCGGCGTGACCACATCGTTTCAAGGCGAGGTGCTGGCGGCGGAGCTCGGCATCCCCTTGAAAAGTCTCAATGCCATCAGCCGCATTGATCTGGCCATCGATGGCGCCGATGAGGTGGATCCCCACTTCCAGCTGATCAAGGGCGGCGGAGCCTGCCACGTGCAAGAAAAGCTTGTGGCCCGGCGTGCCGAGCGGTTCGTGGTGGTGGTGGACACCACCAAGCTGGTGGACACCCTCAACCTCGGTTTTTTGCTGCCGGTGGAAGTGCTGCCGGGAGCCTGGCGCCAGGTGCAAGGGCAGTTGGCCGAGATGGGCGGGCGGGCGGAATTGCGCATGGCCGTGCGCAAGGCTGGGCCGGTGGTGACCGATCAGGGCAATCTGGTGCTGGATGTGGCCTTTGCCGGCGGCATTCAGGAACCAGAGCGGCTCGAGATGGAGATCAACAACCTCCCTGGGGTGTTGGAGAACGGCCTGTTCGTCAACCTCACCGACCAGGTGCTGGTGGGCGAGGTACTGGAGGGCGTCGCCGTCGCCCGAGCCCTGGAGCGCCGCTGAGCTGACCCACGCCGACAGGCAGCCTCAACAACCGCTCAGCCGGCAAGGCCTATCTGCCACGGCGCCCAGTCTTTGGGCCCGTCGCGATCGTTGTGACGTCTGAAATCTGCAGCCCACCCGCTCGTCGGCTGCATCCACGCTCCGTCCACGCTCCTTCCAGGTGATGGGGCCTACCGCTGGGCTGTCACGGCGCTGACCGGAGCCCAGCCTGCGATCGCTGCAGCATGACCCTGCCCGCCCAAGAGAGGTCGCCATCGCCTCTGCAGCCCCACAACCTCCCTCCACCCACTCCTGGCTGGACCGCCGATTCCAGCGGGGGGCATCCGCCCGCTGCCATGGGCACGGGCTCCCCTGAGCCGCACAACGACCTGATACCCAGACGCGCCAAGACACCTGCCATGAACCGACCAATCTCTCCCTACAACGCCGTCTCACGCACCAGCTCCTGGGCGATGCTCCCGGCGGGGGCCTCCGCCCAACCGCAGGCCCCCTTGCTGTCCGTGGGGGCCCCTCCCGGCCAGGGGTGTGGCGTCCCGCCCCTGGAGACGCCCCCCAGCTGGGAGGACCTGCTGGGGCGTCGCTGAGCCGGGACCCTGAGCCCTTGGCCCGATCTCCTCACAGCTGAGCTCCCTTCTGCCACTCCCCGTTTGTCAGCCCAGGCGAATGACTATCGCCGTTCAGGGCGCCGGCGCCGTCCGGGGGAGAGGTGGCAGCAGCTCGGCGGCCTTGAGGTCGGAGCGGCGCAGGAGGGCGAACACCGTGCCGGCGTTGCCGCGGCAGACGCGCAGCTCCTCATCCAGCACCGTGATGTCGAGCCAGGCGGGGAAGGGTTGGCGCACCGTCAACAGTAACTCCGGCCTGAAGCCGGCCAGCCGCGGCCCGATCCAGCCGCCTCGCTCGAAGCGCACCGCCAAGCGCTGGCCGCCGCTGGCCTCCAGCCGGGCCACCACGCTCACCGCCGCCAGAGGCCCCAGCGGACCGCGCAGCCGCAACAGGTTCATGCCGCGCCCGTGCTCAGGGTCGAGCACCTGCAGGTTTTCGAGCCAGGGGGTTTGCACCAGCCAGGGTTGACGGGCGCTGCTCCAACGCAACTCCCAAACGCCAGCCAGCAGATGGGCATCACGCTCCAGATCGGCGGGTTGTTCCGCTTCGAGCCGGTCGATCCATGGCGTGACCTCAGCGGCCGGCACGGCGGGCTGACGCAGCAGCGCCATGAGGCTTTCGCGGGTGGTCATGGGAGAAGGGGGAGGCGGTGAGCGACAAGCCGCGATTGCGCCAGGCTGCCATTGCCGCGCTGTCGCAAGCTGATCGACTGAACGGGCACCCATGACCTCGCCCCGCCTGCGGACAGGAGGCCTCCATGGCTCTGCCCAGTTGCCCAACCCAGGTTGCAGTGCAAAGTCGCTCAGCCTCGGTTGCACAGTCCTGCTGGGTGCTGGCGCAGAGCCAGGATTCCGGGTGCGGGTCCTGGGCGAGGGGCCTTCAGGTGAAGATGCCGAACAACAGGGAAAGCAGTGCGAAGCCGGCGATTCCGACCAGAGCCAGCAAGGAGGTGGAGGAGGGCAAGGCGCGCTCCGGGGGCTGGCGGCAACCCTAAAGGAAATTGGAAAAAGCAACCCGGTTTTGAACAAAGCGTCATCAGCGGGGTGGCGTTTGCGTTACAAATCCACTTGCGCCCACCAGGAGCCTTCCCCCTCCATTCGGGCCTGGCAGCGGATTCGTTTGGGCTGGATCGAGCAGCTCCCCTGAACCAGTCGGGTCGTTGGCAACGACGTCGCGCCCTGGCCGAGCTCGTCGAGACCGAGCTCGGCCAGGGCGCTCACCCGCGTACGCATCGGGCTCGCCCAGCCGCAGCGACCGGAGCGGCACGCCATAGGCGGACTATCCCGTTCCAGGATGCCGGCGAACATCAACAGTCGCTTCGAGGGGCCTGGCCCCTGGCCTCGGCTGAAGAAGCGCACGCTCAGCAGCCCGGGCAACTGTTGATCCAGGCGCACCGTCTCACAGCCCATGGTGGTGACCCGTCCCGAGGTCAGCCCAGGCCCTGGGGTGCGCCCAGACCCGAGTGTCGCCACAGCTTCCGGCCAAACCGCTCCCCCGGGGGCTACCCCAAGCTGGCAGCGGCGCGCCTCGCTCTCCCAGCGACCAAAGTCATCGACCGTCTGCTGGGCCTGCAGCGGCAGGCTCAGCGACAGCGGCAAAGGGAACAGCAGCAGAAGCACCAGATGGGGCAGCCGTTGGCCGAGACCCCACACCAGGGGGCGCCTGGGCCCGGGCAGCTGGGTCGCGCTCAATAGCCCGAATCGGCCACGCACATGCCGATGCAACTGAGCCCATTGCTGGCGCTGCGCCCACAGTGGTCGCAGAGAATCGGATCACGCTCCGACGCGAGCGCGGCGCTCCTGGAGGCGTCAGTGGCACCGTCGCCGGCCTCCGTCGCGGCCGAACCGGTTCTCTCAGGGCCGGTGCTCGGCGCCCTGGCGGCTGGGGTGGAACTGGTGGCCACGAACACCGACTGCTCTGGGGTTGATCATGGCCGAGCGCCCTGCTTCGCGACGACCCCGTCGTGCCGTTCTGATGGTTTTCGCCGCCCCTGGCCGCCAGGATTCCGCGCCATGCATCGGCGTGGGGACCTGGGCCTGGGGAAACCGCTTGCTTTGGGGGTACGAACCAAGCCAGGACGCCCAGCTTGAAGAGACCTTCGGCCGCTGCCTCGAGCGGGGACTGACCTTTTTCGACACCGCCGATTCCTACGGAACCGGCCGCCTCAACGGCCGCAGTGAGGCCCTGCTGGGCCGCTTCTGCGCCGCACTGCCGCCTGAACGCCGGGCCGAGCTCACCGTGGCCACCAAGCTGGCGCCCTACCCCTGGCGCCTCGGCCGACAGGGCTATGCCGCCGCCTTCGCCGCCTCACTGGAACGCCTGGGGGGCAAGCTCGATCGGGTCCAGCTGCACTGGAGCACGGCCCGTTATGCCCCTTGGCAGGAGGGGCCCCTGCTGGAGGGACTGGCCGATCTGGTGGAGCAGGGGACCGTCGCCTCCCTGGGGGTGTCGAACATGGGGCCGCGGCGGCTGCGCCAGGTGCAGAGCCGCCTGGCGGAACGCGGCGTGCGACTGACCAGCCTGCAAGTGCAGATGTCGCTGCTGGCCCCCCAACCCCTGGCCCCCGGCGGCGTGGTGGAGGTGTGCGAGGAACTTGGGATCGCCCTGATCGCCTACAGCCCCTTGGCCTTGGGCCTGCTGGCTTGCGCTCCGGGTCCACGGCCGCCACGTCCGCGAGGGCCTCGTGCCCTGTTGTGGCGCAGGCTCTGGCCAGGCTTGCAACCTTTATTGGAAGCCGTGGCCGCCGTGGCGACGGCCCATGGGGCCACCCCGGTGGAGGTGGCCTTGAACTGGTGCCGCGCCCATGGCGCCATGCCGATCCCCGGGCTGCGGCGCCTTGATCAAGTGGACGCGACATCCAGGGCCCTGACCTGGACGCTCAGCCCCACGGAATGCCAGGAGTTGGACAGCCTGGCCTCATCAACCCAAGCTGCTGGGGTGGCCATGCCGGCCAATCCGTTCGTGAGTGCCTGATCGCTGGGCGGGGGAGGTGCTGCTGACCCACCCTGTTGATCAATCCGCGTGTTCAGCCCGCCGTGGCCGTGGCGCTGGCATCGGGTGTCAGCACCACCGGAAGAACCTCGGGCTCGGGCTGGACGGGTTCCTGGCGTTCCATCAGGCGGATCAGCTGGGGATCGCGGCTGGAGCTCTCCTGCTCGCTCGGGCCACAGGCGGCGAGGGCTTCCTGCAGCAGGGAATCAAAGGTGGCCCCAGGCAGCCGATGGCGAGCCAGCTCCAGGAAAGCCCGGGCAAGGGATTCACCGGCAGCGGCCCGCAACACGGGGTTGCTACGGCGCAGTTCCTGCTCCTGGGCAATGGCGGTGAGGAACCGTTGGGTGACATCGCGCTTGGTGGAGGCGCGAATGCGGGTGTCCTGCTCGCCGGGGTTGAGGGAGAACTGGTCTTCGAGCTCCTGCAGGCGCCGGTTCAGGCTCTCCAACACCTCCTGGGCCTCCCGAAAAATCTGCACCAGCTGGCCATCGGACAGGCGGGGAAGATCGGCCACGTAGACCTTGCCGTGGTCCCGCAGTGTCAAGAAGGTGGGCCGCTGTCCACCGATGCCAGGTTCTCGCAAGCGTTGCAAGGGTTCCCGCAGCCGGGGCGGCTGAGGACGCTGGGGAGGAACGGGGCCGGCGGAGGAACGTCGACGCGTTACGCGGGAGGAGCTGTCAAGCATGGTCATCAGGCTATGGGAGATGTGGCGGCTACATCCAATGTAGATGGTATCTACAGACTTGGATTGGCTCCAAGAGGTCCGGATGGCAATCCGGCCAGGCCCTCAGGGCCAGCCTGGAGGCGAACCCAACCGAGCTCCCAGGCCTGATGGCCACAGATTCGGCAGACCGCCAATGCCGCTTCCACCTGGTCAGTCGGAACCACCAAACAGAATCCCACGCCGAGGTTGAACGTGTTCCAGAGATCCGACTCTGGCACTGATCCCATCTGCTGCAGCCAGCGGAACAGGGTCGGACATTCCCAACTGGAAGGGTCGATTTCCGCCTGCAATCCGGCGGGGAGACAGCGGGGCAGGTTCTCCGGCAAGCCCCCGCCGGTGATGTGGGCCATGCCATGCAGGCTCACGCCTTCGGCCAGCAGGCGCTGCACCAGGGACACATACAACGTGGTGGGCGTCAGCAGGCTGGCGATCACGGACGGACCGCCCGGCTCCAGGCTGGCGCTGGGGTCGACACCCTCTTCTTCAAGGATCCGTCGCACCAGGCTGAAGCCGTTGCTGTGCACGCCGCTGCTCGCGATGGCCACAATCCGGTCTCCCTCCCGCACGGCTCGGCCATCGATCAGGGCGTCCTCCTCCACCACCGCCACGCAGAAGCCGGCCAGGTCGTAGCGGCCACTGGGATAGAAGCCGGGCATTTCGGCGGTCTCGCCGCCGAGGAGGGCGCAGCCGCTGGCGCGACAGCCGCTGGCGATGCCCTCCACCACCTCAGCCATCACCTCCGGGCTGAGCCGGCCGGTGGCGATGTAATCCAGGAAGAACAGGGGCTGGGCGCCGCTGGTGAGCACGTCGTTGACGCACATGGCCACCAGGTCGATGCCCACGTCGTGGTGGCGGCCATGGGCCTGGGCCAGCTCCAGCTTGGTGCCGACTCCATCGGTGCCGGCCACGAGCAAGGGTCGCCGCAGGCCGCTGGGCAGTCGGCAGAGCCCGCCGAAACCGCCCAGGCTGCCGATCACCTCGGGCCGGCGGGTGGTGTCGACGCTGGCGCGGATCCGCTCCACGAAGGCGCGACCGGCGGCCACGTCAACGCCGGCGCTGCGGTAATCCATGGGGCCAGGGTTCCTCAGAGTCCTCCTGATCCTGCCCCGCCAACCAGCAGCAACGGTGGACGATCTCAAGATCGGCACATTAAAAGATCAGCCGAGCTGATCTCATTGATTAGATTTACTGATTAGCCCGCCACCTCTCCAGGCCCTAGGTGCCAGTGGCTGGCTTGGCTGCGCGCGTTGATGATGAAATCTAATCAGTGAATCTCGAGGATTTCCCTGCCCCAATTCCCGCGTCCATGCAGTTAACTTCTTCACGTCGTCATTCGAGTTAGGAATCCCAACCGACGATTTGGACACACATCGGCTTCAACTTGGATGTGTTTCCATCTCCCACCTTCAGTGCGAATCCAGGTTCTCACTGAAGGATTGGATACCAGTCGGAGGATTCCGTCCATCATGCGAGTTTCCCGTTTCCTGGGCGCCGTCGCCCTCCTGATCAGCGGATCCACCGTCGCCCCCGCCATGGCGGCTATTCCCAGCCCCAACCTGTCCCAGCCTGCGGCTGTGGCCCTGCGTGAGGTCGGAGAGCCCCCTTCCTTCGAGGATCGGCTGCTGCGACAAGCTCCTCCGATGACCATTGCTCAAGCCCTGGTGGCTTCGACCTCAACGGGTCGTGTCATCAATGGCCAGGCCAGTTGGTACGGCCCCGGTTTTTACGGCAATCGCACCGCCAGCGGTGAAGTCTTCACGCCTGGCACCATGACAGCGGCCCACCGCACCTTGCCCTTCGGCACACGGGTTCGGGTCAAAAACCTCTACAACGGCCGCACCGCTGTGGTCCGGATCAATGATCGCGGTCCCTTCCATTCCGGACGCGTCCTCGACCTGGCCCATGGGGCCGCCTCTCAGTTGGGGGTGATTGCCAGCGGCATCGCCCAGGTTTCGATCGAAGTGCTGGATTGAGGCGAAGGCTCCCAACCTTCAGCTTCTGATCCTCAACCTTTCGCCCATCCGCCAATCTGGTGGGTGGGCTTTTTTGTGGCGTGGTGGACCTTCTCAGCAACCGCCGTGAACTGGAGGCGTGGCGGCGCCAGGAGCCGGAACGCCCCGTTCATTTCGTGCCAACCATGGGGGCGCTGCACGCTGGCCATCGCCAGCTGCTGCGGCGGGCGCGCCGGACGCGGGGGGCGGGCCTGGCGCCAAGAGTGCTGCTCAGCGTGTTCGTCAACCCGCTCCAGTTCGGCCCCGCCGAGGACTTCGCCCGCTATCCCCGCGATCCATCCGGCGATGCGGCCCTGGCCGCCGCCGAGGGCGTGGAGGCTCTATTTCTGCCCTCGGTGGAGGAGGTATTCCCCGGCGGTGAGTCGGCCATCACCCGGGTGCGGCCGCCGGAACGGTTGCAGGCCAGCCTCTGCGGTCGCAGCCGCCCTGGCCATTTCGAAGGGGTCGCCACGGTGGTGTGCCGCCTGCTGGCCCTGGTGCGGCCGGCACGCCTACTGCTGGGGGAGAAGGATTGGCAGCAGCTGCGGCTGCTGCGCCAGGTGGTGGCTGACCTGGGGCTGCCGGTGGCGATCGAAGGCTGCGCCACGGTGCGTCAGGCCGATGGGTTGGCTTGCAGCTCCCGCAACCGCTACCTCTCCAGGGAGCAGCTGAACCAGGCGTTGGCCCTGCCGGCCGCGCTGGCGGCGGCGCGGCACCGGGCCCAGGGTGGTGTGGACGAGGCCGAGAGGCTGCTGCGGGAGACGCGCCAGGCTCTCCACGCTGCGGGGTTGCAGATCGATTACCTGGAACTGGTGGGCGCGGAGAGCTTTCGGCCCTTGCCTAGGCTGAGCGATCGGCAAGGGCCGGATGGATTGCCGCTGCTGGCGGCAGCTGCGCAGTGCGGATCCAGTCGCCTGATCGACCACGTATTTCTGATGCCCCGATCCCCCATCGTCGCCATCGACGGGCCCGCCGGCGCCGGCAAAAGCACCGTGACCCGGGAGCTGGCCCGGCGGCTTGGGCTCATCTACCTCGACACCGGGGCGATGTATCGGGCGGTCACCTGGTGGGTGCAACGCCAGGGGGGCGACCCGGGCAACGCCGAGGCTGTGGCGCCGCTGCTGGAGGGGCTCGATCTCTGCCTGCGGCTCACTGAGACCGGAGACCAGCAGGTGCTGATCCAGGGCCACGACGTCAGCCAGGCGATCCGTGCGCCGGAGGTCACCGCCGCCGTCTCCGCTTTGGCGGCGTTGCCCTGCGTGCGGGAGGCGCTGACGCGCCAGCAGCAGGCCATGGGCAGCCTCGGCGGGCTGGTGGCGGAAGGACGCGACATCGGCACTGCCGTCTTTCCGGATGCCGAATGCAAGGTGTTTCTCACCGCCAGCGTGGCGGAGCGGGCGCGCCGCCGGGCGGACGATCTGCTCCAACGAGGCTTTGCCGTGCCACCCCTGGCGGAGCTGGAGCAGAGCATCGCCGCCCGTGATCACCAGGATGCCAGCCGCGCGGTGGCGCCATTGCGCCAGGCAGAGGATGCGGTGGAGCTGTGCACCGACGGGCTTGCCATCGAGGCGGTGATCGAAGCGCTGCTGGATCTGGTGCGGCAACGCATCCCCGAGGACGCCTGGCCCACCCCTGCGGAGGCGGACCCTGGCTGATGCGACCCCCCACCTCGCCCCGCGCTTCGAGCACCACTGAGTCCCGCGGCATGCGCCTGCCGTGGCAGGTGCCGCGACCACGGCACGGCCTACCCCCCCACTGCGGCCGGGGCGACGTCCGAGGCACGAGGCGTGCTGTGGTCCGTTGTTCAGTGTGGTTGCGCGCCGTTGAGGCTCTCCAGCAAACCGGCGCAGGCGTCATCAAGCAGATCCAGCACGTGCTCGAAGCCGTCGGCCCCGCCGTAGTACGGATCGGGCACATCATCCACCTGAAAGCGGCGGCAGTAGCGCGTCATCGGCTCCAGCACCGCTGATCCGCCGTGCATCCGCTCCAGCCGCCGCACGGCAGCCAGGTTCTCCGCATCCATGGTGAGGATCCGATCAAACCGCCGCAGATCCCCCGCCTCCAGCTGCCGAGCCCGGCTGGGCAGGGAAATGCCACGACGCTCAGCGGCGGCCCGCATGCGCGGATCGGCCGGTTGGCCCACGTGCCAGCCGCCGATGCCGGCGGAATCCACCACGAAGCGATCCGTCAGGTGGGCGGCGGCGATCTGATGCAGGAACACGCCCTCTGCCGCTGGGGAGCGGCAGATGTTGCCGAGGCAGACAAACAACAGCCGGATCGGAGCACCGGACGACGGATGGGCAACCTCGCGGAGAGGCTGGGGCTGCGCAGGCTTGCTCATCGGCAGAGGGAAGACACGGCCTGATCCAGGCGTCGCAGGGCCAGAGAGGCGCGTTGGCGCACCACCAACGCGTCCTCATGGTGAGCATGGCGAAGCCGCCCCAGGGCCGCGCAGGCGCGCAGACGCCGGCCATCGCCAGGGGGCAGGCTGAGGGCCAGGCTCTCCAGGGCCACACTGACGGCGTAACGCACCACCCATTCGCCATCGGTTTCGCTGCGCTCCAGAGCCACAAGGCAGCGTTCGCGCACCGCTTCGGCCCCCTCCGCCGTCAGGCTCTCCAGCTGGAGCTGACCAAGGCCCCGGGCCGCGGCCCGGCGCACGCTCGGACCGATGTCCTGGCCCAGGGCCTGTTCGAGCAACTCCAGGCCACGCACGTCACCGATACCGGCCAAGGCCCGCACGGCCCAGGCGCGGGCACCGTAGTTGTGATCGTCCAGACCCTCCAGCAAAGGCTCGACGGCGGCGGGCCCGGCCGCGATCAAGCCGTCCACAGCCGCCACCGCGGCGCCGGGATTGTTGTATCCCAGCACTTGCACCAGGCAGGAGAGGGCCTGACGCTCGACGCCGGGATGGCTGAAGGCCGCCAGCTGCCGCACGGCACGCAGCAAGTCATCGGCGCTGGAGGCGTTGTCGACGGCGTCGATCAGCGGTTGACTGGCCAGGGGCATCGAAGGCGATTCAGAGCAGGGCATCCATCACATCCAGAACGGCTTCGAGGGCCTCGTCAAGCTGGCTGTCACGACCCTGTTTGTCTGGCGGTCCGCTGTCTGGAAGGTCCCGGGTTGGCAAGTCGCTGTCTGAATGCTGGCTCGCGAGACGCTGGCCGTCTGGATGGCGCTCCGCCAGGCCACGCAGGGCGATCAGCTTGAGGCTGTTTTCCGCCAACGTGGCGCGGATCGGCTCCAAGGCGGGCCGCCAGCCCACGGCGCCCAGGTCCATCAGCGCCGCGCGGCGCACCTGCAACTGGGGGTGCCGCAGCAGCTCCAGCAGCAACTGGCCCCAGCGGGGATCACCGCTGAGCTGCAGCAAGGCGCGGGCCGCGGCGCTGCGAATCAGGGGCCGCTCGTGGTCGCAGAAGGGCTCGATCACCGAGAGCACGGCGGCAGTGCTGGAGCCGATGTCGCCGAGGGCTTCAATCAGCGCTTCGCAGGGTTCCCGCAGGCGGGGGCTGTTGGGCAAGGGGGCCCCTGCTCCGCAGGGTCCGCTGGCCAGGCGGGCGCAGAGGGGAGGAACAGCCTGCTGGGCCCGCAGTTCGCCCAAGGCCCGGGCGGCGGCTTCGCGCAGGCCATCGTCCTCATCGTCCAACGTGGCCAGCAGGTCGGGGATGGCGCTGGCATCGCCCAGCTTGCCGAGGGCGCGGGCGGCGTTGCGGGCCACGGCGTTGTGCTCCACTCCGGCGGCGGGATCGCGGGGCTGGCGCTGGCGCAGAGCGGTTCGCAGCAACGGCACGGCCTCAGGGTGGCGGCTGCGCATGCGCCCCAGCCACCAGGCGGCATAGTACTGCAACGACTGGTCTTCGGTCTGGCGCAGACGGCGAAGCGCTTCGCCTTCGCTGATCGGTTCGCCGGCGCTTGCCTCGGCGGAGCCGGCCGGGGTCTCGGGGCTGCCGCCCGTGGCAGAGAGCGCCGCCAGGCCAGGCATGGTCGACACGACGCGGGTCCTCGTGATGGACAACACGATCCTGATGCTGCCACCGCGGCAGCACTGCCGCAATCACTGCCAGCCGGGGTGACAGAAACCGACACCGACGCGGAAAACGCCACCATGCCTGACCAGAACTGCATGGGGCCAATGTTCATCGATTGCCAAGTACAAAGCCCCGACTCGCTGGCAGGGCCGGCAGCAGATCAGCGTTCATGCTCCAAGTCCAAGAGGACTGGGCCTTTGATGCAGCGATCGCCAAGTTGACGTGGATATTCGACATCGACGTATCGTCACCCCAGGCAGGAACCAGCTCGGAGAACCACTCAATAAACCCCGCAGCCCTAGGGAGTCACACAAATTACGCGCAAACCAGGAGCCCAGCACCCTGCCGCGTGGGCCCCAGCTGCTTGCGAACCTCAGGCTGTTTGCCGCATTGCAGTGGTGCCCCAGCCTGCTGAAACGCCAAAAAAAGGGCCCTTGCGGGCCCTTGGAGCGCTCGTGCAAGCAACGCGTCTCAGACGAGGGCGTTGATGGCGTAGTCGATGTAGTTGTTGGCGATCACGCCAGGATCACCGGCGATGCCGTGGTTGTTCTTGATGTAGGTCAGAGCTTCGACGTACCAGGAGGGGGACAGTTCGAAAGCACGGTTGATTTCATCC